>JAOAAU010000125.1 GCA_026418695.1 Clostridia bacterium
ACCCAGCATATACTGTCTATCCAGGAAGCCGCAGGTAGGATCCTCGGGGAATTCCAAAACCATGGCGCGCATCATGGGAACGCCTTTTTGTGAAGCTTCCACTGCTGCCCCAAACAGATAAGGCATCAACCTGCATTTCAATTTTGTAAAGAATCGGAGTACATCCACCGCTTCCTCATCAAAGAGCCACGGGACTCTGTAAGACTCATTTCCATGGAGCCTGCTGTGGGAGGACAGCAACCCAAAAGCGACCCATCTTTTATAGATATCCGGCGGTGCAGTCTTTTCAAACCCGCTGATATCATGGCTCCAGAAACCAAAACCCGATAGGCAGAGGGACAACCCGCCCCGAAGGCTTTCCGCCATGGAATCATAAGTAGCTGAACAATCTCCCCCCCAGTGGACCGGGAACTGCTGACTACCTACTGTTGCTGACCGTGCAAAGACTGCAGCCTCTTTCTCTCCTTTAACTTCTTTCAATACTTCGAATACGGCTTTATTGTAGAGATAAGTATAATAATTGTGCATTTTTTCAGGGTCTGAGCCATCAAAATAGACTACATCTGTTGGAATACGCTCGCCGAAATCAGTTTTAAAGCAGTCAACACCCATATCCAGCAGCTTTTTCAACTTCCCTTTGAACCATGCTACTGCCACCGGGTTTGTAAAGTCTACCAATCCCATTCCCGATTGCCATTTATCCCACTGCCATACCGCTCCATCCCTGGTCTTTAACAGATATCCCTTTTCCATGCCCTCTTCAAAGAGCTGTGACTTTTGAGCAATATAGGAGTTTATCCAGAGACAGATCTTCAAGCCCTTGGCTTTTAGCCTCTTCAACATATTTTCCGGATCCGGGAATACTTCTTTATCCCACTCCAGGTCACACCACTGGTATTCCTTCATCCAGAAACAATCAAAGTGGAAAACACGAAGGGGGATGTCTCTTTGGAGCATGCCGTCAATAAAGCTGTTGACCGTCTTTTCATCATAGCTTGTAGTGAAAGAAGTCGTAAGCCAGAGACCAAAAGACCATGCAGGCGGCAGAGCAGGCTTCCCGGTCAGCTTAGTATAGTTCTCCAGGACCTCTTTCAGGTTGGAGCCGCCAATGATGTAATATTCCAGTAATTCTCCCTGAACAGAAAACTGAACCTTGGACACATTCTCCGATGCTACCTCGAAGGAAACACGTTCCGGATGGTTGACAAACACGCCATAGCCTTTGTTGGTAATATAAAACGGAATATTTTTATAGGCTTGTTCGCTGGATGTACCGCCATCTTCATTCCAAATGTCGATTACCTGACCATTCTTTATAAAGGGAGTAAACCTCTCACCCAGACCGTATACAAGCTCACCTACGCCCAGATCCAGCTGCTCCCGCATATATGACTGGTTATCCCGAGTCTTGATGTAGCCTGTACTTTTATGTACATTTCCTGTGATACGTTTGCCCCTGAAGCAGTAATCGATCTTCCACCCGTTATTTTTAATTATTTTTACACTGAGGTCTCCGCTAGCGAGTACAGCTTCCTTTTGAGTTTCAGTAATATCTGCGATTCCACTGCTTTCAGAATTCAGCTGAAATTCCGGACCAATCTTCTTTTTCCCCTGGAAGTGGATCATTTTTACACGGATGATATTTTCCATAGGAGCGCTGTATTCTACAGTGATCATTGGTCCACCCAGTGTATCTCCCCTATGCCTTACCGTCGTACAGGCTGCATACACCTTCACACTGCTGCCGTCAATCCTGATGTCCCGGATGTCCATCGGGTTATAAATATTCAATCCTTCCCTTACCTGCCAATAGCCGTCTGTAAACTTCATACCCGGTTCCCCCCATTTTATATGTTTCATTAACCATCTTGAGTAAATCTTTAGTTCACAATATAATTATATTAACAAAATCATCAAACATCTTTGTCTATTTTGATGATTAATAACAGGATTTTGATGTTATGTGCATAAATAGACAAGAAAGAAGAGGTTGCATTGGATCGGAATCTATTAAAGGAAAACAGGGTCCATGGAGATGTCATGTACCCGCTCAGCGTATATCACATGGACTGCAGCAGTCAGCATATCCTGGACTGCCACTGGCATGATGAGCTTGAATTTTTGATCGTTACGGCTGGAAAAGCAACCTTCCAGATTGGCACCTCCTATTATGACCTGTCCGCCGGCCAGGCAGTTTTTGTCAACAGTGGCGATCTCCATGCAGGCTATCCGCTGGATCACTCACACTGCAGCTACAGTGCCGTGGTGTTCAGTCCGGATCTGCTTTTCAGTGCAGGCCATGACATGCTGCAGGAAAAGTACATCACACCATTTACCCAAAGAAAGCTCGAAACAGCCTCCTGTCTTAAAGGGGATACCCTGTGGGAAAAGGAAGTATTGAAATGGATTGAGGAAATCTTTGTAATCAATCTGGAGAAAACTTATGCGTATGAACTGGAAACAAAAGCAAGGCTTTACCTGATCCTGTCCAGGCTATTGGCTGACAGCAAGTCTGCAGGGCAGGTATCACCTTACTCCAGGAACGATTATAAGGCGGAAAGGTTAAAGACTGTTTTGGACTATATTCAGACCCATTATCCGAATAAAATACACCTGAAAGACCTTGCATCCATCATTAGCATGAGTGAAGGTCACTTTTGCCGTTTCTTCAAGCAAATGCTCAAAAAAACCCCTTTTGACTATTTGAACCATTACCGGATCCAAAAGGCAGCCAAGCTCCTGGAGAGCAGCAATAAGAAAATCTATGAAATTTCTCTGGACGTTGGTTTTGATAACTTCAGCTATTTTATCAATATCTTTAAAGTGCATATGGGTTGTACGCCATCACAATACAGGCAGAAAAATCTGTTTCCCTCCTGACAGTTTCATGGAATCAGTCTGCCGAAGGTTGAAGAATATATGTTTTCCTTGCTTCAGTACCGACCTCTTGCAGTAAAGGTTCCACAACCTTAATTTCGGGATCTTTCTCCTTACAACGGATGTTCACCCTGCATCCGGTCCGGATTTGTACCGGACCGCCCAGCTTTGAATATACGCGAGCTTCAACCAGTTGTCCGTTTTTCCATTCCATATCCACCTCAAACCCTCCCCTGGCCTGTAATCCCTTCGCATACCCCTCAGGCCATGCCTTCGGCAGGGCAGGCAGCAGGCTCAATTCGCCTGAATGGCTTTGAATCAGCATCTCGGCAATCCCCGCAGTGCCTCCGAAGTTTCCGTCAATCTGAAAGGGCGGATGTGCATCCAAAAGATTCGGATAAGTTGATTTTTCAAGGAGCGTTCTCACATACATGTAGGCTTTCTCAGCATCTTCAAGCCGTGCGAACAGATTGATGATCCAGGCACAGCTCCACCCTGTGTGGCCGCCCCCGTTTTCAAGCCTTCTTTCAAGGCTTTTACGGCAGGCTTCATACAACTCGGGAGTTTTTGCCCTGGTGATGATGTTTCCCGGGTGCAGCCCGAACAGATGGGAAACATGCCGATGCCCCGGCTCCTCCTCCCGGAAATCCTTGAACCACTCCTGGAGTTGCCCATACCGGCCGATTTTGAATGGATACAGCCGATTCAAGGCTTCCTCCAGCTGTTTTCGGAATTCTGCATCAGTCTCTAGAATACGGCTTGCCTCAATACAACAGTTGAACAAGTCTCTGATGATTGACATATCCATGGTAGATGCCATACTGACACAACAAGGTTCTCCCGATTCCGTCAAAAATGCATTTTCCGGCGAGGTAGACGGACAGGTGACAAGATTGCCGTTTCCATCTTCAACAAGCCAATCCAGGCAGAACAAGGCCGCCCCCTTCATTAAAGGATATGCATTCTCAGAGAGGAATTCTTGACTGCGGCTAAAGAGGAAATGCTCCCATAAATGGCGGCTCAACCATGCACCGGCCATCGGCCAGTAGGCCCAACGTGCCTGATCGCCAACAGCGGAAGATTGTCTCCACAAATCAACATTATGATTGGCAGTCCATCCTCTGCAGTTATAGTGCACTCTTGCCGTATTTCCACCGTGAACGGAAAGCTCTTTTAGCATAGTAAATAAAGGCTCCTGGCATTCCGCCAGATTGCATACTTCGGCAGGCCAGTAGTTCATTTCCGTATTGATATTGGTCGTATAGTTACTTGACCAGGGGGGACGAACTTGACAGTTCCATATCCCCTGCAGATTTGCCGGCTGTGTTCCGGGACGTGAACTGGAGATCAAGAGATATCTTCCATACTGGAAGTAAAGCGCTGCCAGCTGTGGGTCTTCTCCTCCGTTTTTAAGACGCTCAAGCCTTTGATCTGTAGGCAGAGCAGCCGCCTCTCCGGTTCCCAATTTCAACTCTACCCTTTTATAAAGCTTTTGATAATCTTCAAGATGTGCTGCCTTCAGTTCTTCATAGGAAAGATCTTTCACTCTATCCAGAGTTCCTCTGCAAAGTCTCGTACAATCCTTTCCATCCGCTCCCGGCTCCCTGTCAAAGCCGTTATAGCTGGTATTGGCTGCAAGTGTAAGGGTCAGGCTGTCTGCCTGTTCAACGCAGAAAGTTCCATCGATGAACGCTGTATTTCCACCTTCAGGAAAGCACCTAACCCATACTTCAAAATTCATTCCTTTTCCATCCGGATCATAAATCACCGGATTCTCAGCTTCAACATAGTTGGGTTGGACATTGACAGGACATTTCCCCTTGAGGGTGAGGATTGATTCCTCTTTGCAGAATACGTCATGCCTCAGCAGGCTATCCAGACCAACTCCGGCAGTAATTTTTCCCTTTTGATCGGCGGTAATTCTGACAACCATGATTTGGTGAGGTGCTGAAACAAAGACTTCCCTTTTGAAATGAACCCCTCCACAGGTGTAGCTTGTAGTAACTATCGCCGTCTCCAGGTCCAATTTCCGATAATATTCAGTCACATTTTCATCCGTTCCGAAGTCAAGTTTCAGGTTCGCCATCGGCAGATAAGACTCATTATAGGGCCCCAGCATTTTCTCTTCTATGAGTTCCTGGGCCTTGAGATACTCTCCTTCAAAAATCAGCTTTCTGACAGCTTCAAGATAGCAGATTCCCTCACCATTCAACTTATCTCTGGGAATCCCGGACCAAAGCGTATCCTCATTGAGCTGTATAAGTTCTTCCCTTATATTCGAAAACACCATGCCGCCAAGCCTGCCGTTCCCCACCGGCAGGGCTTCCTCCCAGACTGCAGCCGGTTTTGAGTACCACAGCCGCATGGGATTTTGCTGTTGGTCATTGTCACTGATCCTCATATTATCCCCCCAAATCATTAAGGCGTCAGATTTATTCTATACTCAAAGTGATAAAGAATTTACATGCGAAAAGCTATTGGAAGAGGAAATCTTCACTTGACCCCAAAGGAATCTCTCTGAGAAAAGTGCGTCCAAGGTCAGGGGACACTCCTCTCTGAATATTTTGTATTCCTTTTGCGTTGAGGAATGTCCCCAATTTAATTCCATAGAGACGTTTCCCCATACAGCAGCTTTTCGATGCTAAAGAAAATATAGAATGCAAAGAGACTAAGTGTAAGCACAAAATCTGGCACACAGGTTTTCCCATGTGCCAGATTCCTATCCCACTTAACCCTGCTAATCCTTCCTTATTTTTTTTGCTGTCTGAAATCATATACCTGTTTCGCGCGATCTACATACCACTGGAGGACTTCATCATATCCAAGGCCTTTTGCCTTATCGCTCATTTCCTTGAACAACTTATCGAATTCAGCTTCGTTTTTGGCAAAGATCATTTTCCAGGAGTATTGTTTGATCACAGCGGCAGCCTGGCCCTGCTTCTGCTGGAGAGTCTTATCTATGGTATCCGGAGCTTTGCCGGTAAATACCGGATCATTGACTACCAGCATGTTGTTCTTCTGCAGATACTCCTTCGGAGTTAATGCATTCATGGACGCTCTCCAATTCTGAACCAGCTTTGAAGGATTATCGCTTAAGACGGATTTCCACAAACGCCAGTCATAAGGCTCATTGAAGTCAGGATGGATCGCGGTAATCTGAACAAGGTTGATATTCATCTGGTTGATACCGTCTTTGAAGTTCCCGCCGCCGTATTCGGCAGGGATATCGATCGGATTCTTCGGCAGTGCCTTCTTACCGAAATCAGTGAGGTAAGGCTTTCCATCCTTGACATCCCAGGTTAGGCCTTTTGGTCCCACAGGAGTATCACTGGACATCAGAATTCCTTCCGGAGTATACATCCAGTTGATGAATTCCATCACTCTTGCCGGATCCTTTGCTTTGGAACCAATGGAGATGAGTCTTCCGTAGCCATAGGGATTGAAGCCTAACGAATATATCTTTTCATCCTTAAAAGGTACCAGTGCAAAGCCTTTGCCCTGTGCCTGCCTTTCAGGAGTATTATAAATGTTGTCCATCCATGGGAACCAGGAGAATAGTGTCTGTCCGTCCTTCATCTTATTGACGGCATCTTCATATTTTTGTGATATGGAATCAGGATCCACCAGGCCCATTTGGTTGGCTTTAAAGTACAGCTTCAGCGTTCTTAAGTATAATCCGTCCGGGTCAAGCAATCCCTGGGTTTTTTCCTGATTTGCCGAAATCAATGCAAATCCTCCGGGATTAAATTGATCCGTTTCGTCATAACCATTCATGCAGGCAAACTGCTTTGCAAGACACATCAGATTTCCATCCCAATCCGCCCACATGGAGAATCCATAAGTCGGCTTGCCGGTATCGCTCTTGGGTTCCAGCTCCTGCATCTTTTTAAGGACAGGAAGATAGTCCTCCATGGTTTTGATCTCCGGCTTGCCCAGCTTCTCATAAAGGTCCCAACGGAGATCCGGCCCCCAGGTCATTTCTGATCCTTCAGACGGTCCGCTGGGCATATTTGCAGCATTATACCCCAGGCCGTAGATGCTCTTTCCGCCACCAAAGTTGACTTTCGCCTTTTCAATGGCCTTTGGGTAACCGGAAACAATATCCTTTCCATATTTCTCGATTAAGCCGTCTTTAGCCATATCATACAAGAGTCCGGATTTGATCGCATCGCGGTATTTGTCGTCTTCACCGCCGAATATAACAATATCCCCGAGGTTTCCGGATGCCATCATGGTTGCAAATTTGTTATCTCCGCCGCCGTCCACATTGGAAGCAATCATATTGAGCTCCATGTTGAACTTGTCTTTTACAATCTTCGCAAACCAGCCTGTTTGTACGCCTGCCATATTGCCGAGCATCGTGAATACGTCCACCTTGTACAGCTCTTTTTCAGGCGTTTTGGATGTTCCTGCATCTTTTGCGGCAGTATCCGTGTTTTTGTTTGCAGGAGCATTTTCCTTCTCACTTTTTCCCCCGCAGGCTGCCATAGCGGCAATCATAATAAACACCAGTACAAGCGACAAGACCCTTTTGAGATTTCCTTTCATTCATAGTCCCCCCACTATTTTTATTCCGTTAAACCCCGATCTCTCCGGGGAAAAACTCATTTTCAGGTCCGGCATTTTCCTGTGAAACAGATAGTATCATGAGGATTTCTAGCCCTTGACCGCGCCAATCATGATTCCTTTCACAAAACACCTCTGGAAGTATGGATATACAAACATAATCGGGAATACAACGATCATGGACACGGTCATTCTGACCGAGGTAGCCGTCTGCATGTTGGATACATCGATGGTGATTCCTCCCTGGCTGTTCCTTATCAGTGACGCAAGGGCCGTTGCCTCATTCAAGTATCGGAAGAGTACAAACTGTAATGTGTAGAGCTTTGAATCGGTCATTAAGAAGATGGTGTCCACAATATAGTTCCATTGATTGACCGCGGAAAACACTGCGATCGTTGCCATGATCGGTGTAATCAGCGGAAATACAATCCGGGTAAATACCGTAAAGTACCCTGCACCATCAATTTCTGCCGATTCCTGCAGTGCGGGAGGAATGGCCTCAATAAAAGTCTTTACGAGAATGATGTTGAAGGGTGATATGACCAACGGCAGAATATAGGCCAGGAAGTTGTTCGTCAGCTTAAGGTTCATCATGGTAATATACCAGGGAATAATGCCTGCATTAAAATACATGGTAATAATGATGAACCGATACCAAAAGGTTCTTCCCCACATTTCCTTTTTTGTGAAGAGAAAACCCAAAAATGCAGAGCTTACAACTGTCAGCACGGTTCCCAGAAGAGTTCTGGCAACAGAAATCCAGGCAGCCAACGCGAGTCCTTTGATTTTCAATACCTGAATATAATTTGAAAGGTGAATGCCCTTCGGCAGGAAAGTAATGAGTCCCCTGCTGCTCATATCATTGTTGCTGATGGTATTAATAAAAAGGTAATAAAACGGCAGTATGCAAATCACTGTAAACAGAGTAAAGAAAGCATAGTTGCATAGATTGAAAAGCAGACTGTCCGAATTATTTTTAGCTCTTCGCATTCCCTGTTCCTCCATTGTTTCTAAGGATTCATAAATTTCTGACAGGATACCGTATTGCTTCGCAGGTTACACAATAGATTCTCCGCGGATCAGCTTTGAAAGACCGTTGGCGACAAACAGCAGGAATACGCTGATCAGGGATTTCAACATGCTCACTGCAGTTGCGAAAGAAAAATTGGAACCTACCATGCCGATGTTGTATACGTATAAGTCCAGGACTTCAATATGGTTCCTGTTGACCGGGTTCTGGAATACATAGAACTGGTCAAAGCCGTTATTGATAAAATTGGCGATGGAAAGCAGCAGGATTACGAAAAAGGTGGGTAATATGCCAGGGACCGTAATATGCCACATCATTTTATAGCGTCCCGCACCATCTACTTTTGCCGCCTCATACAATTCCTGGTCAATCCCTGCGATGGCCGCCAGATACATGATCGAACTCCACCCAAGGGTTTTCCAGATGTTCCATAAGCACATCTTCAGCCAGATATGGCTGTCGGTTGCAAGGAAATTAATCCCTCGGTCCACCAGGCCCAACTGCATTAATACCCTGTTGACCATCCCGCTGTCCACGGAAAACATATTAAAAGCCACTGAAAACACAAGCACCCAACTGATAAAATTAGGGATGGTAGTCAGAACCTGGACACTTTTTTTGAACCATTCGGTTCTGATCTCCACGAGAAAAATTGCAAAAGCTACGGGTAGAACCGATACCAGGATATTCATGGTGCTGATACCCACCGTATTGTATAAGACGCGAAGGACTTCTCCGGTCTGGGTCGGGTTCGCCGCGATGGACTGAAACCACTTCCATCCGACAAATTCAGTTTGCGACAGTGGAATCCCCGGCCTGAAATTATAAAAGGCATATAACCATCCGTGCAGGGGTAAATAGGAGAAAACAAAGGTTAAAACAAGAAAGGGTAATGCCATAAAAAAAAGTACATATTTATTTTTAACTTTCCTTCTGTATAAGCTGTTTGAAGCTTCAGTTTTTAATGTCGCGGTTCTTGTCATGGCAGGCATAGGTCCTCCTCCGGTCTTCATCTTGTCCATCGTGCCGATTCCTAAGCAAAAAATGCATAAAAAAAGTACATACCTCCTCAGGGTAGTAAATAATCGTCATCCAATTCCTTCTATCAAATCTGTCATCGAAAAATTACACAATTAGCGATTTATTCAAGTATTATCCAAATTATGATTTAATTTTATGATACCGCAAGGGTACCTGTATATAATAAAAATCAATTCTTGTTTTGATAATCAACACACTTTTGAATACACATCAATCCGCATCATAGTTGTTATTTACTTCCACAGTTGTATGTATTAAGAGTGGAGAAAAGAATTCTATCCAATCATAAACTCACCCCTAGCCCCTCTCTTTTCAAAAGAGGGGAACCTAATTCCCTTGCAGGTATTTCATAAGTTTAAACACTACTGATTTTGCATCCTGCATTTCCTCATTTTTAAACCTTATCACTTTCATCCCAAGCTGGTTTATTATGTAGTCCCTTAAACGGTCATATCCCACCTTCTTTTCATGAATTCCACCATCAATTTCAACCACCAGTTTCTTTTCGAAACAATAAAAATCAGCTATAAAGAATCTTTTTTTGCCTTCATATAGAAAAGGTATGGTAAATTGTCTTAGAAACTTAACTCCAAGCTTTCTATTCCTTACGATTTCCCAGAATACCTTTTCACCCGAAGATTGTTCTTTTCTTAAATTCCTTGCTGTTTCCCTTATACTTTCTCCCATTATAACTTCCTTTCTCCCCCTCTTTTGGAAAGAGAGGGGGCGGGGAGGTGAGTTTGTTATCATTAAATCATGCACTGTGCCCCATCATTTCCCCTTATGTTAACTTATATACACTTTTCCGCCACTCACCGCTTAGCCAGTGTAATGGTGATCGCCGTGCCGATCCCCGGTCTGCTGGAAATCTCAAAGGTATATTCATTTCCATAAAATGCTTTGAGCCTTTCGACTACGTTTTTTATTGCATAACCACTTCCTGCCGATCTCTCGACCTTCCCCTCCAATAACTCCGCTAGTGTTTTCGGCTTCATTCCAACACCATCATCGATGATTTGAATCCGCAGCCTGTCTTCATGCTCTCCGGCTTTAATCAGAATGGTCCCATGCCCTCTTTTGGGCTCTATCCCATGATTCAAGGCATTTTCCACCAATGGCTGGAGGATGTTCTTCAGGACTTTTAAGTCTTCGATGCCTTCCTCAAGTTCGAAGGATGTATCAAACATGCTCTCAAACCTTGTTTTCTGGATCTGCAGATAAGCGCTTACCATTTCCAGTTCCTCATTAAAGCAGATCAGTCTTTCTCCCTTGCTTAGTACAAGCCGGTAGAACTTTGCAAGGGAGTTGGATATCTTCACAATTTCATAAACATTGGCTTTTCTGGCAACCCACGAAATGGTCGCCAGAGTATTATACAGAAAATGCGGGTTCACCTGTGCCTCCAGGGCTTTCAACTCAGCTTCCCTCTCCAGCAGCTGGATTTTATAAACTGTTTCTACCAGCTCATGTATTCTCCCGGTCATATGATTGAAGCTCAGGGCCAATTCCCCAAATTCATCCATGGATTTGAACTTCACGGATACGTCAAGATTCCCTTCCCTGACCTGCTTCATCGCTTTGACAAGCCTTTTGACTCTGCGGAGGAGGATGTTTGTGATGATATAGAGTACGGTCCCCAGCAGAAGGGATGACGCGACAAGTACAAGAATGATATAGGGCAGGGAGCTTTTCACCTCCCGATTAAAATTATCCACGGGAAAAATGCCCACAACGTTGCAATCAAGCCCTTCAATGGGGATGGCAATAACAATGGATTCAATATTCAGAACCTTTTTTACTTCACTTTCCTTCCTGCTGTTGAGGAAATCAGTTAATCCGATATCTGCAACGCTCCTTTTGTAGAACTCAGGGATGTTATTTGAAATGATGATCCCGTTGCCATCTGCGATAAATACCTTTCCCATCTTACGGATCACGGGATCCCGAAGCATCTCAAACAAAACGCTTTCCTTGACTTCAATTTCGAGGGTCCCCAGCACGCTTCTTGTTGTTTCGGATCTTATTTCACTGTTATAAGAAAACACCTGCTCCGCTGTTCTGTTATCCGGCCTGACGGGGTTAGCTACAGCCTCATGGGAACTGATCCATCCGCTTTGCACAGGTTTTTTTGAAGCAAAATGATGAAACCATTCAGGCATACTGCGCTTGTTGATGCTGTAATAGCTGTCCGTTGATTGAGTGATGATGGAGTCAGGCAAGTAAAACCTAAGGGAAGAAATCATTCGGTTCAGCCCTAGGATATTGTTTGCGAAAGGTGATATTTCGAACTGAAACTCCTGAATACGGTGTACTTCATCAGGATATTGGTTGATTAGGACTGTTTGGACTTTCAGGTCTCCTGTCAGGAACCGGGATGCGGTCTCGACCGCGTTGACCTTTTCCAGAATGCTGGTTCTTGTCTGTAAAAGATTTTGTCTCATGACCAGTTCGGCCTGCTTTATGGCAGAATCCAAGGTTTTCAAATAAAGATAGATTCCCGAAAACATCATCGGGAGGATCAGAATTGCAAAATACGCCAGGACAAATTTCCAGCTTACACTGAGGTTAATGAAATGCCGGATAAGTTTCTTCATAGCCAGGCCCCCTGTATAATTCGTGAAACACGGTTCAATTGGATGAGTGCTCGTCCGTTGAAGTGAGTGTCAGCATCTCCTGATACTCCCCCGGCGCCATTCCATAAGTGCTTTTAAAAACCACACAAAAATAGGATGTATTGGACATGCCTACAGCTTGCGCGACCCAGGATACTTTGTTTTTAGGAGACTTTAACAAGTCTTTTGCCTTCTCCATTCTGTATTCCGTGAGATAATCATTGAAAGCCTTACCCATCCCCTTTTTAAAGACACTCCCCAGATAGTTTGGAGACAAAAAGACTTCAGCTGCAATGGTTTTAAGATTGATATCCATCATGTACTTCTTCTCCACCAATTGGATGACCTTTTTGACAATGTGTTCGTCTTTATTGTTTCTCTTGTCGAGCAAATAGACGATGATTCTTTCATAAAACCTAAGCATAAACCGCTGCATGTGGCTAAAGCTTTTTAGCATTAACACCTGCTTACCCAAATCACTTATATTTTCGTAAATGTTTTCGATATCCTCATTCATCCCAAACAGCAGTAAAGCAGCCTCATTGATGAGCCCATAAATGTAGTTGCAGATAAAATCCCTTGTGGCACCTTTATTCGTGCTGATGAAAGAAAACATTTCCCGCATCAGCTCATGAATGCGTTCCACATTCGCAGACCGGATACTGAAAATAATCTGCTTTGAGTAATAGTTCCCTCTCATTAAAAATTCACCGGAACTACCAACAAAATCTCGCTGCAGTTTTTCAACTTCATTAATGTAAAAAACTCCGGGGCTATCCCAAAAAACTCCGAACTCCATTGCAGTTCTGGCTTGAAGGCAGGATGTGCGAATATTGTAAAGCGACTCAACGCTTTCCCCGATCCCAATAACCGCATTAAGATCAGGACTCTTCCCGAAATATTCTTTAATTTTACCAACTGCTTCATCAAGATCATACTGTCCATTTATCAATGAAAGATATATGAAACACTCGTCCTCCATATCATCATTAAGTTTCAATACATAACTGTCTTTATCCAGGCTCTGCTCAATCTCTTCTTTGTTTAAATTCCTTTTGAGAGTTAACTTTTCATTACAGTCAGATTCTGCTTCATATTCAGGGATCAGCCGTACTCCCACAGCAGCATAGGCCTTTACCCCGGTTGCGGGATTTAAGATATTCAGAACCTTTAGATGGTCTTTATCCATTAATTTTCCTTCGTATAAATCAAGCAGGATTTTATCTTTTACGATATTCTTTTGGTCGCTGATTTGTTTCAATAAATCGGTTTCATAGGTCAGCCTGTGTTTTTCCGCCTCACAGCTTCGCGTTATTTTTTTGATCAGTTCCAGCATTTCCTCCTCTTCAACGGGCTTGAGCAGGTATCCGTTTGCATTGAAGGTGATGGCTTCCCTGGCAAACCTGAAATCATCATAGCCTGTAAGAATGATCATCTTCACTTCTGGAAGAAACTCTTTAATCTTTTTGGACATCGTAATTCCATCCATCCCTGGCATTTTGATGTCTGTGATAATGATGTCCGGCCGGATGCTCGCGGCCATCTCAATCCCCTCTTTGCCGTCACAGGCACAGCCGGCGATTTCAATTCCGAGACTCCCCCAATCCAGAAAATCTACAAGACCTTCTCTCTCCCATCTCTCATCTTCTATGATCAGCAATTTGAGCATATGGATCCCCCCTGATAGAATCAAAACTTACTTTATTCACGATATACTGCATATTATTTACATATCTGTTTGTGTTTGTCTATTATATCAAAGAAATATTCGAACCGTTAAGTCCTAAAAAGAGCATAAGAAGCACAGCAGTTGCGAAGGACATAAAAAAGGAATCGCTCTGAATCAAGCAATTCCTTTTTTTGTAGAATTATTAACCATTTTAACGGTTTCCCTGTTCCAAAAGTACATGTTCAAGGAAGTTCGCATATACCTGCCAGCACTCAGCCCCATAGCCTCCGGCCATCAAATGCGCCTGAGGGATATCCCGTTCTTTCAAAAAACGATAAATCATCAAATCCCGCTTCTTCATCTGTTCCAGGGAAAGCCTCAATCCGCTGGTTGAGGGAAGCTCATCCTTTTCATAAGGATCCGCCCCTAAAACCACCAAAGCGATTTGTGGCGTTGAAAGTGCCTCCAGTTTTTTAAGTCCTTTTTCCAGCCTTTCGAGGTAAGCATCCTCCTCACCGCTCTCAATCGGTATATCAATATCGCTGGATATGAAAGAAGGATTTAATCCTCCCTGAATATATTCCGGGCCATCCAAAGGCCAGCCTTTGGCCATGTGAATACTTAAGGTCGTGATAGAATTATCCCTAAAAGTAAGGGCTGCAGTTCCATCCCCCTTATGCGCATCCACATCAATGACCCATGCCTTTTCAATCATTTGGTTTGCCTGAAGGTTGCGCAAGGCGATCACAATATCATTAACAATGCAGAAGCCGTTTCCGAAATCCGCCTGGGCATGATGACTTCCCCCGCCAAAGTAGAAACAGAAACCCTTCTGAAGCGCTAGCTTGCAGCACTGCAGAACACCTGCCGCCTTGTCCAAATCATTCTTCAGCAAAAGCGAAAGAGGTAACCGTGCATTTGCAGGGTTATACCGGTGATAATTACCGTGATCGTCTATCAGCTCATAGGCCCATAGCACTTCCTGTTCCAGTTTTTCTGAAAACAAGCGATCTACATAGTCTCGAGAATGAACTCTTAATAAATCTTCTCTAGTGATTTCCTCATCGATTACCTTCACAGAAAAACGGTCGAGCAAAGACCCCAGTACCGGATGGTTAGCCAAATATTCCAGAGTTTTTGTTACCCGATCATCCTTCAGAGGAATTTCAATTCCAAATTCCTGCAAGCTGAATTTCTGTGTCAAATCATACAGGAGCATAATTAACCTTCTTTCATGAGGATATTGTTCACTATTCTATCAAAATAACAGTTGATATTTCAACGGGACTATATGATTTGAAAGCGACAAATCAGTTCCTTTGGAGTGAAATCGCCATGGTCTATTGCCTCCTAAAACCGGCAATAAAATAAAAACATCATCTTTGTAAAAATGATGTTTTCATTTACGGTTAGGTCTTATTGTTTTGGCACACCAGGCGGGCAGTAAGGAGGCGGCATTTTGATCCACCCGCGTTTTCTCATCAGGTTTTTCAAGTTAGTCCCGAAGGTTAATTGTTCTGCCTGAAACTCAAGCCAAATAAGCCCGGTGTCGTTTCTTATACTCTGAGATTGTCCGGTCGCACAAGCTACGATGGCAGAGGCTACTTTTAAAGATACTCCGTTTACCAGTTCTTCATCAGACAACCTTACCCCCAGCGGAACAGCATCCGGGTCGGACTTTGGTTTGGCGGAGGACCCTTCCGGTAGCGGAACACCCTCCTCCTGCATAAATCTTCTCAATCTTTCTGCCTGTGACTCACACATTTTTTTTGCTTCAAGAAGCACTTTTTTCAATTCATTATCCGTGGTTGTATTTATTCCAACTTCCTCATATGCGATTGACTCCTGCAATGCTGTTATGTATGTCCAGCAGTGCATTACTTCTCCTACATGCAAGGGGGTCTTGGGTTCGCCCTCCACAAAGGTCTTCACAACATTGGAAACTGCTTCGAAAATGTTTGGCATTCATGTTCACCTCTCAAAAGTATCATCTCAAAATACCTAAAAAATATACAAGTATTGATTCTATATAAGTTGCGATAATTATATTACAAGGAAAAATTTGATGATCGCAAATTACATTAAGGTAACAACTTGCAAAAAATATTAATGGAGAATTTCGTTGTAAAATTTTTTTTGCAAGTTATATAGTAAGTTATTAAAGCAGAATCTGATTAATCTCAAATTTTGTAATAGGAGTACAGGTCTTTTTTCCCTGACTATTGAAAAATCCGATTGTCCTCCAACTGCTAACTCCTTCTGTAACCCCGTTCGAAAATATCATCCTGCCACATTTGATACCCGTATATCAAAATCCCGGTTACTGTTGTTATTACAAACACGTGTAACGGGCCTAAAGTCGTATATTGAAGAATGTCCCTGTTCTTTAAAATAAATCCGATAAAAAAGTATGAAAACCCTAAATTTACTACGATATCCAGCGCTAAGTACAGCCGGAACTGACCATAGGTAAATCTCAAGAGCCATAAGGTGATCACCGGGTTCAGGCTGTAAATATAAGAAAGATTGCGCAATGGATATGCGGATTCCTTTACAACCCACCAATTCAAGGTCACTCCCACCTCTACAACGATGATACTTATGATCGTTGACAGCAAAGCCGCTGGAATGAAGCGCTTGATATCTTCCTTCTGCATAAAGAAAACAGTGATCCAGGGTAAAATAAATAAGGTCCACAAAAAAAGCTGGTTGTTCATATAGCACTCCTCTTTTCAGAGTATTTTTCCTATTTTATACTTACTCGTTTTTCCTTATACCAAGTCCCCAACATAGACTGTACCTAATACATCATGCAGACATACTTTTTCAAAAACATTTTTATATGATTACTGGTTAAGTTCCCCTATATCCAATAAAGGCTTTAGCCTGGCCTAATGCTTTTCAGTTTCAGGATTCCTCAGACATCATTACCTAATAAAAAGCATCACTGCAGGGAATACAACAGCCGCTATCGCCAAGATCACCGAGCCGATGGCCGGCAATTTATTGTTCTTCCATTCATATTTCGCATAACTTAACAAATACAAAGCCGGAAACAGTAACAGCACAATGGTGATATATTTCATCCGCCCTATTCTCCTTTTTTACCTTCTGTTGAAAACAGCTCCGAGCTTTTCAGCATGGTCCCTGTACGCCTGATTCTAAAATCAACCTCCGTATTGACCTGTGCATCCTTGAACCGCTTCAGCCAGTTGTATTCTTCCCATTCCGGGATGGTAGGAAAATGCATCGCTGCAAAGGAGCCGAATCTAAACACATCACTATTGACAAGCTGACATTTCTTTATGGTCTTATCCATCTGCTCCTTGATGAGTTTTCTGAATTCGTTTTCAAGAATGGGCTTCAGTTCCTTGCTTTCATAATCAATGGTGCTTTGGATTGCCAGGACGTCCCCCTCCAGGAATACTTTTGCATCAATCACAGGCTTGTCTCCTTCAAATCGAACTTTAATATTTGGGTTCTTCTGCCCGCGAACATCCATGGTAATGGTCTTATTGGGCATTTTAGGATCTCTTACAGCATAGAATGCCCGATGAAACTGGTTTCTTAGCATTAAAAGAATCCGGGTCTCATCCCCATTTAATTCTCCGACCATTTTTCCGCCGTCAAAAATAGCGGTTCCCAGAAACTCCGCTTTGCTTCCCCCTCTTCGTGCAAGGTCCCCGGCGTAATAATCCCCGCTGGTTTTAAAAGGCAATTGGCCTGTACCTTCCCCCGGTTTAAACTTTCCCTCATCGTTGATCGCTGCAAGAATTGCAATGGGCTGCCCATAGGGCGCTTTTGCTTCGTCCAGCATGTCTCCGTAAGTTACATCACTGAAAAAGCCGGTATTGCTTCCTTGATCCATCAAGTTCTGCTGTTTTTTGGACAAGGAAGAACTGATCGCAACTGAATGTGCTTTTAGGAAATCACTAGCAGAACCTTTTGTAATAATCACATTCATTTGTCTTCGGATTTGCCTGCCCCTGATAAAGGCGGTGATATATGAATCGATCCCCTCCCTTGCCAGACTCTCTGAAAACACCAGGTATTTGGCATGCATGTAGTTTATCTGTCTGGATACAAAGGAATTAATCATATTAACGCCCGCATAAAATGATGGGCAGTCAATGGTGATGGTTTCGATATTCCCCTGCTCCTGTCCACCTTCACTTCCGCCGCCTTTTCCGCCTTTCATACTGGGCATCTGGACAGTCATTCGAAGTTTATCGGTGACTCCCTTTTCCATCCCTATGCTGTAGACATAAGCCCATTCAGTAACTTCCTGCGCATCAAAACATCCGGTAAACAATATACACATATATGAAAGCAATAGCAGTAAACAAATTACTCTTTTCATTATAAATTACCTCCAATGCTAGCGCTTTTTCACATATCATATTTTTAATCTTGCAAAATGTGAAAAATGCACTTCCTTGATATTATGCCAGTGCTCCTCTCGAAGTAACTTCTGTTAACAGGCACTGGTTCTTCGTCTTGGAACATTCAATCAAACAGGATCCCCTATTGACAACGTTGGGAAGTTCCTTTCTTTTTCCTGATGACCGCGAGGGTAAGAGTAATCAAAGGCAGCCCGAAAAATATGGTCCAGCCGTATTGCCTCAATATTTGTACATATCCGGCAATGGTAGTCAAATCATCCGGTATCATGCTCACAGTAAAAAGGATAATAGCCCACGGCAGGATGGTCGGCCTCAGGTCCCGTATTCTAAAGGTTTTACAATAGGTGCTGACGGTACAGTACAGTAAAAAACTGATGCCCACCATGGTTCCTATACACCAGGTGAATAGGAAAAAGGGATCCAGCCTTTGCAGGAATCCGCCGATCTTAATGATTCTGGACAGTACATACATCCGGGAGGTGATTTCCTGTCCCGTCGCATAATTAAAGGCCATCATGCTCATACCAAGTGCGATGGCTGTAGTCAATCCAGAAATAATCAGTGCCGTATAGCCTGCTTTTTTTATATGGGATAAACCTTGCATGGATGTTGCTATAATCCCCAAGGTAATGACCTCTCCATAAAAAGAACTTCTGCTGATTCCATAGATCACGGTCTTATCCAATCCATACCCGAATATAGGGAATAAATTGTGATAGTCATAATTATTATAAGCAAGGACAATTACAATTAAAAACCCAGCCAGGATGTAGTATGCAAATAACCTTGCAGCCCTTGCAATGCTTTCGAGACCTAAAATGCACACCAGGACCGTTACAGTAAGGAGTATACCGATGACAAAACTGGGTGGTGTCAGCGGCAGAGCATAGACCTTTAAAACCTCTGCAAATTCACGGATCATCACTGCCGTACTGATCAATAAAAACAATACCAGAACCAGAGAGAAAACAAACCCGAAAATGCGCCCCAGCGATTGTTCGAAGGCTTCCACCAAATCTTTTTCCGGAAAGCGCTTCAGAAGCTTACAAAGGACTGCAAAACCTACAATGGCTGTTGCTGCTGATATCAAGGTCATATACCAGGATGAAGTGCCTACCACTTTAGCTACATAGGAAGGACTCGTAAAGTATACCTTTACACTGATGGTGATTGCGATCAGAGCAATGGCCTCCTGCACACCGATTTTTCCTTCTTTGATCATTGCTTCTTACCCCCGTTTTTCTTATGTTCCCAACCTCTTGAGTTGCTGCTCTGCTTTCTTCTATTTGCAGGGTTCAGGAAATCAGGCCTCTCTTCCTGTTTCCAGATCGGCTGTCTCATAACCAGGTCGGGTGCTGATTTGGTTTTAGGAGCTACTGGAGCAAAGAAAGGTACCCCGAAAGATTTTATATTGCAGGCAACGCAGGCCATCAGGAACAATCCGAGTGAAATTCCATAGAAGCCTAAAATAGCAGCCATAAAGGTAAAGAAAAACCGTACGACCCGCAGACTAAGTCCAAAAGGATAATTGGGGATAGCAAAACTCCCCAGTCCGGTCACTGCGACAATAATGATCAGAATAGGACTTACCAGCCCTGCAGCCACCGCAGCTTGTCCCAGTATCAAAGCGCCAATGATGCCCAGTGTCTGCCCGATGACACCGGGAATACGGATTCCGCCTTCACGGATAAGCTCAAAGGATATTTCCAGTAGAATAATTTCTACAATGGTAGGAAAAGGCACTTCCTCCTTCGACCGTGCAATGGAGGCCAGTAGCTCCGTGGGAATCATTTCTTGATGAAACAAAGTAAGTGCAACGTACATCGCCGGGAGAAAAGCAGATACCATAATCCCAAAAACCCTAATTATCCGTAGGAAAGAGCCATATTGCCAACGAACCATGGAGTCCTCTGAGGTTTGTAAAAGATGATAAAATGTAATGGGTACGACTTCTGCAAAAGGAGCCCCTTCCGAAATGATGGCCACCTTGCCCTCCATTAGAAAAGATGCCACTCTATCCGGCCTTTCCGTCGTCAAGGTCTGGGGAAAAATCATAAATGGGCTATCCTCAATGAATTGTCCAACCATACCATCCCCCGCAACAAACGCTGCATCAATACTGTTTAATCTTCTTTTAACTTCTTTGATAACTTCCTGGTTTACGATGCCGTTCATATACATGATACCGATATAGGCCTGATTGGTTTTACCAACCTTGATCATCTCGGTGATCAGATTTTTATTTTTTATGATCTTTCTTACAAGGGTGAGATTGGTACGCAGATTCTCCGTAAATCCTTCCTGAGAACCCATGACTACATTTTCAGTCACAGGCTTTTCAACGCTTCGCTTCTCATATCCCCTCGTACTGATGATCAGACACATTTCGGCACCATCAATAAATAAAGCTGTATCTCCGCATAATATTTGAAAGTAAATGGTGTTTAGATCCTTCATCTTACCGACTTCATGAACGGAAATCACGTTTTCGTTAATATAGTCACTAATATTCTCTGTATTTCCCTCTTTAAAGAATTCTTCAAAATTCCGTGGCTCCATCAGCTGCCGAAGCACAAAGTCACTTACAAATGTAGAGTCTACCATCCCATCCACATAAGTAATAAAAGCGTTAACCTTCCTTGCAATCTTAAATTTTCGGGTCATCACATCCGTATTGTAAGGAATGCCAAATTCCTTTTTAATTTTCTGCAGGTTGGCGCTCAGGTCGCTGGAAACCAATCCCTCTTCCGTCTGATCCGGGCTGGCTTCCTCATCATTTTTCTGCTTGTTCCATTCTTCTACGGTCAGGGGTGTTTTCTTTTCCCTCACCTTCTTCCCGTTCTTTTCAGCAGGAATATCTTTGGTTTGCTCAGCTGAAGTACCTTCTGTTTTATCAGAAGTATCGCTGCCAGGTTTCAAGTTCGCTGCTTCGGGTGTGTTTTCACGTTCCACCCCTTCGGTACTGCCTTCTAAGAGTTCAAAGGCCTGGCCCTTCTCAGGTTTGTATGTAAAAACATTCTTCATTGTCTGAAATATGTTTGCCACAACGTTACCTCAATTCTGCTGATAATTTTAACCAATAAGATGATCAACAGCGTCATCCTTCGGAATTTGATTCTGTACTTCGGTTGTATTATTTACATTCGTTTCATAAATTATCTACATTCGCAAGCAAAGGAGTTATATGAAAAACATTTTCTAATATTGCATCATCTTATTAAAGTCGTCGTACACGAACACTTTATTCTTTTTTGGGTGAAAGCATTTCACTGAGTGGTAATATGAAATCCAATCAGGACTTATGTTCACACTGTTTACATAATTTACATATTATGAAACATGAACCTATTTTATATAAAAAGACGAGGTGACCTATTCTATGAATGGTACAACAGGTGGTCCCGGCACATCCGGTGCAGCCGATATGACGGGAATGATGGATATGACTGATATGACAGAGATGGCGGATATGAGTGGAATGGCAGGCGTCCCCGGTACAAGCGGTGCGTCCGGCATGCCGGGAGCAGTAGGTATGACAGGCATGGCCGGTATGGCAGGCATGGGTGGCATGGCTGACCCTGTAGCTGCACAATTTCATGCACAGTCCTATATGCTTCATTACCAGGCAGCACAGCTTCATCAGGCCATGATTCAAAATCACCTGCAAATGGCTCAAGGACATGCGCAGATGTATTATCACCATTCGGGCGGGACCGGAGGAGCAGGCGGTATGATGCAGCCGATGCCCGGTATGGCATCCCCAGGAACACAGGGAATGGGCGGGACAGGAGGTACCGGAGGCGCTGGTGGTGCTGGCGGCGGTGGACGCTACCTCTGGTAGAAAAGTTTTTCAAAAGGGAAGTTGATTCCAGCTTCCCTTTTTGCTATTTGAGGTATGCATTGGCCTTTACATATTCAAAGCCCATATCACACCCCCAGGCTGTGGCACGCCCTTCCCCGCCCTTCAAGTCAACAACAAGGGTTACCAAATCCTTGGATAGGATTGATTTAACCAGATTCTCGTCAAAATTTTCGTTCATCGCATTTTTAACAAGCTGGAGTTGAGAATTGCCGTTTTTTAAAAACAGATCGACATTTTCAGGGGTGAAATCAGCTCCGGAATTTCCTAATGCACACAAAATATCCGGACAGGCAGGATAGCTCCCGAACATGGCACATTTCACAAGGTTTGAAGAGGCAACCGACCTTGCGCATCTCTCGGCATCTTTTACAGACTTTCCATGAATGACTTCTATTTCCAGAAGCTTTGTGGACCCTTCCCCATCCTTTGCGATCATTTTGGCAAGCTCAATGTTCACAGAATCCAAGGCGTTTTGAAACACCTTGAACTCCTCATTTTCACAGTCAATCAGGGTGTTCCCCGCTTCCCCGTTGGCCAATACGACCGCCATATCATTGGTACTGGTATCCCCATCTACCGAAATCATGTGATAGGACTTCTGTATACTGGTTTTCAAAGCTTTCACCAGCATGGGTTTGGCGATACTGGCATTGGTTACGACACAGGAAAACATCGTTGCCATATTGGGATGGATCATGGTGGATCCCTTTGCGATCCCCGCCATCCTGACGGTCTTTCCGCCGAGTTCATATTCAACTGCATGAGTCTTTATTCTTGTATCTGTAGTCAAGATTGCTTCCGCTGCATCAAATCCACCCTGTTCCGTTAGGCTGGAGCAGGCTTTACCGATTCCCGGAATCACGATATCCATAGGAATTTGGATCGCCAAAGCTCCTGTGGATTGAATCAGAACTTCTTTTGGGGAAATGTTAAGTGCTCCGGCTGCAGTTGCAACCATTTTATATGCATTGGCTATCCCCTCTTCCCCCGTACAAGAGTTGGCATTCCCACTGTTTACAATAATCGCCCGGGTATTCTCATTTTGTATATTTTCCATACTCACCAGAATCGGGGCACCTTTGACCCGGTTTGTTGTAAAAACTGCAGCAGCTGCTGCGTTATATTTGCTGTAAATCACACTTAAGTCCTTTTTTCCGTCCTTCTTTATTCCGCTGGCGATCCCTGAAGCCAATATTCCGGGTACATCCGTAATCGTCTTGTTTGCCAGTACCTTCATTCCATTTCCTCTTTCCTAACGCTTATTTGGATGATTTTGAAAACACAGAACGTTCTTTAGTATTCAATATTCCCCCATTAGCTATTCAGAATCCTTTTTGTCGATCACGTCATTCCTGTAAATCATCCTCCTTAATAAATAAATCAAATCCTGTGAATAAGCATCTTGCTGGCTGGGGTATTCTACACTAGTGTCTCAGATTACTTCTGTCTTAAAGGACACAGTATAATTATTTGATTTCTTATACTTTGAGAGGATGGTTTAATTATGTATATTGGTGAAAAGGTCCGATTGAGGGAATACAGGAAAGAAGATATCCCTCTGCGGCTAAGTTTTATTAATGATCCGGAACTCCAAAAATATTTGGTAGCAGACACCCCTTACCCGATGACGCTACGTGAAGAAGAAAAATGGTTTGAGTCCATTTCCGCACTTGGCGACACCTATAAATTCGCCATTGAAACCCTTGGGGACAAGAAGTTCATCGGTGGCTGCAGTATCAATGATGTTGATTGGAAAAACAGTGTGGCCACTGTAGGGATCTTTATCGGAGATAAGGATTATTGGGGAAACGGATATGGAACCGATGCCATGAAAACCCTTGTTTCCTTTATATTCTCACAGATGAATATCAATAAAATCCGGCTCACCTGCTACTCCTTTAATGGCCGGGCCATCAAGAGCTACGAAAAATGCGGCTTCAAGATTGAGGGAGTTTTGAGGCAGGAAATGTTCAAGGACGGCAGGTATCATGATAAGATTGCCATGGGGATTTTGCGGGAGGAATTCCTCGAAGGTAAGTATTGAAATATTATAAACTTATATCGCCTCACCTGCCGGGAGCCGTAATGATTACCAGGCCATTGGCCAGCCGGCACACATTTCCTTCCAGAATTCTGCCCAACTCTGAGGAGATCGTCTGCAGTTGTTCCTCGTTTTCTGCCAGGATCAAAGGCACATTCTCGGCCAGGTCCCTGTTCAATCCAACAGCAATAAGTATATGATTATTTCTCATTTATGTTTCCTCCTGTAGATCGTGCCTGCTTCTTAACAATTTCAAGGAGCGGCACGTTTTCAATAATATGGATGAGGGATTTTGGCTCCTTTCTGATGGGGATGATCACCATGCCGATGTTCCCGGTCTCAAAGTCCCTTCTGCTCTCTATATATTTTTCCAGCCCCAGCAATCGTGAGCATTCATGTTCTATCGCCTGCCGCTGACCGATATTATTCAGCATGATCTTTTCATTTTCACCCTTTGGTTTGATCAAGACCCCGATCCCCCGTTCCAATATTCTCTTTTTCATGACCTCAAGCCCTATATTGGCTACATAAATGTCATTGACGTAGACATTATGGTTTCGAAAGGATATTTCACCGATCTCAATATCGGCCACTGCTTTAATCACCTGGCCTTTGATGAACCTGTTAATGAGGATGTGCGCAGCTATGGCAGCAAAAGCAGCAGTCGTAATGCTCATTGTCCGGCTAAAAACCCCTCCGGTCGCCAGGATCGCTGTTATTGTCGTTAAGGATACGACAATGGCAAGATAATTTCTTGATTCAAAGGTCTTCGCTATACCGTCAATATAGGCAGCCCCCCTCGGATAGTAATGTGCCTTATCCAGATATTCCAGACTGCTGGCTTCAATTTTTCTTACATCCCTGAAATGTTCAAACGCAAGAAAAAGAAAAGTAATGGCTACATAGTCCTTCGCAAGCAAGGCCGGAACAGAGATTGCCCCTACAGCGGATGCGATCAATCCGATCATCAGATGAATCAAATAGCCGTTCGGATAGGTAGGATTTTGCCTGAAATCCACTTTCAGCAGGGACCACCTGCTCAAAAAACCCGCCAGCGTTGCAAAGAGAATATTTACAAGCATCTCCGGTTCAAGACTCATCTTACCCTCCTAATTCTGCAATACTTATCGTTACAGTATTCCGGCAATATCGATGGCGATCATAATCTCCATCAGAAGATTGCATTTTTACAAATTAACCGATATCACTGAATCACTTGAATTGGTGAAATAAACATTCCCACATTCTATATACGAATAAAATATCACAGCCAATGGTATGAATAATATTTGAGCGGCATCGAAAAAATATTCGTGACCCCAGGTGAGGAACAGCCGTTTCTGCCGGCAGAAATGCCCAAGATATGCAGCTGATGACTCCTCTTCGCCTTCTCCTAAATTCATCTTCAGGATTTTTTAATATCTTGAGGGAAACAGTCATAAAATACATAGGATAATAATTGGAGGGGTGAACTTTCGCTATGGAGGCTGCAGCTTATATCAGGGTAGCAGAGCATGCGTGCAGGAATGCCATTGAATTACAGAAATTGATGTTGCAGAATTACGCACTTGCTCACGATTATAAGATTTTAGGCACCTTTATAGACAAGGCAAATGTTAGAACAAGTTTGTACGGACGCCGCGGATTTGGAAGGATGCTCAAGGCGCTGGAACTATCCGCGGATCCTGAAAAGGCTGTTTTAATCCTGACCTCGGAAGCATTAAGCTGTAATTCCCTTGATTTTATTAAGACCATCCACGAATTTCGCCAAAGAGGCGTAAAAGTTATCAAAGGATTTGAGGGAACAGAACTCACCAGGGACGTTCGCTTTGACCGTATAAGAGCTGTTCTGGAAGAATCTCCAAAATCTGTCCGGCAGGTCCGCCGGGTAAGCTCGAACAATAAAGTTTTTGGCATGGAACTACAAAAATCACTAATCTCGAAAGGTGGAGCAATACAAATGAACGCAGCCGGTTATATGAATATTTTAAGCTCGGAAAATGAGGAAGTCGTCGAACATCAGCAGCAAGCCCTTGAAAGCTTTGCAAAAGAAAAAGGGTACAATATTTCTGATTACTTTGTAGACTATACCAGCAGCACAACAAATCCGTATGACCGTCAAGGATTCAATGAACTGTTACATTCGATCATGAATTCCAATGAGATGGAAAAAGTAATTTTCGTGCTCAACTCAGGAGTATTGAGCCGAGACGCTCTCAAGGTTGTGGAGCTAGTCAGTGAACTTGGACGAAACGGAATTACGGTATTTGCTGCCCTGGAGAAAAAAGAGCTGACAGGAGGAAACCCCGCAGTTACAATCAAGGAGATTTCTGAAGAAATGCAGCATTACGATGTGTAATAAATGACAAGAAGTTAAAAGACTCACAAACCGGTGAGTCTTTTATATATGTTCATAAAAGTTTCTATATAAGCCGATGTAATGATTTTAATGGAAGAATTTAATGATCGCGAAATAAATTAAGGGTTTTAAAGCGCAAAAAATTTAGCAATATATATGCTTTTCGCGTTCAATAAAGCTAATGAAGAGGTCTGTATGATACCAACAAATGAAAAAATCAGACAAGCAATCGCACTCATCAGAAATGCGGAGGAAGACTTTGATCTCATCGATCCCCTTCAAGGTTTATCCAATCGAAGGTTTGAGCTCCTTTGCATCAGAAATGATTTGGAAGCATTTTTGAAAAGATTGGAGTTAAGGTAGGTGAACAATCGACAAGCCCATGGATGTAATCGCTATCCAGTTTTTCATTCTGCAGATAGTTCATAAGCATCTTATCACATAGGCTGTTCTCACTCAATACTCGTCTCTTTAGCAGCTCTGACAGGTAATCCTGTACGAGTGGGGAATATGTATTTAAATCCATTAACCGATCACCCTCCTGTTATAAAAATAGGGGCGTATATGAATAATATTACGGATGTACTTGAAAAATACATGTAAATATAAAAAATGAAA
>JAOAAU010000131.1 GCA_026418695.1 Clostridia bacterium
AGATGTGTATAAGAGACAGCTCTGAAAACATGAGTATCCACCGCAATTGCCGGAATACCAAACGCATTACTCAGGACAACATTCGCTGTTTTTCTGCCTACTCCGGGCAGTGACACCAAATCCTCCATATTATCCGGTACTTCGCCCTTAAACCGGCTGGCTAACTCTCTGCAAGTGGCTAAAATATTCCTTGCTTTGTTTTTATAAAGCCCAATTTCCTTAATTTCGTTTTCCAGCTTCTCCTGTTCCATCCCAAGGAAATCCTCCAATGCGGGATATTCCTGAAACAACCGGTCTGTCACCTTATTTACGGTTTTATCGGTAGATTGCGCACTCAGCATGGTTGCAATGAGCAATTGAAAGGGCGTTCTATAATTCAGTTCGCAGTGGGCTGTGGGGTATGTTTCTTCAAGAATTCCCAGAATCCTTTTTACTTTTTCCTTTGATAATTTGTTTAGTTTTGATTTCATTTAAACCCTACTCTCTTTTGGCATAAATATTTGAAATACAGAAGATATTGGTTGCTGAATTCAATCAAGTATTATTAATCGAGCTTGATATTGAATATCTCCAATCAATCAGCCCTCCGTTTTTCTCTCATACTCACAATGTTCTTTTAAAGCACATTCGTCACACTTGGGTTTCCTTGCATCACACACTCTCCTTCCGTGTAATACGAGGCTGCTGTGCGCCCTTGACCACCATTCCCTTGGAATGAGTTTTTCCATCATACGCTCGGTCTCCTGTACGTTTTTAGCTTGTACGATTCCAAGCCTGTTGGCCACCCGGAATACATGAGTATCGACAGCAATCGCAGGAATATCGAAAGCATAGCTTAAAACAACATTGGCGGTCTTCCTCCCCACTCCGTCCAGTTCTTCCAATGCTTCTCTGTTTTGCGGCACAGCACCGCCATACTTGCGAACCAGAGTTTCACAGGTAGAAAGAATATGCTTTGCTTTGGTTTTGTACAGGTTAATGCTTTTGATCTTTTGTTCGAGGGTTTGCAGGTCCATCTTCAAAAAATCCTGGGGAGTTCTATATTCCTTGAATAAATCTTTTGTGACCTCATTGACTTTCCGGTCCGTAGCCTGGGCAGCCAAAATCGTCCCCACCAGCAGCTGAAAAGGATTTTCATAATTGAGCTCACTCCGTGTATAAGGATACAACTGTGCCAGGATTTCCAATATGATATTCATTTTACCACCATCTTGAGTCATATAATCACCCTTCGGATTCGTATATCATTCATATGCAAAAGAAGCCCAGTCTCCTGGGCTTCCCTCCTTATCAACTTAAGCGAGCTTTTCTTTTGCTTCCTGCTTTTCGACTGCAAGTTTGTACAGCTTCAAATATTTTTCCGCTGAAGTTTTCCATGAGAAGTCACTTTCGAGCGCTCTTTGAATCAACATGTCCCATGCTTCCGGCTTTTGATTGTAAACCTTGATTGCCCTTTTCAAAGCATTGAGGAAAGCTTCAGAGGTATAATCCGTGAAAGTAAACCCGTTCCCTTGTTTTTCATCTGCATTGAAGTCCAGTACAGTATCCGCAAGTCCTCCTGTAGATCGAACAATCGGTATCGTTCCGTATCTCAGGCTGATCAATTGCCCCAGACCACAGGGTTCAAAGCGGGAAGGCATCAGGAAAACATCACTTCCTGAGTAGATCCTCTGCGCTAAAGTAACATTGAATTCAATGATCACTTTCATTTTATCCGGGTATTTTTCCGCATATTCCTTGAATTTATTCTCATAGTAAGGGTCACCCAAACCTAGCAGAACAAATTGAACATCGCTTTCCATGATTTCATCCATCACATCCAGAATCAGATCCAGACCTTTCTGAGCCGTCAGTCTGTGGACGATACCAATCAAGGGCTTGTCACTCTTAGGGAGTCCAACTTCCTTCTGTAATGCATACTTGTTCTGCTTTTTGTCCTCATAATTTTCCAAAGAGTAATTCTTATAAATCTTTGGATCCTCTGCAGGATTGAATTCTTCATAGCTGATTCCATTGACGATGCCATACAGGTCTTTAGCTCTCTTATTCAAGAGACCTTCCATCTTTTCGCCATAGCGTTCGGTCTTTACTTCCTCCGCGTAAGTTTCACTCACTGCATTGATGATATCCGTGTATACCAAACCGGCCTTCATAAAATTAAATCCGCCGTAGAATTCAGCTTTTTCTGGTGTGAATACATCTTCCCCCATATTCAGCACGCGAAGGGTATCCTTCGAAAAATGTCCCTGATATTCCAGGTTGTGAATGGTAAACACAGCAGACATATTGCTGTAAAACGGATATCTCTTGTATTTTTCTTTCAGCAGTAAACAAATGGGTCCGGTGTGCCAATCATTGCAATGAATCACATCCGGCTGGAAATTAATTCTGGGAAGCATTTCCAATACGGCTTTACAGAAGAAAACAAAGCGGTCTGCATCATCCATATAGCAGTAAATGCCTTCCCGATCATAATAATGATAGCTGTCAATAAAGTATACAGGCATTTTCATTGTTTTGCCGTCTGCTTTATAATTTGTCTCAGTTTCCCGGACAATACAGGTTTCCCGTCTATCGCCCATCACAACTGGGAAGTCCGCTACATAGCTCATGCCGCTTTTTATGGTTTTATATCTCGGCATGACGACCCTCACGTCGTTTCCCATAGCAGCCAGTGTCTGAGGCAGTGAACCTGCCACATCTGCCAAGCCGCCTGTTTTCGCAAAAGGAGAAACCTCCGCCGAAACATATAATATCTTTAACTTGCTTCCAGTCTGCATATTTAAACCCCCAATGGTTATTATTTTGCCATATTGTTTAAAATTATCATACACGATGGTTCAATTCAATAGTATTAAATCCCATCCGTATCTTACCACTTTTTTGTCTGTCCCTATCATTGGTCATGCATTTTTTCTTCCGAAGCCCAACTCAGCATTTCCTCGTTCATTTTAATAAAAATGTCTGCGATTTGAGGATCAAACTGGGCCCCTTTACATCTTTCGATCTCTCTGATGGCATCTTCCATCGGCATTCCTTTCCTGTAAGGCCGGTCACTGGTCATCGCATCAAAAGCGTCGGCAATACAAAGAATCCTTCCAAAAACACTGATCTCATCTCCAAGCTTGCGGTACGGATATCCACGTCCGTCATACCTTTCATGATGCTCCAGGATTGCATCCAATCCCTTTTGAATAAATTTCACATCTTTTAATATATTAAATGCAATCTGCGGATGCTTCTGTATTTCATTAAATTCAACCTCTGTCAGCTTACCTGCTTTGTTCAATATATCTGCCGAGATACCGATTTTACCGATGTCATGCAATATCGCCGCATACCTTAAATCTTCGATATCTTTTTCCTCCATCCCCATCTGTGTAGCGATTTCACAAGAAATCTCCATAACCCGCTGGCAGTGTCCCCGGGTATACGGATCCTTTGCTTCGATTGAATTTGCCAAAGCCATTACGGTTTGCAGGTATCCCGTCTGCATTTCATCATAAAGCGTACCTAATTCGTCATTCTTAATTTTCAGTTCTTCCTTCGTCTGATTCAAATCCATAATATAGGTATTCAATTCATCATTTACAGCCGCTGTTTCCTCATACAATGCTTCAATCTCCTGCTTTTGACAGAAGATATCATTAAACAGTTCGGCGCTTTTCAGAGCCACTGCAAAGTAATTGGAGATGCTCTCCAAAAATCGCAAGTTGATATTTAGAAAGCTTCCCGGCTCTGCACTCTCTACATAAATAACGCCTTCAATTTCGCCTGAAACAGTTAGGGGCAAGGCAAGCTTGTCTCCATACTGTTCAGTCTCCTTCATCGGCACATTGATTCTTACCACCGTCTGCCTGGTATTGAAACAGCTTGTGATCGTTGAAGAGTCTTCCTCGATCAACTCTCCTGTTTTATTATAGATGTGATTGCCGTATTCGTATTTGCACGTCAGCCGGTTTTCATCCTTATTCACAAAACAAATGATATATCGGTCACATTTTGTGAACCTGTTGAACAATTTATAGATGTACTCTACGATGGTCTGAATTTCGAAGGTTGAAGAAATGACCTGGGAAACCTCCCGGAGTACTTCCAGTTCCTCCGTTTTTTCATTCATTTGATTTTTTAATTCGGAGTTCAATTCCAGAGCGTTTTTGAGTGCGTGATTCACCAGCTTCGTTTGATTCTTCAACAGTAATACCTCTGCCTCATCTTCCTTACGATCCTTTTCTTGAGAATTGTTTTCATGCCGTATTGTTTTTTTGCTGCTGAGAATCACTATCTCAAGCAGGATGAAAGCCATGATTAAGAAAATGAACACATAAACAAACAGCATCTTCCTTGTGTGAATGTATTGAATAAAGGAGATGAAAATAAAAGCAATCATGATCAGATTCTTGACTTGGTCCATCTGCAGCAGTTTCTTCAAAATGAACTCCTCCTGAAATCAATAAAAACAATAACAAAACACGATCAAGAAATATGGGTACACCTATAGTGAGCTATAAAAAGCAAGTGCGAAGGATAAAAATTAATATTAAAAACGGCGAAAGGATTCACTTAAATCAACCCGGCGTTATTACTGGCTACATTGCCATTGAATCATAGAAAATTACTTTGAGAACACAAATTGAATTGCTTATAAAAACTCAAGAAATTAAAGAATAACTTTTGGATTTAACCAATTAATATTATTATAGCATATTTTCTTCATAAAGAAATAAATTCCTCTATTATTTTTAATAGAGAAGCAAAAATAAAGGCAGAGATTTCTCCCTACCCTTGTTTTTCACAATATTCGTTTCGCTTGGTTGCTTAGCCCTTGTCTTCCGAGAGTTTCAGTTTAACTGTAACGGTTTCACCATCGCGGTACAGTTCCACATCCACTTCATCTCCGGGTTTATGCTTGTTTTTCTGTTCATTCAATTCCTCGAGATTCTTTACCGGCTTTCCGTCGAACTTTGTGATGATGTCACCGGCTTTAATCCCAGCCTTATAAGCGCCACTCAACGGTGAAACATCGGCAACCAGCACTCCGACCGGAACATTGTACTTTTCTGCAACCTGTTCGTTAAAGCGTGAATCCGCTGAAATACCGATAAACGGTCTGCCCTTGACATATTTGAATTCAATGAGGTTGTCTGTGATTTCCTTGGCCTTGTTGATGGGAATTGCAAATCCCAGGCCTTCAAATCCGGATCCGCCCATCTTGGCTGTATTGATTCCGACAACCTTACCCTGGGAGTTCACGAGAGCTCCCCCGCTGTTTCCGGGATTAATTGCTGCATCTGTCTGAATCAGCTTTAACTCTTTATTTTCCGCAATTGGGATTGTACGGTTAAGTCCGCTGATGACACCCACTGTTACAGATCCCATATACTCAAGTCCTGCCGGATTGCCAATAGCGACTGCAAGTTCACCGACTTTCAATTCGTCCGAATTCCCCAATTCTGCTGCCGGTAAGCTCTCCGCCTCAATTTTTATTACTGCCAAATCGGTTCTCTGGTCACCGCCAATCATTTGAGCCGTATATGGTTTGTCCTTTCGATTTGGAAGTATGACTTCAATTTTTGCGCCGTTTCCAAGCTTTCCGTTATTATTCAATGCACTTTCAACCACATGGTAGTTGGTCATGATATATCCGTTGCTTCGGATGATAATGCCCGATCCCTCGGACTTGCCGTCCTGATCCTCAAAGAAAAAGTTTTGTGCCTTGAAAGTGGTACGGATACCTACAATGGAAGGGCTAACCTTTTCTGCAATGGCTGATACCGGCGAATCTGAAGCAGTGATTTCTACTTTCTTATAAACCTCTGGAGCTGCTTTCTGTGCTGTTGTAGTTTCTTTTTGATTTGCACCGGGAATCAGTTTATTGAAATAGTTCTTCACCGACGGCTGAACGGCTGGCGCTACAAACTGAAAGAAGGAAGCGACGACAGACCCGCCGATGATTGAACTGATCAGTGCTACCACAATCAATTGGAATACTGTTGCATTTTTTCTTTTTGGTTTTTTATAGCTTTCGGTATAAAACGAGGAAGCTTTCAGGTTATCCGTATCATTATCCCTTTTGAAATCGTGAAACTCACTCACTGATACGGACTCTTTCATAATATCATTGTTTTCGTCATTGTTATTTAAATTGTTTGAATTTAGATCATCCATAATATGAGCTCCTTTCTTTGACGAGTTTTATCTTATTTTCATTCTAATAGATTTTTTTGAAAAAAATATGAACAAAGTGTTAAATATGCATTCCTATGAAAACTTCTTTTACGAATGCGCCTCATTTCCGGAGCCTTTATTTAATGTAAACGTAAATTCCGTTCCCTTCCCGAGTTCACTTTCCACCCAGATATTCTGGCTGTGTTCGTTAATAATATTTTTTACGATAGCAAGCCCCAGGCCTGTACCGGTTTTGTCCTGGCTTCTGGATTTGTCGGATTTGTGGAACCTTTCCCAGATGGCATCGATTTCTTCCTTTTCTATCCCGATTCCATTGTCTGCAACGGAAATATAGACCTTTTCTTTATGTTTTGAGGTGCTCACCTTTATTTTTCCTGCTTCCGGTGTGAATTTGATGGCATTATGCATAAGGTTGATAATCACCCTTTCAATGGCATCTGCATCTGCCTTCACCAGCATTTCCTCTTCTTCGAAATCCGCTTCCACCTGCAAATCCTTTGCGGTGATTTGCGTTTCCAGCTTGATAATGCACCTGCGGATCAATTCATTGATGTCAAAGTCCTTCAGTTGAAAGCTCATTTCACCGGCTTCCATCTTGGCCAAATCCAGGAGATCATTTACCAGACGGTTTAACCGCGTGGTTTCGTCCCTGACAATCGTCAAATAGTATTGATGTCTTTCCGACGGAATGGTTCCGTCCAAAATCCCTTCAATGAATCCCCGAATGGAGGTCATAGGTGTACGAAGTTCATGGGATACATTGGCGATAAACCCTCTCCGCATTTCCTCAAGATTTTGGAGCGCTGCTACCATATGATTAAAGCTGTTCGCCAGTTCCCCGATTTCATCCCTGGATCGGATGCTGAGGCGCTTTTGAAACTCTCCCCCGGCGATGATTCTTGCAGCGTTGTTGATTTCCTTCAGGGGCTTGGATATCCTTAAAGAAAAAATGTATACCAAAACAATTGAAATCAATATGGAAATGGTGACCGCAAATTGAAACAGTCTGAATACAGAAGTCCTGAGCCTGTTGACCTCCGGGATGGGTGTATGGAGATAAACTGCTCCCACTACATGGTCCTTATATTTCAACCGTTTTTCTATGGTCAGCCAATCCACACCCGAGCCTTTAAACAAGCCGTAGAAATTGCCTTTTTCCTTAACAATCTCATCTGTCAGCATGACCTTATTGTATTGATTCTTGTCTTTTAACCGAAGTTGACCCGTTTCATCCTCAAGTCCTTCCAGAAGTTTTAAGATTTCCGGGCTGCTGGGTTTATAGGTTGCAATCTTTCCGGTAGGGTCGATGATCATGATAAAGGAATTGGTGTTTGAACTGAAGTTTTGAATGGTATACTCCAATGAGGCTGCAACATAAGAATTGTCCAGGTTTTCATAAACAATTCCGATATATTGATTGATGACCTCCGCGCTTCTGCTCAAAACATCCACTTTTTCCCTCGTGGCAAAGTTGTCCAAAAAATAATACAGCATAACCGCCGTGATGGAAAAACCCACAATCAGGACAGCAATAAAAACAGCAACCAGCCTGCTGAAAATACTTTTAAACATTATTTCACCTCAAATTTATACCCGACACCCCAAACAGTTTTCAACTGCCAGACCTGATTTTCCAAATCAATCTTTTCTCTAAGTCTTTTAATATGTACATCAACAGTTCTGGAGTCTCCATAGAAGTCAAATCCCCAAACATGCTCCAGCAGCTGCTCTCTCGTAAACACCTTGTTGGGATTTGAAGCAAGAAAAAACAGCAGTTCCAGCTCCTTCGGAGGAATCTCCAATACCTTTCCGCTGACCTTCAATGTATAGTCTGATCGATTGATGACCAGGTTGGGATAAACCACTTCCTGAACATCGATTTCTTTGTGCTCATACCTTCTCAATACCGCTTTCACCCTTGCAACCAGCTCTTTCGGGTCGAAGGGTTTAACGATGTAATCATCCGCTCCCAGCTCCAAACCTAATACCTTATCAAAGGTTTCACCTTTCGCCGTCAGCATGATGATGGGAATGCTGCTTACTTTTCTGATTTCTCTGCAAACCTGCCATCCATCCGCTCCAGGCAGCATAATATCCAGGATGATGATGTTGGGTGTAAATTCCTTAAAGGCTGACACTGCACGGATTCCATTATGCACCGGCATGACCTCATAGCCTTCCTTTTCCATATAGAGCCGGATCAGTTCACAAATATTCACGTCATCGTCAATGACTAAAACTTTCGTCTTGCTGTTCATAAATCCACCGCCTTCAATTACAAGTATTGATTGAATTGAGCCATATCATTCATTTTTCTAAAATAGTTTATAATTACGTGTTCTTCCAGCCGTCACGGAATATATGAAAGAGGCTACAATGCTGTAGCCTCCTAGTTTAATATTTCGCTTCGAACCGTTATGTTGTTTAATACAAAATTACTGATCTTGATCTCGTCCAGCAGTTTTTTTTGATCTTCCTTTAACTGATTGATTTCCTCCATCAGCTGGTTTTGCCTTTCTGAGACAAGCTTCAGCATCTCCCTGACTTCCATCAGCAAGGATGCATTCTCATCCGCCATTGACCTTACCCCCACCTCTATATGCTATCAGCAAATCTTATGCTTGTTTCCAAAATTTATGACAACTCTATTCTACCACATATTTAAATTTTGAAAATACCTTTATCTTAAAATTTAAAATAAATTCATAATTGAAAAAGACGGCTTCCGTTGCACGAATTTGTGTTACCGGAGCCGTCTTCCTGAGGGTCTTTATTCATCCATTGCTTCTCTTAATGACCGTACAAAGCTTCCGACATTGAGGACTGCTTCATCTTTATTTGCACTTCTTTCTACCTGCCGGACGATTGCACTTCCAACGATTAATCCGTCACTGTAGTGTTTCAGTTGCCTCACATGGTCCGGTGTTGATATTCCAAAGCCAATGGCCGTTGGGATCGGGGCATACTTATTAATGTCTGAGAAGAATTCTTCAAAATTCGTATCAAAATTGCTTCTAACCCCGGTGACTCCAAGGGAAGAAACACAGTATAAAAATCCTCTGGCGTTTTTCACAACCTGTTCTATGCGGTCTTTTGAAGTAGGCGCTACCAGAGTGATCAGGTCCACCGGATATCTCGAAGCAACCTCTTCGATTTCGTCCCTCTCTTCATATGGAAGATCTGGGATAATCAATCCGTCAATCCCTGATTCTGCGCAGTCTGTAAAGAATTTTTCCGTTCCATACTGAAGGATGCAGTTATAATACAATAAATAAACTAAAGGTACACTGACTACCCCTCTCATCTCCTT
>JAOAAU010000032.1 GCA_026418695.1 Clostridia bacterium
CATCAGGAAGGGGCAAAACAGGTAGATAAGGGACTTTACGGAGCCTTGATCGTTGAGCCTGAGAACAAGGTTAAACCCGATCGGGATTTTACTCTGATATTGGATGAATGGCAGGAAAAACCCATGGATGAAATGGGGTCCATGCCAGGAGACGGGCACAACGGTGGTCATGGCGATATGAAAATGAATGGTCAGGATCCTTTGAAGGCTGAAGAACAAATGATGAAAGAGAGCTATAACATTTTTACGGTCAATGCCAAGGCCGGAAATCTCATTTCGCCGTTGGAAGTCAAGAAAGGTGAGGTTGTCCGGTTACGGCTGATCAATGCAGGATACCGTTCCCATGGGATTCACATACCGGGGCAGGAATTCAAGGTTGTTTCAACGGATGGCCAGGACATCGAAGGTGCAGCATTGATTAAAGACCAGGTCATCCTGGTTGCTCCTGGAGAAAGATATGATGTGGAGTTTGTTGTTTCATCCGATGAGAGCTTTGTAGTCGATGCCCATGACAGCAATCTATATAATGACCAGATCAAGATTCCTGTGAAAGTGACGGATGGGAATGGAACCTTTAGAACGGAAGCAGAGGGTGTCCTTCACCCGATATTTGATCTGGCAGCTTACGGCAATGGCGGAAGTTCGCAGTTTGCAATCAATCAAAGTTTTTCAGTTGATTATAATGTGATTCTGAATACAAAAGTAGATCAGGGACTTCAATACACTATCAATGGAAAAACCTTTGGTGAACTGCCTGCATTAAAAATAAAAACTGAAGATACGGTGAAATTTACATTCGACAACCGGAGTGCGGTTGATCATCCCATGCATTTGCACGGTCACTTCTTTCAAGTGCTTTCCAGGAATGGAACGCCTCTGAAAGCTGTTATTATCAAAGATACACTCATGGTTAAGCCGGGAGAAAAATATATAGTGGCATTTAAGGCGGACAATCCGGGGAACTGGGTGCAGCACTGCCATGAACTGCACCATGCAGCGGCTGGAATGATGCAAAAGATTGAATATACAGACTTCAAGTCAAACTATATCTCCGATCCCAAAAACACTTATAATAAACCGGAATAAATGCAAAGCCGCAGAAGATAATATCCCTCTGCGGCTTTGTTCTTTAATGCGCTTTTTGGAGTATAGTATTCGGGTTGGGTTCCCCGATATATTTCCCGACTACCGGCAGTTTTTTAAGAAATTCCGGATTTTTGTGGCTTTTAGGTGCGTGCTTTTCAAAGAGCGCGGTCCAATCTTTACCCCCGATGATTCCATGGCCGTGGCTTCCTTTTTTCCATCCTTTTACATCGGTCAGGTCATAGACCACTCCGTATAAGGCCACATAGCATTTGCGTCCGTTCTTGCCGTCAAACTGTGCCAGCTCTTCCCTGGTAAAGGTCTTTACCGTTTCCTGTGTTTCAGTTTCCTTATAATTTGAGTCTTCAAAAACATTCCCGTCCTGATCGATGGAATATCCATTGCCGCCGGGACATTTAGGCAGCTCAGGGATATACTTCATTTCAACCAGTAAGGATAATTTTGGGGGATAAGAGCCAGTAACCGCCTTGAACTGATCAGCCTTAGCCTGCAGCAGTTTTTGGTTTTCCTGGCAGGGATCTTTTTTCCCTTCATGTACGGAGGCGACCTGGTGAACTGCCTGCGCGGCATGATCGGCAGAATTGGAATGGGAAAATCTCATGTGGTAATAAATATAAGCAGATGCAGAGGCGATAATGAGAGTAAAAACGGATAGGATTAAAATAACTTTAAATTTTGACATCGGAGCCCTCCCAATATAAACTTAAAATATGTTAACATAAAATTGTGTAGAAATTATGAAGAGGATGAAAGTAATTGATGGAAATGGTTTTTCCGTAGGAGATTTATAAAAGCCATGGGGTCTTAATGGAATAAGCCTCAATAAGAAGACTTGCCGAATTTTATTCTGTCTTCATAAAATCTTCACAATTCAGTGATAGGATGTATTAAAAGAATTTAGTGAGGATGGTGTTGAGATGGGTAACAATAAAAGCGTGCAGAGCAAGCAATCAAATAAAAAAATCTATATTTCACTGGGGATATTGGTGGCGCTTCTGGCAGGATTCTTTGCAGTCAAAGGGTTCTCGGGAGGAGGAGAAACCGTAGAAGCTTCAACGGATCTCGTTATTCCAAAGGCAGAAGTTTCTGAAACAGCCAGGTATTACCCTTATAAGGCTGGCAAGACCAATATGGAAGTGATCGCTTTGAAAGCAAGCGACGGTTCCGTCAGAACAGCCTTCAATACCTGTCAGGTGTGTTATGATTCAGGAAGAGGATATTACAAGCAGCAGGGAGATACACTGGTTTGTCAGAACTGCGGCAACAAGTTCAAGCTGGACCAGGTGGAGAAGGTCAAAGGAGGCTGTAATCCGGTTCCTATTACCAAGGAAAATAAAACGGAGGACGGTGCCAATATCACAATTTCCAAAGCTTTTCTCGAGCAGGGGAAGGAACTGTTCGGCAATTGGAAGAAGCAATAAGGTCAGAAACGGGCTGCTGGTGATAAGCAGCTCTTTTTCCGTTAATTGAGAGCTGTAGAGAGTTTTTTTGTATGATTCATCAGGGTGTACAATAAAATTTAAACTTTCTACATAAATTCTTCACATTTCACTGCTATGATAAAAGCATTCAATAGGCGGATGCAGTTTTGTTAGTCAGGAGGGAATCAAATGGAACAGAAATTGATACGAAGAGTGTTACTGATAGAAGGAATGACCTGTACAAGCTGCGAAATGAGAATTGAGAACAGCTTGAAGAAGCTGGACGGGGTTATGGATGCCAAGGCGATTTTCAGCAGTTCCAATGTCTATGTCACTTTTGATGGCAATTTGATTGGACTGGATAAAATCATTGAGACAATAGAGAAACTGGATTATACGGTAAAAAACAAACCGTCAGAGACAGAGAATACTGTTTCAGGAGCAATTGAAAACGGTCAGGAAGAAAAACTGAAGATCAACCAGGTTCTTGGAATCGGGATCATCTTGTTCGCTTTGTATGTGATCATAAAAAATACCGTCGGGTTTAATTTTATTCCCCAGGTAAGTCAAAACATGGGGTATGGATTGTTATTTGTTGTTGGATTGTTGACATCCTTGCACTGTATCGCCATGTGCGGCGGAATCAATCTTTCGCAGTGCGTATCCTATAATCCCATAGACGATGGCGGCAAGCTTTCCAAGTTTAAGCCGAGCTTTTTGTATAATATTGGAAGAGTTGTATCCTATACCCTCATCGGGGGTTTGGTTGGGGCATTGGGATCTGTGGTTAGTTTTTCGGGAGCAGCCAAAGGGATTGTAGCGATTGTGTCCGGTGTCTTTATGGTGATCATGGGCTTGAACATGCTCAATATTTTCCCATGGCTTAGAAAGCTGAATCCGAGAATGCCGAGAATATTTGGGAACAAGATCCATAACAATAACGGTAAATACGGACCCTTCTATGTAGGTCTGCTGAACGGCTTGATGCCCTGCGGACCACTCCAGGCAATGCAGATTTACGCTTTGGGTACGGGAAGCTTTGCGGTGGGGGCCCTGTCCATGTTCATGTTTAGCGTAGGAACAGTCCCTTTAATGTTTGGCTTTGGAGCAGTTAGTTCCTTCCTGAGTAGCAAGTTTACCCATAGAATGCTGAAAGTAAGTGCAGTTCTTGTAATGGTGCTGGGAGTTGTGATGTTTAACAGAGGGTTGGCGCTCTCCGGAATCAATGTAGCTTTTGCATCATCCGCTGCTAGCGGCAACATTGCAAAGGTTGAAGGAAATGTTCAGACGGTCACAACAAAGATGGAATCAGGAAGATATTCACCCATTGTTGTCCAAAAGGGTGTGCCCGTAAAGTGGACAATTAAAACGGAAAAATCGGATTTGAACGGATGCAACAATCCTGTGACGATTCCAAAATACAATATACAGAAAAAACTTGTACCCGGGGATAATGTTATAGAGTTTACGCCGGAAGAAGAAGGGAACATCACTTATACCTGCTGGATGGGGATGATCAGCAGCAACATCAGGGTGGTGTCGGATCTTTCAAAGGTTTCCGAACAGGAACTCCAGGATTCATCAAACGAAGGTTCTGCGGGTACAGCCGGCGGAAGCTGCTGTTCGGCAGGCTCAAAAGCAACAAAGTTTATAGGCGGTAGAATACCTACGGATGAAATTGCGGTAGCAAAGATAGAAAACGGAATTCAGGTTGTTGAAATGAATGTGAATGATTATGGCTTTTCACCGGCAGTGATGGTAATGCAAAAGGGAGTGGAAACCAAATGGGTGATAAAGGGAGAACAGATAAACTACTGCAACAATGTCCTTCAGTTTCCCGAATATAACTCAAAGATCAGTCTGAAGGATGGAGACAATGAAATCAAGTTCACTCCGGAGTCCGATTTTACCTTTAGGTGCTGGATGGGGATGTTGAACGGTTATGTCAGAGTTGTCGATGATATCAATAAAGTCAATCTTGAAGATATTAAAGATGAGATTGATAATTACGAGCCTCCAACAGGTTCAGGTTTCGGCGGCGGAGGCTGCTGCGGATAATCCCTAGGTCATGGAGAAATTGCTTCAAATGAAGAAAATCCGGCTTTATCTTTGCCGTTAGGCGGCAATGACAAAGCCGGATTTTCCGTTTCACATGAAAATTATCTGATAAATTCATAGCCATTTAAACTTAACGATCTAAACAAATCACAATAATGAAAAACCATCGGGAGAATGGATTATTGCGATATAAATCAAGGTAATACATGCGCACAAAAGAATGAAATGTAAAAGTTTTTGTGCGTTGTATTTAGTTCATGATAATTTATGATATCCGTAAAAACTATATTGGGTTTATAGCTTACTGGGAGTGTGGGGTGCCATCCTCCGGTTCTTTACAAAAATATCATACTGCAGCATACCGGGATGCCCTGAAACAAGCTCTAAAGCATCTTTTCAATAGTATCCAAAAGCTCATCCACAATCTCGGTCTCTCCGGATTGAACCCTTTCAATCAAACAGTTTCTCATGTGATTCTCGAGGACAAGCCTGCTTACAGACTTCATGGCAGACTGTACTGCAGAGATCTGATGAAGGATATCATCACAGTAGGTATCCTTTTCAATCATTCCCTTGATGCCTCTGACCTGGCCTTCGATGCGATTCAGCCTTGATATCAGGGACTGGCGGAGTTTAAGGGACCGGGCGGTTTGTTTGTTTTCCGATGCCGTACAACATTCGTCTTTGTCTTCACAATGATTTCTTTTTTGGCTCATAACCATTCCTCCAAACGATTCCTATGATAAAAGTTACAGCGCGAAACCGGAGCCAGAAAGGCAGCCGGTTTCGTACAGTAACTTCTTATGCCGTCATGCATTTTTTGATATTACAAGTTTACTACAGAAATCACATCATATCCAGCTTCTTCAATTGCATTCTTTAATTCAGCATCTGTTACTGATTCGTTCTCCAATTCAACAACTGCGTTTTTACCGTTTAAATCTACCGTTGCAGTGTGTACGCCTTTGATTTCCTCCAAGGCTTCCTTGACATGCTTTACACAATGATTGCAGCTCATGCCTTCAATATTGATTCTTCTTTTCATGATCCAGACCTCCAAACAGAAATCAAAATTATTTCAAATCAAAAGGTTTTAAGAATTTGTCTATCTGTTCAGGCTTGCCGCTTTTATCCTTTACTTCCACCTTGGCAAATGCCCAGCCTTCAACTTTATCAGGCTTTACTCCGGCATCAATGAAGGGTTGAGGATTAAGAACAAAGACGATATCTTTATCATTGGTATTCATATCCTTTGCCCATTCGAACATATTGCCGTTTCCAAGAGCGATACCATAGTGGTCCAGCTTTTCATGGTAACCGATAACGTCTCTATGAGTTTTTACGATCTGATTGAATGAATCTATGGGCTTGGGTTCGCCCTTATACGTAAATTTGTCCTGGCCGAATTCGGCCTTATAAACAATCTTGCTGCCTGCAACCATATCCTTTGGGAGTTTGTTGAGATCCAAACCTGCGTTCACAAAAGGTTTGGCATCAAACTCAAGCATCGCATCCGGTTTGCCTGCGGCGCTGAAATCCTTGCTCCAGACAAATCTTTCACCCGTGGGAGAGGTAAGTTCCCAGCCGTTATTTGCATTATCGGCTTTGACTTTGTCCGGAATCTTGTTCAGAATCGCTTCAAAGGAGGTAGAGGCTACCTTCCCGACGACATCGGTTGCCTGGCAGGCGGAAAACGCTAAAACGGTTGTAAGTGAAAGTGCAGCTAAAATGATTTTACTTTTCATGGTTCATCCTCCATCAGTTCATTATTTTTTGTTTGGCTTAAAAGCTTTGAGTCTTAATGCATTGGTCAATACGGAAACTGAACTTAGGGACATGGCTGCAGCGGCAAATATCGGGTTCAGCTTCGGTCCGCCAAAAGCATATAACAGGCCGGCCGCGACGGGGATACCTGCAACATTGTAACCAAATGCCCAGAACAGGTTTTGCTTGATATTTCTAATGGTACTTTTGCTCAATTGTATTGCTGTCGGAACATCCATAAGATCGCTTCTCATAAGGACAATATCAGCAGATTCCATGGCTACATCCGTTCCTGAACCTATGGCGATTCCTATGTCTGCCTGGGCAAGAGCAGGAGCATCATTGATGCCGTCACCCACCATGGCCACCTTTTTACCTTCTGCCTGGAGTTTCTTCACTTCGTTTGCCTTGTCTTGAGGAAGAACTTCCGCAAGGACTCTGTCGATCCCTACCTGCTTTGCAATTGCTTCAGCAGTCCTGCGATTATCTCCGGTAATCATTGCCACTTCAATCCCCATGGTATGCAGCTTTTTAATAGCCTTCGCACTGCTTTCCTTGACTACATCGGCTACTGCAATAATTCCCGCCAGCTGATCCTGTATGGCGATATACATTGGGGTTTTGCCTTCGGAAGCAAGGCGGTCGGATTCGCTTTCCAATTGTGTCAGTGAGATATTCCGGTCCACCATCAGCTTGCGATTACCCAAAAGGATTTGACGCCCTTCGATTTCTACTTCGATGCCGTGCCCGGGGATTGCTGCAAACTTGCTGACTTTTAGAAATTCCAGGCTTTCTTTTTCAGCGCCTCTTACGATGGCTTCTCCAAGCGGATGTTCAGAGCCTTTCTCAGCAGAAGCCGCTATTTGCAGGAGACTTTTTTTGTCATGAGGCTCTGTAACCACAATATCGGTCACCTCAGGCTTTCCTTCGGTAATTGTTCCGGTTTTATCAAAAACAATGGTGTTGATTTTATGGGTACTTTCCAAGGCTTCTCCGCCTTTGATCAGAATGCCGTACTCAGCGCCCTTTCCGGTACCGACCATGATCGCTGTCGGGGTTGCCAATCCGAGTGCACATGGGCATGCAATCACTAAAACTGCGATAAAGATCGTCAGTGAAAATACCGTGGATTGACCGGTAAAGAACCAGGCCAATGCCGATAGTGTTGCGATGGCAAAAACAATGGGAACGAAATAACCCGATACAATATCCGCCATCTGTGCGATGGGAGCTTTGGAACCTTGAGCATCCTCCACCAGCTTGATGATCTGTGCAAGAGCCGTATCACTTCCAACCCTGGTGGCCTTAAACTTGATGGAGCCATGTTTGTTGATGCTTGCGCCAATGACTTTATCGCCTGCATTTTTCTCAACAGGGATGCTTTCTCCTGTCAGCATGGATTCGTCTACAGAGGTACGCCCTTCAAGCACGATGCCGTCAACCGGAATTTTATCGCCCGGTTTAACGAGAATAACGTCTCCCACTTCAACTTCTTCAATCGGGATTTCAATTTCTTTCTCATCCTGAAGGACGATGGCCGTTTTAGGTGCCAGGCCCATCAGCTTCTTGATAGCTTCGGAGGTTCTGCCCTTGGATACGGCTTCAAGGGATTTTCCCAATAAAATCAGGGTGATGATGACCCCCGCCGTTTCAAAGTAAAGATCCTCAACGTAGATAAAATCACCAATGGAAATTCTGTACGTGGAATACAGGCTGTACAGCACCGCTGCAGAAGTTCCCATGGCAATCAATGAATCCATGTTGGGGCTTCTGCGCCAAATGGCTTTAAACCCGATGGAGTAAAACTTATTGCCTGCAATAATAATGGGAGCAACCAAAATAATTTCTACCAATGCGTAAAGCAGAGGATACTGCATCGGATCCAGCCAATGGGGGATCGGCCATTTCAGCCACCATATCATGGCGCCCATTGCGATATACAGCAGGGGTACGCAGAATATGGCGGATACGATGAATTTTGTCCAAAGCGTCCGGATTTCTTTTTCTTTTCTTAGTTTATCTTCATCGATGGCATTTTTACTCTCAATTTCAAGGGCTTTATATCCTGCTTTGGCAATAGCCTGTTTGATCTCGGAGATTCTTATTTTTGAGGAGTCATAATGCACAGTTGCTTTTTCAGTAGCAAAATTAACGGATGCCCCTGATACCCCCTCCATTTTTCCTACAACTTTTTCTATTCTGCTTGCACAAGCAGCACAGGTCATACCCTCGATGGGGATCGTCACTTCCTTTTCAGCAACTTCCGTCACCGCTTCAAAGCCGGCTTTAGACACGGCAGCCTTAATGTCATCAAGTTTAACCTTGGATTCATCATAAGTAAAACTCATCTTCTCGGTGGAAAAGTTGACACTTGCCTCAAGGATACCGTCAAGCTTTTTTACGGCTCTCTCAGTTGCTCTGGCGCAGGCGGCACACGACATTCCAAGGATTTTCAGATTTTCTTTTCTCATAGAATCACCTTTCTATATTGAACGCGAAAAACCACGTCCTAATCTTTTAACGCTTCAATCACATTGATTTACTTCGCGATAATTTATTCTTCCGATGTGAGATCATGATCGCGACGGATATAGTGCTTTTAATTAAGCGGATTTCTTATGGTCACTCCATTTGCTGAGTGGATTTACCACTAGGTTCGTTATCTATACCCTGTATAATTATTGTAATTCAAATATACCAACTAGGTTTTGTGTTTAAACATGCTTTGTATGTTGACTTGTAAATACTATACCCCCCTAATGTATATTTGATTTTATATTACTTCACCCAAATAGTTTTGTCAATAACATGATTTTAAATACAGGAGGAGATGTGATAAAATCTGCTTTACAACAGGGTCTCCGGTAACTTTTTTGTGAATCTTCATAAAATCTACAAAATTCTATGTTAATGTATTGATAATAAGGCTACGCTATCATACAAATGGTGTATAATCATTATAGGTACTGCAATTCGGCAGGTATTTATTTTGTGTTTTTATATAATGAAGCGGGACACATCCTATAGATTCGGGAGATGCATATGGGCAGCAACGAAAAAAAGATACTGGTTGTAGATGATGAAGAAAAGATTGTTGAGGTTGTGAAATCCTATCTGGAGAACAGCGGGTATGTTGTATATGGAGCAAATAACGGCGCAGAAGCTTTAGCCAGGTTTGAAGCTGTAAACCCGGCCCTCGTTGTTTTGGATCTTATGCTGCCGGACATCAGCGGAGAAGAGATTTGCAAGACCCTGAGAAGAAAATCACGGGTTCCCATTATCATGTTAACAGCCAAGGTGGAAGAAGAGGATATCCTGAAAGGGCTGAACATTGGGGCGGATGATTATATTACAAAACCCTTCAGCCCAAGACAGCTGGTTGCAAGGACGGAAGCAGTTTTACGGCGGGCGGGAGATGCCATCGCTCCCTTGGCAAACCATTTATCCTACAACAATGAAGATCTGACGATTGATACAATAAAATACGAGGTAAGGAAAAAAGGGGCGATTATCAATCTTACACCCAATGAATATAAGCTCCTGACGACAGTTGCCAAATATCCGGACAAGACTTTTACCAGGGATGAATTGATCTGCCTGGTATTGGGAGAAGATTTTGACGGCTATGACAGAACGATTGATACGCATATCAAAAACCTGCGTCAAAAGATCGAGGATGACCCCAAAAATCCACGGTATGTTTTGACGGTTCATGGTATTGGCTATAGATTTGGTGGTGAGTAGGATGAAACTTAGCTTAAGAACAAAACTGTCGCTGTCTTATGTATTTGTGGCGATGGTTTGCGTGTTCCTCATCAGTATATTCACAAACTTGTTCCTGGATAAGCATTTTAAGGAATATGTGGTTAAGAATCAGGAAAGAAAAAACCGGGAGACGGTGACTCTGGTAAGTCAGCAGTATAAACCGGATGGCAAATGGGATACCGCAATGATTGAAAGTATCGGTATCAATGCACTGGAGCAGGGGATGATCATCCGGGTGACGGATAAATCGGGAAACGTGGTATGGGATGCAACACTGCATAATAACGGGCTCTGCCAGCAGATGATTGCCCATATGGCTCATAATATGAGCAGCCGTTATCCCCATTGGAATGGGGAATACAAGGAAGATCCCTATCCGATCCTGTATAACCTGGCGGAAGTCGGTAAAATTCAGATTGGCTATTACGGCCCATACTACTTTACAGACAGCGATCTGATATTCATCAATACCTTGAATAATCTGGCGATTGCAGTGGGAATCTTCTCTCTTTTGTTGTCACTGGGTATTGGCGCTATCATGGCAAAAAGACTCAGTACCCCAATATCAAGAGTGATCAACACCGCACAGTCGATTTCTCAGGGGGAGTTTGGTGATCGGGTAAATGAAAGATCAACCACCATGGAAATTTCCCAACTGACAGATACCATCAATCACCTTGCTGAAACCCTGGAGAATCAGGAGAAGCTGAGAAAAAGACTTACAGGAGATGTCGCACACGAACTGAGAACACCCCTTGCTACTCTTCAAAGCCATCTGGAGGCTATGATTGACGGGATATGGAAGCCGGATACCGAAAGGCTCAAAAGCTGCCATGAGGAAATCATGAGGATTAACCGAATGGTGGGGGACCTCGAAAAGTTAGCCAAATACGAGAGTGAAAATCTGATTTTAAATAAAACTCGTTTTGATATTTCAGAGTTGATTCAACATATCCTTCACAACTTTGAGAAGGACTTCTTGAATAAGGAAATTGAAATCAAGTTTACAGGGGAAGAAGAAGTGATTTCTGCGGATAAGGATAAGATGAGTCAGGTAATCGTGAATCTTATCTCTAATGCTTCTAAATATACTCCTTCCCACGGAACCGTAGAGGTTTTTGTAAAAGGAACGGAGGATATCACTGAGATCAGTGTAAAGGATACCGGAAACGGAATTCCGCCGGAGGACCTGCCTCACATATTCGAGCGCTTCTATAGGGCGGATAAGTCAAGAAACAGGCTCACCGGTGGTGCAGGCATCGGACTGACCATCACTAAATCCATTGTGGAAGCCCATAAGGGAAAAATCATGGTGCAAAGCGAACTCGAGAAGGGAACGGAGTTTATTATATCGCTTCCGAAATAGAATTGAACATATCAAAATATTAAAGTTTGAATTTACTCAAGGGCTCTATCCGAAATGGATAGAGCCCTTTTGAATGCATCAAATGTGTCAGGGGGACGGTTCTGATGACACGTTTTTGTGTGTCACCAGAACCGTCCCCCTGACACGGGCAGATTGAAGCAAAGAAACAGGAAATGCTTCATTTTTGCTAGCTTTTGTATTAGAATGATATCTAGATATTGGAAATATGATTTGGAGTAAATTATGGATTTCTTTGTTGCAAGAAAAGGCAGAACGGTAATCAAACTTGTAATTGCTTTTACCATTGTTTTTCAGATGAACATGACCCCGATCGCTTCGTCCGGCTTTGCGAAGGAACTGGAGAACGAACCAAAGGAAGAAAAAAAGGTTTCGGACTTAAGCGCAGATAACAGGGAAGAAGATAAGAATGAAGAAAGTTTAAAACGCATGGAAAGTCTTACCGAAGGGATCGGATATTTAAATGTTTCTCTGATTGGAGAGGCGATGGAGGCGTTTTTTAAAACCATTCCGAAACCGGAACCAACCATTAAGGAAGAACCCAAAGCAAAACGGAACTGGAGCTTTAAGTATAAGAAGGCTGTTACTTGGGGAAATCGTTCTACAAACGCGGTAGCGCTTACCTTTGATGATGGTGTTGATAAAAAATCAATTGAACGGACTTTAAAGGCTCTGAAGAAGGAAAATGCAAGGTGTACGTTCTTTGTGACAGGGGTCAACCTCTCTACCTATGCCGGCTTGTGGAGGCAGGCTGTGGAAGAGGGACACCAGGTATGCAATCACACACAGAACCATAAAATGCTGGAGGGGCTTTCCAATGACAAGGCTATCCAAGAGATCAGAGGATGGGAAAAAACAGCAGGTGAAGTGCTGGGCCAGGAGTACCTGACGAGGATGAAGCAGGATTTCCCGTTTGTAAGGCTTCCGGGGGGCTCCGGCAATAGTTCCTCCAGGATCATAAAAATTGTATCGGATTTGAAATACATTCCCGTTGGCTGGTCGGCAGAAACGTTACACAGTGTCATCAGCCGGTATGATAAGAAAAAGAATAGTGCGGATACGATTGCCAAGAGTGTAGCAAATCACGTCGTCGGCAGTGCTCAAAATGGAGCGATTATATTACTGCACTTCGATTCTTATAATACCTTGAAGCTTGAGTATATCTTAAAGACAATCAAGGAAAGAGGTAAAGAAATACGGCCTGTTTCAGAAATTCTGGAATAGGCATGATTATAGATCAAAGGAGGCATTGGAGTAATGCCTCCTTCTTTCGTTAAAAAACCATAGTTGACAGAGTGTAATACTTGGATGGATAATTTAGCTAAGGTTGTATATTGAACACGAAAAAGAATTTGTATTACGATGTTTTTCGTGCTTCAATTATCTTAATTTATTTCGTGGTCATTGATTCTTCCATGAGAATCGTTATCGCGGATTATATGGTCAAATGTTTGATCATTAATGCATAGATTATTATAATTTGTAGGCGGGAGTGAGGAAGTTTGTCAAAAATAGCAAAGAATTTAACGGAACTGATCGGAAATACACCACTGCTTGAATTGGGGAATTACAGCAAAAAAAATGCAGTAGATGCAAAACTGGTTGCAAAGCTTGAATACTTCAATCCGGCGGGGAGTGTCAAGGACAGAATCGGTTATGCAATGATACAGGATGCGGAAGACAAGGGGTTGCTCAACAAGGACACGGTCATTATTGAGCCTACCAGCGGCAACACCGGGGTCGGGCTAGCTTTTGTGGCTGCGGCAAAAGGGTATAAACTGATCCTGACCATGCCGGAGTCCTTTAGTATTGAACGCCGAAACCTTCTAAAAGCATTAGGTGCGGAATTGGTTCTTACGCCAGGTGCTGACGGTATGCGGGGAGCAATTCAAAAAGCGGAAGAACTGGCAAAAGAAAATCCGAATTCCTTTATACCGCAGCAATTTAAAAATCCGGCCAATCCGGCGATGCATAGGAAAACAACCGCCGAGGAAATCTGGAGGGACACGGATGGACAGGTGGATATTTTTGTTGCAGGGGTAGGCACAGGAGGAACTGTTACTGGTGTGGGCGAAGTTCTTAAATCAAAGAAAGCGGATGTGAAAATCGTAGCAGTAGAGCCTTATGATTCTCCTGTCATTTCGGGAGGAAACCCAGGAGTACATAGGATTCAGGGAATTGGTGCAGGGTTTATCCCCGAGGTTTTGAATAAGGAAATTATCGATGAAATCGTTAAGGTGAAAAATGAGGATGCTTTTGATACCAGCCGAAAAGTGGCAAAGTCAGAAGGCCTCCTGGTGGGAATCTCTTCCGGAGCAGCATTGTATGCAGCAACAGAGATTGCAAAAAGGCCCGAGAACAAAGGAAAAACCATTGTTGTTCTTTTGCCCGATACAGGTGAGCGTTACCTTTCAACACCATTGTTTACTGAAGCTTAAAATAAGCACCCTATTGGAATCAATAGGGTGCTTTAGAGTTTTTATACCTTCTTCTCAAGATATCTTTTGATTTTCTTTGTGGTTGTTTTTTCAAACTCGTCATCTTTCAGGTGGAAGTACTTGATGTGTTTGTAGATCACAAGGCTCTTGTTGAATAATTTGATTTCCTCCTGCAGAATACCTCTGATTTTTTCAGAAGTCAGTTCAGTGTCCTTGTAATCCTCTTGCAGCTTCTCATAATCAGGAACGATAATAGCAGATACAACTACATCTGCGGATTCTTCATCCTCTTTGCCGTAAACCAGAGATTCCTTGATATATACCGACCTGTTCAGGATGGTTTCGATTTCCTCCGGGTAAATGTTCTTTCCATTCTTGGTGACAATGACGTTCTTTTTCCTGCCGGTGATATAGACAAATTTGCTGTCGTCCATATATCCGGCATCTCCAGTGTAGAACCAACCGTCCTTTAATACCTTCTGAGTGGCTTCGGGGTTTTCATAATACCCCATCATGACGCTGGGACCCTTCACCGCGATTTCTCCCACACCGTCATTGCCGGGATGATCGATTCTTACTTCCAGATTCGGAAGCGGAAGTCCGGCAGCGTTGTCTTTAAAATCCACATCTCTGTTCAGCGCAACAATAGGGGAACATTCGGTGAGGCCGTAGCCTTGAACGAAGTGAATACCAAAACTCCGGAAACCTTTAGCCACCTCGGGATCAATTCCGGCTGCTCCACTGATAAACAGCCGCATGGAACCTCCGAGATTCTGATGGATCGGTGCGAAGAGCTTTTTTGTAAGATCAATCTTTACACTGCGCAGCGCATTGCTGGCTTTTAACGCGAGGCGAAGTTTGCGGATCATTCCCGGTTTTTTCGATGCCTGATCCCAGATGCGTTTGTACATCGCTTCATAGATCAGGGGAACAGCCAGCATGATGGTTGCTTTGGACTCCTGCATGTTCTGGAGGATATGTCTCAGACCTTCACTGTAAGCAACGGTAGCGCCTCTATAAATAGGGCAGAGCAACCCGCAGGTACATTCATAGGTATGATGAATAGGGAGTACGGATAGAAAGATATCGCTGGATGCAATATAAAGCATCGAAGACATGGACATCAGGTTGGAACAGATATTTCTATGGGAGAGCATCACTGCCTTTGATAACTCTGTCGTACCTGAGGTAAATAGCAGCATGCTCATTGCTTCCACATCAATATCGGCATCGATAAAGCTTCGTTCACCGCTTGAGACTAATTGATATCCTTTGGAAAGAAGCTGCCTGAAAGAAAGAATACCATTACTGTCTTCAGCAGCATCCATATGAATAAAATGCTTAATTGAATCGACCGTTGGAATGAAGTTTAATATATTTTCCTTCAGGTGCCCTGAATAAATGATGGCGCTTGCCTTAGATCTTCTAATCAAGTTTTCAATCTCGTTTTGAGGAAGTTCCCTGTCCAGGGGTACAATAACACCTACACCGTTGACAACCGTCAGGTAGGACATTGCCCACTCGTAGCGTCCTTCACCAATAACGATGATTCTTTCACCTTTAAGTCCGAGACTTAAAAGAGCTGTTCCCAAGGCATCAACATCATCCTTGAATTTTTTGTAGGTCACGGGAAGATAACTGCCGCCGGGTTTGTCTTTTACAAGAAAAGCAGCTTTCGAAGAATACAGCTCGGTACTTGAGTTCAGCATGTCCTTCAAGCTTCTAATAGGTCTGACTTCGTAGAGTGGGATATCTTTCACAGCGCAAACACCTCTCAAAATTTACTAGGAATTATGAAATTCACAGTTTATTCCTGGGAAAAGCATATTCTGCAAGTATATTATATAGTAATCCCTTGGTTAATAAAAGAATAATTTTGCTTTCGACAGCGGAAGAAGATAAATGAAATTTGGATATGCAATTCATATGTATTGTTAGAAATCAAGAGCAATACGGAGTAAATAAAAAAAGGTGCAAAAAAATCGTTCAAAATGGTTGATCTTTAGTGATTACGGGTGTATACTAACATTATAGTATTCAATTCATATTATGTTCATTCGAAAGGAAGTGAAACTGAGTGGGTACAGACCCTTACCCTAATTATTTGTTACAAATATCAAAAACGATAACCCATAGGGGGAATTCTGTGCTGCTCATTTTCTAGCGAGCCTGATCCTCCTATGCAAAGAAAGGAGGATACTGCCATGCTTGCTATTCCATTTTTCACTGAAAAAAAGCAAATTATTGAGTTAAAGCATTATTCTACCGAGGTCAGGGAAATTGAGTTCAATGGACTCAAGTGGATCGACATTATCAAGCCGACACAGACCGAAATGGATATGCTCAAGGAAAAGTTCGACTTCCATGAGCTGCTGCTGGAAGACTGTATGACAGAGCACCAAAGATCCAAGGTGGATGATTATGACGATTACTGCTTTATTGTGCTCCATTTGCCCAGATACAGGAAAGAATTATTCAGACTGGACTCCGAGGAAATCGATATATTTATCGGGCCCAACTACCTGATTACCCTTCATGAGGGTGAATTGAAGCCTTTAGTGGCGCTGTCCCGTATGTGCCAGATGAAGGATGAAGCCCGTGAGAATTTTATGGGGGAAGGTTCTGCGCTTTTACTCTATGAAATTGTAAAAAGATTGTTTGATTACTGTTTCCCGATGATTGATAAGATCGGGCTGATGATCGACAACATCGATAAACAGGTCTTCCGGAACAAGTCAAAAGAAATGCTGGAATCGATTTCCCGCATAAAAATGCAGATTATTAACTATCGAAGAATCATCAAGCCGTTAAGGCCGGTTATTCTGACTCTCGAAAAAGTGATTAAAAAATATCTGCCGGAGGACATGGATGTGTACTTCGACGATATCACCGATAAAATAGAAAAAATTTGGGATATGCTGGAGAACTACAAGGAGGTTGTCGAAGCGATCGATAGGACTCATGAATCCTTGACTTCACAGCGGATCAACAACCTGATGCGTACCTTCACAACTCTCCAGGTAATCATCCTACCCATGGTTCTGGTGAGCGGACTGTTTTCGATGAATGTGCACGGGATCCCGATGTCAGATAATCCCTGGGCTTTCTGGATTGTATTCGGAATGATTTTCGTTCCGATGGGTTTTATCAGCATCTTGATGTATATTAAAAAGGATAAATGGTTTTA
>JAOAAU010000034.1 GCA_026418695.1 Clostridia bacterium
CCAATGGGAAGAACTACTATCCAAATAAAAATTTGGCCGCCCATGTTGTAGGATTTACCGGTGAAAACGGCAAGGGAGTCACGGGTGCAGAAGCCATGCTGGACAGCTCCGGGACGGACAATAATATTACGCTTACAATAGATAAAAACATACAAAAAGTTGCTGAAGATGCACTTAAAAAAGCCATGGAGGACTATAAGCCGAGGGATGGCGCTTCCGCGATCATCATGGACCCGGCAACCGGCGAAATCCTTGCGATGGTTTCAATGCCTGATTTTGACCCGAATATGCCCATGACGATTCCGGGAGGTATGGATGAAGGAAAATGGAAGGGCATGACGGAAATAGAACGGAAGGATTACTTGAGTGAAAAAGTACTGAAAAACAAGACAATATCGGAGACCTATGAACCGGCTTCCAGCTTTAAGACGATAACCGCTGCTGCCGGGCTGGAAGAAGGAATTGTAAAGCCGGATAGTCCGGTGGATGATACTCCGGTAAAGGTTGACCAATGGACGATCAGCTGCTGGACACCCAAGGGGCATGGAAAGGAAACCTTTGCTGAGGCCGTATATAATTCGTGCAGTCCTGTCTTTGTGAGGATATCTCAAAGCTTGGGAACAGAAAGATTCTACAGGTATCTTCAATCCTTCGGTTTCATGGATAAAACCAATCTGGGTCTCCCAGGGGAAGCGCGGAGCATATTCCATACGAAGCCCACGAATATTGACCTGGCAACGGCATCCTTTGGACAGCGAGTTCAAGTTACCCCAATACAGCTAACGGCAGCTTATGGCGCAATCGCAAACGGGGGCAGGTTGTTAAAACCTCAGATTATTCGTGAAATCACAGATGCAAAAGGGCAATCCGTAAAGAGATATGAACCTGAGGTGATCCGGGAAGTCTTATCCAAACAGACCTCCAACGCTTTGAAAGAAATTCTGGAGGGGTCTGTTTCAAAGGGCACAGGGGCAAATGCCTTTATGAAAGGTTATAGAATTGCAGGGAAAACAGGGACTGCAGAGACACCGGAATCTAAAACTAAGGGCATCTACATTGCCTCCTTTATTGGGTTTGCTCCGGCAGACGACCCCAGGATTGTGTGTCAGGTAATATTGAACGGACCGCAGGTAAATGAAAACACTGGAGGAATGACTGCTGCACCCGTTTCCGGTAAAATTATGAAGGATGTATTGGATTATCTGGCGCAGTAATAGTGCATGGAACCATCTCCAACTGTCACAGTTTCAAGTTTACAAGGAGGATTTATGCGAAAAGCATTCACTATACTCATGGTGATGATTTCACTATGTACTACTTGGGCAGGATGCTCAAACAGTCCCACATCGGCAATGGAAAATCAAATCAAGGAAAGTACCTTGAAAAGAGGCTCTGAAGATAAGAACTATGTAGAATTAACAAAGATCAATGATCACCTTTGGGTACATACCAGTTATCAGGATTACAACGGAAGCCGGACACCTTCCAACGGGATGGTGGCAGTTACCTCAAAAAGCCTGGTTTTGATTGATACTCCCTGGAATACAGAACAAACAAAGACACTGCTGGAGTTAACCAAAGATACATTTAAAAAGGATTTTACCCTGGCAGTCATCACCCATGCGCATGTGGATCGAATTGGCGGGATTAATGCTTTGCTCGACCGTAAAATTGAGGTTTTCAGCACAAAATTGACAGGTGAGCTCGCGGAAAAGAATGGGTTTATGAAGCCTTCTCCCGGAATCGAATTAGACGAAATGACGCTGGATATCGATTCAATGAAGATAGAAACCTTCTATCCCGGGGAAGGGCATACAGCAGATAATATTACGGTGTGGTTTCCGGAAGATAAGGTGCTGTTCGGCGGGTGTCTGATTAAGTCGGCAGATTCGACCAGCATCGGAAATACGCAGGATGCGAACCTGAAGCAGTGGCCGATGTCGGTCAAAAAGGTTCTGGACGGGTATAAGGAGGCTGAGATCGTTGTTCCGGGGCATGGCGCTTGGGGAGACCTCAGTCTGATAAAACACACGCTGGAATTGCTGGAAAGGAATCAACCATAAAACTATTACACCTTAGGTACCGGAGGGCACAGTCTTTCCGGTACTTTTTATTTGCAGTTGTTCTTAGTTAAGTAAAATTTTACAATTTGGTTACATCTTATTCATTCTGCTGTTACAGTGTTTAATTAGTATATAATAAGTACAACGACAGATTCAGTATGTATTTGTTAAGAGGTTAATATGTTTTTTCGGAAAAGGAAAATTGTTTTGGTTACGGGCATCCTTGTGCTGCTTTTGACTGTTTATTTCAGAAGCATGATCGGGGCTGCTATCCTGCGAAGTGAAAAGATTGAAGGGCCGGAATTAAGAACGATGCTGAACTGTGCACTATTTCCGGTAAAGGGCAGGGAAGTTGAAGTGAACGGAAATAAATACTTTATTCCCTTACCCCGGCATTCGGCAGAGTATGCAAGCTCAAGGTATCCGGAACCTAAAAAAGGAAAGCAATACTTAACTTCGACAAAGGATCTGGAAAGGTATTTGAAGAAGGAGCTGCCGCAGTATGGCTGGGAGTGGAAAGATCAATTGGGGTCGTTGGTGATTGTTAAAAGAGTGGATAACGAAGATGCTTTGGGAATAGACATGACCAGCTTTACGCATTTTTACTTAAAGCTTATGTACCATTAAAAAGACAAAAATTCCTTAATATAAGAACTTTCGAGGAGGAGTTGTGTGAATAAGAAAAAAAGCCTGATTATTGGTGTGATTGCCTTAATTATTGTTGCATGTGGGATTATATCAGTTTATATACTGATGAACAGTAAGGAAAAGTCCAAGGCTGAGAAACCGGGGGAGGATTCCAAGCAATTCGATACCCTTCCCACCAAGGAGAAGCAGCCGCAAATAAAAGAAACAGCACCGGCAGTGCAGAATCAGGATGTGAAGGAGAGGGTTGAAAAACTGCTGAAAGAGATCGTTGAACAAGGACCGCAAGCATCCTCAAACCCCTACGACTATATGAAGAACAGTAAAAGCTTTGATGCCTTGGTTGCCATGGGGGAACCGGCGCTGAAGTACATGCTTGAAGGCTTTGCGCAAAGCAATGAGAATGGCCTGAAGGAATATATCATGGCTTGTGCCTGTGCCAAAATCATGGGGGTCTATCACGAGCAGCGGGGGATTGGCACCAACGATGGGCGTGAATGGTTCTACAAATACGGAACTTTTGAGAAGGAGAAGGGGCTTCAGGAAGTCGATGCAGATTTTGAAAAGTATGTGCCGTTCAAATATGAAAAAGGCGAGAAAGTCGTTTTGCCCGAGGATGTAGATAAAAAGAATCTGGAAGAAGTCATCGGAGCCTTTTTGCTGGTGAGAAACAGAAGCGCTTACGGGGCGGGAGAAAAAGCCATTGAAGCACATAAAATACTGGGAGCGGAAGAAAAGGCGGGTATGACCAATGTATATCTGCAGGTTGCGTTTGGGTGGTTTGGTTTCGAAAACGGTATCTTTACAGACGTTTCCGGGGGTGGAGATATCGTAAGAATGAGGCTTCAGAAAGATAGTAACGGAGAATATGAAGTTCTTGAATATAAACAGGCAATGGATGGAGGAATGTATGCCAAGTCCATCCGGGAGATGTTCCCCAAAGCTCTGGCGGATAAAGTGCTGAACCGCAATAATGGCATCGGCAGTGAACTGTGGGAATTGAGAGCCGTGAAGGCAAAGGAATATCTCAACTCAATCCAGCGGCAGAATGCTCCTGTGGCGCCATATGTAAAAAAGGACCGATCGGATGAAAAAGCAACGGAAGCAATTTATCGTGTTACGTCGCTGCGTAAGGATTTTCCTGAATGGAACGGTACTAGAGAAAAGCTGTTTAAAGGGGGCGGGCCTGCACCGGGTACGAAAATCAGGTGCATTCTTGAAACAAGATGTATCAAGGAGGGGGAAGGCCAGTACTCAGTAGCGCTGACAAAGACCTGGGGGCTAAAAGTAAATGATGCTCCCATTACAAGTGTATGGAAGTACAAAGTGACCGGAGATAAGGTTGAATTAGTGGAGGAAAAGGACAATGACAACCGGATCAAAACTATAAAATAGAAAAATGCAAGGGAAACATTAAGAGTTACAAAGATGAAGTACAGAAGTGTAAATCTTTACTTCCTTCAGTATCGCAGGAAGAGCTTAAGTCATGGATTCCAGCAAGGCTTAAGCTTTTTGTTTGAATTTATTCCCTTTCCAAGTATACTTGTGTGTACATGGAATAAACGATATACTAGGATATAGAGAAAAATTATTGGTGTATATTTGTAGAGGTAGGTGATACCAACCATGTTTCAAGGAATATCATATGCTGTATTGTGGCTGGTGGTTGCAATCGTTTTGGGGGCAGTCGAGGCGGTGACACTGGGGCTTGTAACACTGTGGTTCGCTTTGGGGGCCATACTTGCAATGCTTGCAGCATTAGCCGGCTTTTCATTCCTTTCGCAAATCATTGCATTTATCGTTTCTTCAGCAATCCTTTTATACTTTACAAGGCCGATTGCAAGAAACTATTTGAAGTTGAAATCTGAACGGACAAACGCAGACAGAGTGATAGGCGAAACCGGGGTTGTAATTGAAAAGATTGATGTAACCAATGGATCAGGCCAGGTAAAGGTATTGGGCCAGGTGTGGTCCGCACGGTCTGTTGACAGCCAGGATATACCAGTAGATACAAAAATCCAGGTTAAAGAGATTTCCGGAGTGAAATTGCTTGTAAAAAGAATTGATGAATAAAGTTAATCATAGCTAATTAAAAAAAGGGGGATGTAAAGATGCCGTTTATCATTATTATTGCAGTAATTGTATTGATTCTGGTAGCTGCCAATGTGAGGATCGTTCCACAGGCACATGCGTATGTCATCGAAAGGCTGGGTGCCTATATGACGACATGGAGCGTGGGACTGCATGTGAAGATTCCATTGATTGACAGGGTGGCCAAAACAGTAACACTCAAGGAAAAAGTAGTGGATTTTGCACCACAGCCAGTGATCACAAAAGATAATGTCACCATGCAGATTGATACTGTAGTATACTTCCAGATCACAGACCCAAAGATGTATACCTACGGAGTAGACAATCCCATGTCCGCAATCGAGAATCTTACGGCAACAACGTTGAGGAACATCATCGGAGATCTCGAACTGGATGAAACACTCACCTCCCGTGATACGGTAAATACAAAAATGAGAGCTATCCTGGACGAGGCTACGGATCCATGGGGAATCAAGATCAATCGAGTAGAGTTGAAAAATATTATTCCGCCTAAAGAAATTCAGGATGCAATGGAAAAGCAGATGAAAGCCGAGAGAGAACGTAGAGAGTCCATCCTGCGTGCGGAAGGGGAAAAGAAATCAGCCATCCTGGTTGCTGAAGGCCAAAAAGAGGCAAAAATTCTCGAGGCGGAAGCAGAAAAGCAGTCCGCGATCCTAAGAGCAGAGGCTCAAAAGGAAGCTGCGATCAGAACTGCAGAAGGTGAGGCGGAGGCAATATTGAAAGTACAACAGGCGACTGCGGAAGGTTTGAAGCTGTTGAATGCGGCCAACCCCAGTAAGTCGGTAATCGCAATCAAGAGTCTGGCGGCATTTGAAAAAGCCGCAGACGGAAAAGCAACAAAGATTATCATTCCTTCCGAGATTCAAGGTCTTGCAGGTTTGGCAACCTCCCTGTCCGAATTCATGGATAAGAAAGAAGCATAAAAACCTATAAGTGATTTAAAATAAGCGATATCGAAGAGTTGCGATATCGCTTATTTTTTGACAGGATATATTCGCGGTTTGACAGGAGAAAAAGGTTGATGTAAAACAATGTATGAATATATATTCATGTAATAAAATAAATAAACTACAAAGGGCAATAAATATGATGAGAGCAATTTACCGCTTTTATGAAAATAGACTTTATCCTAAATTGATGGAAATGAACCTGACGGGAGAAAACTTTGACAACCAGCGACGGGAGCTTCTTTCCAAAGCAAAAGGAAATATCCTGGAGATTGGATTTGGTACCGGCAAAAATGCCGGGTTTTACCCCGAACATGTAAAGCATATATCTGCCATTGATCCCAATGAGGCAATGGAAAGCCACCTGAGGGAAAGGCTGGGGAAAAATTGTCTGGAAGTTGATATCTATAATATGTCTGCTGAGGGACTTGCGTTTAAAGACAATACTTTTGACTGTGTTGTGAGTACCTTTACACTCTGTACCATCACGGATCCTCAAAAGGCACTCAGTGAATTCCATAGGGTGTTAAAACCGGGGGGAAGGTTTCTGTTCCTTGAACATGGACGAAGTCCGGATAGAATGGTATTCTGGGTTCAGAATTTGACCAATCCGCTGTTTAACGTGTTTGGCTGCGGATGCAATGTAAACAGGAATATTAAAGCCGTTGTTGAGAACTCTCCATTAAGGATCAGAGAATTTGATTCCTTCTACTTGGAGCCCAAATTGCATGGGTATATATATAAGGGGATTGCTGTAAAGGATCGCTGATATTGAGGGTACAAAAAAATGAAGAAATGAACTCTAATTAATGATAACTCACCCCTAACCCCTCTCTTTTTAAAAGAGGGGAACCATAGCAAGAATAAGTAGAAAACAATTCAGAAAAATTCAATAGAATGAATTCAGTTCGGTAAAGGACAGGAGCCACCTGGGACGCTGGCTCTTGTCCTTTTTAAGTTGAAAGATACGGAAATGTTATTTAATGTATTGACAATTTGAATTGATGCCATTACAATACCTCTAATTTACCAATACACTTTATAATTGTATCGATACGGTAAGAGCGAATGTAATAGGAGGAATGGTAATGAATAATGAATTGACTGATTTTAAAAAGGCGGAAGTGAATATTACAACAAAGGATATCGTCATCACGGGACTGCTGATCGCCATGGTATTTGTTTCAACAAGGTTTATCAGTCTCAGACTGCCGATTTCCGTCAACGGCGGCTTGATCCACTTCGGGAATGCAGCTTTGTTTATTGCTTCCATTGTATTTGGCAAAAAGAAAGGGGCATTGGCCGGCGCTTTTGGAATGGGGCTGTTCGATGTTGTATCCGGATGGATGGCCTGGGCACCTTTTACATTTGTAATTCGAGGCATTATGGGATACATGGTCGGAGTAATTTCAAATGCAAGAGGGAAAAATGGAAAGAGTGCGGTTTATAACATGATGGCAATTCTCGCAGCAAGTGTCTGGATGGTTGCAGGGTATTACATGACAGAGGTGATTCTGTATAAAAACTGGTTTGCGCCTATAACCTCAATCCCCGGCAATCTCACACAAATTGCTTTGGGCTTGATTGTTGGCCTGCCAATCGCTACATTGCTCCAAAGAAACAAAGCATTAAGCAATATTCTATAGAATGAAGAGGAGTAACGACATGAAGATCCCTTTGTTGATGACCCCGGGTCCTACATATATTCACGAAGAAGTCAGAAGAGCGATGTCTGTTGAAATCACCAATCCTGATCTGGATGAAAACTTTTTTGAATTCTATAAAGACACCTGCGATAAGCTCAAGCAGCTTCTGCACACCGGGAATGATGTCCTGATTCTGTCCGGAGAAGGTATTTTAGGTCTTGAGGCGGCTTGCGCTTCTTTGATTGGACCCGGAGACAGGGTATTGTGCATTGATAACGGTATATTTGGAAAAGGCTTTGGAGATTTCGCCAAGATGTATGGAGGTGAAGTCGTATACTTCAAATCGGATTACCGGAAAGGAATAAACACAAAATCGCTAAGTGAATTTCTTGAAAAGGATCACCATTTCAAGCTTGCTACCCTGGTTCACTGTGAAACCCCATCGGGAATAACAAACCCGGTGAAAGAAATCTGCCCTTTATTAAAGCAATATGGAATCCTATCCGTGGTAGATTCAGTCTCTGCCATTGGCGGCGAACCGCTGGAAACGGATGAATGGGCGATGGATATAGTTCTGGGGGGATCACAAAAGTGCCTGTCCGCACCTCCGGGATTAACCTTCCTGAGCATTAGTCCAAGGGCATGGAAAGCTATGCTGGATAGAAAGACTCCTATTATCGGATTCTACTGCAATTTGTCTCATTGGAGAAACTGGTATGAAGAAAAGTGGTTCCCCTATACCCAACCCATCAGTGATATATATGCTTTGAGTGCTGCTGTTGACAGACTTCTTCATGAGGAGAACTATATACAAAGGCATCAGAAGCTGGCGCAGTCAGTAAGAACAGCTCTTTTAGAAGCCGGCTTGGAATTATATCCGGTAGATAGCTTTTCAAATACGGTCACTACGGTCTTTGTTCCTGAAGGAACCACTTTTAAAGATATTTATGATGAGATGCATCGGACCCACAACATCATGATTGCGGGTGCTTTTGATTTCCTGAAAGACCAGGTTTTCAGAATCGGGCACATGGGTGAGAACTGCCGTGAGGAAAAGCTTTATATTACACTGAAGGCTTTAAACCAGACACTGGAGAAGGTAGGGGTTCAATTGAAGGGGAAGCTGCATGAATCCTTTGTGAAGGAGACAGAGTAGGACTTATTCCTTGTATAAATAAGCTGGGACCGCAGCTTTTAAACGAATGGATTCCTATGATATAATATTTGGAAGTGCAACTGAATATATATAGATGTGAGGGTACTGTAAAATGAATATTGCTTTTTATCCAACCAGCCTGCTGATTGTTTTGCTGCCTGCTTTGCCGAACTTGCTAGCTGTTTTATTCCCTCCGCGAAATATACCCGAGGGTTATGAGGAAGCTAAAAGCAGGAGCATTGCAAAGTAATTATTTTCCTTTTTATATCACGGTAAAAGCATGAAGTGAAAATATTCCAAAGAAAGAAAAGGAACTAAGCAACAAATAGCCTTTAGTACGATATTACTCAGGGGGCATACTAATGGGTAATAAACTGTACAAAGGAAGGTTTTTTAAGCACTTTATG
>JAOAAU010000102.1 GCA_026418695.1 Clostridia bacterium
GAACCGATGCTGGCTGTTCTAACCTTTGTTCTTGCTCCGTGTGCGATTTTACTCAGCCACTTTTTAGGCCAAAAATTCAAGGACTATCATATAAAAATTCAAGAATCCGAAGGACGTTATCGTACCTTCATTCAAGAGCAAATTCAAAACATTCTTGTTGTTAAGGCCTTCTGCCGGGAAAAGGAAAGTGTCTGCGAATCAGAGAAATTGCAGAATCAAAGACTCCGTTGGGTAACCTCACGAAGCAAGATCAATACAGCAGGCAGTGCCATCCTTTCCATGGGCTATTGGCTGGGTTACCTGACTGCTTTTATTTGGGGAGCGTTCAGGCTCTCGGAAGGAGCTGCAACTTTTGGCACTTTGGCAGCCTTTATCCAATTGGTCGAACAAGTGCAGGAACCATTCATCTGCCTTGCTTACGATCTTCCTCAATTATTCACCTCACAGGCATCAGCAGGGAGGCTCATGGAACTTGATCAACTCCAAGGGGAGAAAAATCTTGAGAATATGAAGAAATGGAAATCCACCGGAATATGCCTTGAAAATGTAAGTTTTTCTTATGACCCTGCAAAGGAGGTATTGGTAAATGTAAATATTCGAATCCAACCGGGTGAAATTGTAGCCCTCGCTGGTATGTCCGGGGAAGGGAAAACAACGCTGATCCGTCTTTTGCTTTCTCTCGTCAGTCCTAAAAGCGGAAAAGTTTGCTTTTTCAACAGCGCCGGACACAAAACCGAGTCCTCTGCCGCTTTCCGGCACTTCATATCTTATGTGCCCCAGGGCAACACCCTATTCTCAGGTACAATTGAAGAGAATCTTAGAATCGGAAGGCCTGATGCAACGGAAAAGGACATTGAACAAGCCCTGCAGGCTGCAAATGCACTGGATTTTATTAAAAAGCTTCCCGGTGGAATTCATACAAAGATAGGGGAGAACGGTTACGGATTATCCGAAGGGCAGGCACAGCGTCTATCCATCGCCCGTGCTCTGATTAAAAAGGCTCCTGTGCTCATTTTGGATGAAGCAACCTCTGCGCTTGATATTCACACGGAAAAAGGAATTTTGCAATCAGTAAAAAAACTTGGAGCTTCCCGTACCTGCATCATCATTACCCACCGCCCTACAGCTTATGAAGTATGTGACAGAGTACTTAAGATCCAAAACGGTCAATTGATGGAATTCTGTAATCCCAATCGTCTGTCCAGGGGGACCGAAGCAGTTTGATCCTTGCTTCATGGCTTTACTCCCTTTAGCAGACTAATTCCTATGCTTTTTTCTTGAGACTCTCATATTGCCGGATCCCTTCCTTGGTGATGGAAACTTCAAATTTGGTTTTACTGATGCTGATGAGACCCATATCGAGCAGTGATTTGATCACTGTCATAGGATCACTTAATTTTAGTACCTGACCAAAGTGTTCTATGGAACCTTTGTAGGACGCAGGCTCACCTTTCGCATTACAGCTGTAAAACCAATGAAGTACCATGATTTGCGTTGTATTTAAAGCCATTTTTTCGGCTCCTCTCGAAAGTATACTTTTCTCAATCATACCATAAATACAATGTTAAAAATACATTTTATAATCATAGTCCACGCACCTTTAAGGGCATATCGAAACATAATAATGAGAGTACCTCTATTATTCAGACAAACCTGTAAGCTCTTCACTCAAACACCAAAGCTGTTTTGCAGTTTCCAGGCTGTATGATTCATGAGAGGATGAAACTGGTCTCTTGCGATAAAAATATTTGCCTGTGACACCTTCTACCTCTGGTGATAATGCAAGATATACCGTTGTTTCCGCCCCCTTTTCCGGGGACTGAAAAAAAGGCTTTAGTATCCTGGTAATGGTTCTCCCAAAGCCCGTATCCCGATTAATCCCCATGTTGGTTGCTACAGCTCCCGGGTGCAGGCAGTTTACGGTCACTTGCGTCCCTTCCAATCTCCTGGCAAGTTCGTATGTAAACAGGATATTTGCCAGCTTGGATTGGGCATACGCACGCCATACTGTATAGTTATGTCTCAGATGAATATCATCAAAATGGATCCTGCCGATTTTATGGGCCCCTGACGCCACATTAATAATCCTTGCAGGAGCTCCGTTTTTAAGGGTCTCTAAGAGTAAATTGGTTAATAAGAAGTGTCCTAAATGATTCACTCCGAACTGAAGCTCGTATCCATCTCTGGTTATATGCCGGCCGGGAAGAATGACTCCGGCATTATTAATCAACAATTGAAGCGCACCATATCTTTTCTTAAATTCCTCACAGAACCTCCTGATTTCAGAAAGGGAGCCGAGGTCACACAGCATGAGTTCCACCTTGGTACTTCCGCTCAAGGTTTGCACTTCGTTAAATGCCTCTTCTCCCCGCTTCTGATCGCGGCACAGCATGATAATATGGATATCTTCCTTAGCCAGAGCAACTGCGATCGCTTTTCCCATTCCGGAATTGGCCCCAGTAACAAGAGCTAGCTTGCTTTCACTTATTTAAAGCCCCCCCTTACCAAATTCACGTAGATTTTTTCCAAATTTCCTCTTATTTATATTATATCGAATGGTCTAAAAGACTGCAGAAGTAGCTGCAGAAGATTTGGAATATACAATTTTTCTATGTTATAGGCTTCCTGTCGCCATGTCTCTTATTTGATCTGTTCGTACCATGGTTGAATTTTCTTGAGCGGTTTGTCCTTTTGTTGTCCTGTGTTCCCCGCCTGTTTTCTCTGCCCGGACCTTTATATTTGGATACTGTTCCTGCTGCATCCTTCCTCATCTTATGGGTATCTTGATCATGCTTAAGTACTACTTCCCGCTCCATTCTTCGCTTTTCAATGGTTGTTTTGATTCCTTTTTGGATGATTTCCAGGAACGTTCGGTCCTTGGGAGCGGCAAAGGTAATCGCAACTCCGTTTTGCCCAGCTCGTCCTGTCCGGCCAATGCGGTGAATATAGCTTTCCGTATCTTGAGGAATGTCATAATTGAAAACGTGGGTGACCCCTTCAATATCCAAGCCTCTGGCTGCAACATCAGTTGCTACAAGCAGCTGTATTTCTGCATTTCTGAAAGCCTTCATGACTTTCTCACGTTTTGCCTGGGTCAGGTCTCCATGAAGTTCATCCGAGCTGAAGCCCCGTCTTCTCAAAGCCTCGTTCAATGTACTTGCACGGCGCTTTGTCCGGCAAAAGATGATCGCCATGAACGGCCTAAATTCTTCGATCGCTTTACACAGTGAATCCTGTTTTGCCCTGTCGGAGGTTTCTATGACAATCTGTCGAATTCCTTCGAGTGTAATATTCTTGCTTTGTATTTTAAACTTTAACGGGTCCTTCATATATCGGGAAGCCAGTCTGCGAATTTCCTCCGGCATCGTCGCAGAGAAAAACATGGTCTGACGTTCCTTCGAAGCCTGGTGAATAATCTGTTCAACTTCTTTAAGGAAACCCATGTTCAGCATCTGGTCGGCCTCATCCAGCACCAGCATAGACAGGCGGCTTAAGTCGATAGTTTTTCTTCTTAAGTGATCCAACAGCCTTCCGGGTGTTCCAATGACGAGCTGAATCGCTCCTTTAAGCTTTTTCACCTGCTGTTCTACATCCTGTCCGCCGTAAGCAGCCAGAAAATTGATGCCTTTGAGAGGAGCAATCTTTCTGGCCTCGGATGTAATCTGCAGCGCTAACTCTCTCGTCGGAGTGATGATCAAAGCTTGCACAAAGTGTTCCTGCGCGTTCATGTTTTCCAGTAGGGGAAGTAAAAAAGCCAGTGTTTTTCCTGTTCCTGTCTGCGATTGAGCAATCACGTCTTTTCCGGATAATAGCACAGGGATTACTTGCTCCTGAATGGGTGTCGGTTCTGATATTCCGTTCTTCTTAAGAATTTCTGCGAGTTCATCACTAATGCCTAACGTCTTAAAATCTTCTGTCATTGACCCATACCTTTCTTTTCTTAGGCTATTTTCCTCTTTCAGAGAGTATTCTCAGGATTTTTAAGTCTTTCTGCCAGTTCAACCGCTTCTTCATATGTCACCGGCTTTTTAAAATCCATGGCAATGCCTCCGGCGACCCAGTCCTTACGCTTTTGATTCTTTTCAGGGCAGTGTGTATTACTGCATTTCCCACTCTTTTTTATTGATCCGCACTTGCAAAACTCCATAAACTGCACTCCTCTTCCATGGTTGCATATTTTCTTCTGCTCAATTCTATAGTGTCAAAATTCTTGGATCAATAACCTTTCCAAAGTTTTCAACCTAAAGAACTATCATATCATATCTGATGAAAACTGTTTATCTATAACATAATGGGAAGTCGCCTTTCCAAGCCACTTCCCACTAATTTTTCCTCTATCAGAAACTCAAATGCTTTATTCCAGCGACGTAAGATTCTTTCGCTAAGAAGGAATTACATTGGTTGCCTGAAGGCCTCTCTGGCCCTTTTCAACATCAAACTGTACACGCTGGCCCTCTTCAAGAGATTTATATCCTTCCGCCTTTATCGCGGAAAAATGTACAAAAACATCTTCTCCGCCCTCTCTTTCAATAAATCCAAATCCTTTTCCCGCATCAAACCATTTCACTGTTCCATGCATTAAAAAAACACCTCCGAAAATATTGTGCAATTCTATATTGCTGTGTAGATTACTTCGACTCATATCTTATTATGTTTACATCCTGCATAAGATATGCTTTTAATTTTTTAATGCAGTACAATTTTATAACAAATTTTATTGTTTTATTAAAAAAGCAATGTATATTATCCAAAAATAGCGTCCATACTATAACTGACCTCACAAAATACATTTTGACCCCCTTTACGTGCTCGGCGTAACGCTTGAGCACACTTTTTTTGTCCAAACGCTGGTTAAATTTAACGGGAATGAAACTCCACGAAACGACCATAATAATGTGCGTAGGGTTCATGATGGTTGAGCCAAGACAGTAGTAAGGTTCGAAAGGGCTTTATTATTGTCGGCCAAAGGTTAATATCAGGTTTCGTCCCGGTGACGCAAAAGCTTGGTATTAGCCGGAGGGAAGAATATTATATGTCCTGTAAGGCTGTATTGCAGTCTAGCGATTGCAGTATGGTCAAAAGCGATATATAATGTTCGAGCTAAGATTACCAAGGGTTCCGCAGGCACAGGTTTTGTAGTTTTATGCTGGAGGTCTGCTGCAGTCGAGAGATTGCAGCAGGTTTCTAAGGTATTCTTGGTAGTCGAGCAAAGGTTGGTGCAGGTTCTGTAATACTTGTGGGCAGTCGTAAGATTGTTTATAGGTATGCAGGGATTTGTATCAGCTGTAGCGTAGATCATCATGAGCTCTCTTGTTATTTATAGCTGCTAAAAATGCTCTTCCGGCATCACAACATGGCTCAATGTTAACCGGTACACTGTGTTTTCCGATTTTTCACCTCAGCTATTATACCCAGTATCCCAACCGGAACCAGAAGTAATCCGCTGAATATGGTCGTAGAGTTCAGCATCTTATTTTGCATCAGTAACCCGACAAAGGCGACAACGGACAAAATTCCAGAGGTATAGAAAATTACTCCCACAGCTCTGATTAGGCCCTTTGCTGCTAAGAGCTCTCTAAAAACCAGCAGAACGCCAATCCCAAACAGGCAGTATCCCATCTGATTGAAAAAATATGCCAGAGAATCCGTATTTTCAAAAAACCAGAGCATCGCTTCTTCAAATCTTCTCCTTGAAATTAGTTTTGGTAGTATCGCATACTGAGAAATATAGGATATGGAAATAAGAACGGAATAGGCTACTAGCAGGACCATTCCCATGGTATCATAAAAACTCAGCTTATCCCTTCTGTATAATCCGGAAATAACGGCGATGAAAACAACAATCGACGGAGCAATTAACGATGCGAAAACAAAATTTAAATAGTAAAGTGTTCCTCGCTCGCCAATCATCATTATTTTTTCCTCCAAAGTACCCGCAGCACTGGCTGAAAGCGCCATAAAGACGGGCCACAAAATAATAATCACCGAATAAATTGCGCCGCTAATCATTATATTTCTTGAATGCTTGTTTTCCATCACAAACTACTCCCTTGCTGAGATTTAAATATAAGGATCGTAAGGATACTCATTGAAATCAAAGTCAATACCCCAAGGAGCATATGCCCTTTAACCGCAGTCTTAAAAGCTTCACCGCCATAGCGGATTGAGAATCCGCATCCAATCGTCAGCAAAAGTAAAATCGGCGTAATCACAGTGAAAACTTTCATCATTTCCCGACCTCCTCAAAATTTGTCATGATACCGTATAAGCATATTTCTTTCAATTTCTGCAAATGTTCTTTTAGCCCTTGAGAGGTGTTTCCTTGCCGGAACCAGTGGATGATCCCAAGATATAAAGTACTGTTCAGCATATTTATTTTTTCATCAATCAGCTGGGTCCCAATCTTATTAAAATCATTTGAACTACGAATCACTCCTGAAAAAATCGAAATGAAATCAAATCTGCGATCATCGAATACTCCTATGATTTCAAAGAGAAACGACCTAAACAACATCTCTTCCTGCTGTATTGCTTTATCCAGTATTTCAATCAGGCGATCCAGATTCTCATTCATGGTTTTGTTTGCATTCATCGCTTCCGTAAAGTCAAACTTACGAAATTCCTGTTCAGCCCATGCCATCAAAATATCAAGTTTTGAAGAAAAGAAGTTATAAAATGTTCCTTTTGCAATCCCGACGCTTTTAGTAATTTCATCGATGGTAACGTTTTCATAACCTTTTTCCTTAAACAGTCTTACAGTAGTATCCTGAATGCTCAGTCTCACATGATCCCGCTGCTGTTTAAATAATGACATGCTGGACTCCTTTATGGTAATGTCATTTTGTGAATCAATTCATTATATGACCGCAGTCACATTATATGATAAAGCAAAGCAGTTTTCAATAGTCAAATTTCTATTTGAAATATCAGTTATAATCATTTAAAGGTGATATCACTTTCTGCTAAAATTGGTGATATAAACACAATTCAAACAAATTGTATACCCGCAGATAGTTATTTCATGGGTTTTAGGAGGATTGGATATAATGAAAGGTAAAACAAATTGCGATTGCTGCATTCATTATCTTTATAATGAAGAATACAGCTGTTATGAATGCCAAGCGAATCTAGACGAAGATGAAATGGGAAAATTTTTAACAAATTCTTTTGACGATTGCCCATATTTTCAGTTTAATGATGAATATAAGATTGTAAGAAAACAGATGTAACCCAAGGATTCCGGGAAACAAGCATACTGTATAACTGAATTTATAGGGAGCTGCTCCTTAGGCTCACATAAGCATCGTTTACTTTACGGTAGTTGATTTCCCATTTCCTTGTCTATTACAGTCGGATCTCCAATGATCTCTATCTGCAGCCTTTCTTTTTTCAAGGTTTCTTCTATATGTTCAGTCTCTTCATATTGGTGTTTGTATATTGTAACGTTCTCCAGGAGTACCGGATGCTTGATGACCTCAATTCGTTCTTCTCTTATAGGAATTCGAATTGTTTGATTATATGGTTCTGTTTTTTCAGCAGCTTCCCTGTTCCCCGCTTTTGCCTCAATAACAAGTATTTCATGGTTGACAGGAACGATAACATTTTTCTCTTCTGTGATCAGCTCTTTACGGACAGTAACCTCCCCTAATTGAACCTGCTTCTTGGAGATGTTCAATACTTCTTCATGAAATTGGAGTTTTACACTTTGCTCTGTATCATGTATCACGATTTCGGAGATTTTTCCATTGTGCTCGTGGAAATCGCCCCTAATGATATTTTCACGTGTAGTAGTAAAATGATTAATCCCCTGATTGGCTTGAAATTCTTGTGACATCGTTTGTCCTCCAAAATAGTCTGATAGAATTTGCTATTTACTGCTTGCTTTTTAGAATTTTTAAAAGACACCTTTCAAATCTTTTTGGGACTTGAAAGGTGTCTTCCTATTCTCGATACCAGTTTTTAATGAAGATGACGGTGTGTTTCATCTGCAATGATATTCGGATCACCGTCAGTTTCTACACGGGCTTCCTCTCTCTTAACTGTTTCCCTGACTTGTTGTGTTTCCTCTACTTCACGCTTTAATGCAGATACTTCGCCTGTCAGCACAGTGTGTTTATCCACTGTTACCTGCTCTCTGCTAACCGGGATGTGTATGGTTTCTTCTTCCCCTATCGGTGCGTCGCTGCGTTGATTGCTGATCGCTCTTCTCTCAATTACTACTTCTTCATGAGTAACAGGAACGTCCACGACCTTCTGTTCTTCAACAATCTCTTTTCTCAAATTGACGGCGCCTGTCTGCACTCTGTTTTTTGCTATATCCAGTTCTTCTGCACGAAGTTCAAGTCTGCCGTTTTCTACGACTTCCCCATGTCTTTCCTTATGATTGTCTTTGTTTTCAGATTTTCCGAATATGCCCATAATAACCTCCACTCGCAATTTGATTTTATATCTATTCATTATTTTGTTCTTTTCAGAATCAATTATCCTGAATTACTGCTGGAAAGGTCATCATGAAAACCCAAACAATTTTTTCAAATTTATATTATAACCATTTAACCAGTCAGCACCTATTTTGAAACGTACCGCCCTTCTCCGAACTTCAGCACCCAAAAGTCTGACTGTTTCATGCTGAATTTTTTCAATGCATCCGCCAAGTCCTTTTCATGGGCATCGATAGTTTGCTCCGGGTGTTCTGCAAAGGTTGCATAATGAAAACCTACACTTTGTTTTGACTCCAGAAGCCGATGTACTTGGACTGATTCCTCGGGGTTCATATGCTGTGTTCTCATAAACCATCGTTTCTCATAACTTCCGATAGGTAAAATTGTAAGTCTGAATTGCGCGAAGCGCTGATGAATCTCTTCAAGAAAATCTTCATAGCCTGTATCTCCTGAAAAATAAACTTTCCCGTTTGGACTCTCGATTACAAACCCGCCCCATAAGGTTTTATTGGCCCCGGTCAGGATTCTTTCTGATCCATGCCGTGCAGGAACAAAATGAATCTTCAAGTTCGATGACTTTACTTCCTCCTTCTGCCACCAATCCATTTCTAAAACCTTATTGGATTTCAGTGGACTTAGTATGGAACCGACTCCCAGACCAGTAAAAATTCGGGGCTGGAATTTGTCATTCAATTTCTTCAGTGTGTTCATGTCCAGATGGTCATAGTGGCAATGACTGATAAGGATGACATCGATTTTAGGCAAATCTTCGAATTTTACTCCCGGGGCTCGCACCCGTCTTGTACTCATCCACGAGACAGGGCCGGAATAATCGGACCATATCGGATCCGTTAATATATTCATGCCATCCATCTGAATCAATACGGTTCCATGGTTGATGTAGGTCACTCTAAGTTCTCCGGCATCAACACGCTCTACCGGTTTCGGCTGAGGCGGATCATTGATCCATTCCGGCCATTCAATAGTTTTCATCTCCCGCATCCATTTAAAACTATCTGTAAAGGTACGGGTAGGTCCTTTATAATGAAAGCTTCTGCCGTCGAAGTGATCCGAAACCGGCCCGTGATATAAGGTACGACTCCTCAGGAATAGGATCATTAGTGCCGCAGCAATGAGAAAACCGATCAGAAATAAAATATAGATTTTCACTCGCGCCATGCCCCTCACTTTCCCTGTAACCTGTGTTTTTGTAAGTCCAAACATCGATATCACCTCAGCATCATCATTGAATCCTGTCTATTTATTTTACGTAGATATTTACCTTTTTGTTTAAAAAGTGCTTTTCTTTTTAAGAAATCAGAAGACAAGCGTGG
>JAOAAU010000111.1 GCA_026418695.1 Clostridia bacterium
TATGATGCAGATCAGAATCCGCTGACTTTTGAGATCGTAACTCGGCCTGAAGCCGGAACTCTTGGAAACATTGATGGGAATAAAGTAATTTATACTCCTATTCAAGGGTTTACCGGGGGAGATGGTTTTACTTTTAAAGCAAAAACACAATATGAAGAGTCCAATATTGCAACAGTTACGATTAATGTTGGTTCCGGTCCAGCATCACTTCAGTTTGAAAATGCAAACTATTCGGTTACTGAAAGTGTATATGGGGGCATGGCTGAAGTAGTTGTTATTAGAACTGGAGAGTTAAACTCGGTAGTATCAGTTGTATACGCTACTCAAGATGGCACTGCTATCAATGGCAGTGATTATACAAACTCTACAGGGACTATAACATTTGACGCTGGCGAGACTCGCAAAACTATTTATATACCAATTATCGATGACTCCACCAATGAATCGAATGAGTCTTTTACCATCAGCCTAAGTATTCCTACTGCACCCCCTGCGTATACGGTAGCTATGTCAACGACAACTACTGGAAACGTAGTCCTTGGTACAGTAAATCAGGCGACAATAACCATAACAGATAATGACCAGTCATCGGGCGGTGGAGGTTCATCCGGTGGTGGAGGTGGCGGCGGTAGTTCGACACCCGTAGTTGAAACTGCCCCATCAGGAGATCTCATCGATAGGATGCCTGGATATATCAGTATCGCTACTGGAAAGAAACTGGATACTATAAGCAGTGAAATAACACTCGATTTTAATGCAGCCACACTGGCACAAAAAACTGAACATTCAGCAAGGGTTTACTATTGGAATGATACATATAAAAAATGGGTTGCTCTTGCATCCTATGTGACTGACAGTGGAAAAATCAAAGCAGTAAACTCTGGCAGTTACAAGGGCTGGTTCAATGTGTTCGGAGTTATCCAGCCGCAATTCTCAGATGTCAACGGACATTGGGCAGAACCTGTCATCAACAGGATGAACGGGTTGGGAATGATCGAAGGATATTTCAAAGCTGAGAGTAAAGGTCTGGATAGAGTAGCATTACCTGAACAGAACGTCACTCGTGCAGAGTTTGCAATGTTCCTATATAGATTACTGAACATCAATCCATCTGAGAAGGGATTGCCTGCTTTATCATCTGATAAGGCAGCCAGTGTGCTATCGGGCAAGTTCAGTGACGTCGGGCAGATTCCTGCATGGGCAGCGGAAGCAATTGCGACTGCAACGGATGCTGGGCTGGTCGAGGGACGGAATGGCGAATTCCAAGCCAATGCACCGATTACCCGTATCGAAGCAGCTGTAATGGTAAGCCGTGCACTCAAGAAAATGCCGGGATACAAGCCGGCAAATCTGGATGTATATAAGGATTCCAAAGATGTACCTGAATGGGCAAAAGCTGCTCTTGCGGAAGACGTCGTAAAGGGATATCCGGATGGCTCTCTCAAACCGAATGATAATATTACAAGAGCCGAAACACTGACAGTATTACACAGACTCTTTGTAAACGGTATGGGATGGTAATCTAAATACCACTGAATTATAAGAACCCTGGGTTTCTGTAGTAGAGACTCAGGGTTCTTTCATTTCATACCATACCCACAATTATGCATTTCACTACTGCAAAGAACTCACGCACATAGTGATTCGGAATGATATACAAAGGCGTTTCCGCAGGGAGACCATAAGCGTTTAAATTCAACCGTTTAGCTAAAAGTTTAGCTCTGAAAATGTGAAAATCATTCGAAACAATCATAACTTTGCTATTCTGAGAACTTTCAAGTTTGTTGAGGATATCCCTGGAAAATTGGATGTTCTCCAAGGTGTTGGAGGACCTATCTTCTAAAATAATATTCTGAGAATTGATACCTTTCTTAATCAGATACCTTTTCATCGCTTCTGCTTCTGACATCTGCTCATCCTGCCCCTGGCCTCCGGAAACAATAACCTTTGTATCAGGATATTGTTGAAGGTATTCAATTCCCTTATCCAACCGCTTCTTGAGGTCTAGCGTTGGTTGATCTCCAACAAGTGCAGCACCAAGTATAATCAAAAAGTCGGCTTTAATCTTTTCTTCAGTTACGGCAGAATGAATAATAAAGCTTTCAACTATAACGAATGAAACAATTGCGGCTATCACAGTCAGTTTTGCAAAACGCTTTATTACATTAAACCGAGTTGAAGTAACGTTTGATTTAGCTTTTAACCTGTATACTCCCAAAGGGAAAAGGAGCAGTCCGACCAGCAGCATAAAGGTCATTCCGAAATAAAGTCCCCAGCCCAGCAGGAGTCCGAAAAAGAAGTAAAGGATATTGATTGTCCCTAGTATAATCATGAAGCAGGCAGTCCACTTTTTGAACTTTGAGTCCTGCATTTCAATTGTGTCAGATTTGCATGTCACGGTTGTTCCCTCCAATGAAGCTTTAGTTTATTGATATTTTACTTTCTTTACCTCACAGAGGATTAAACAACCTGTAAACGAATTGTAAATTTGAAAAAAAAAGAACGGGGTTACCGTTCGGGGAGGATATGAGCTATTTATTTTCCATCTTGATCTTAACATCTACATTGAAGTCCGGCATGATGAAGTCGTTCTTGTCTTCCATAACAATTTCTACAAGGATATTGGTTTCACCATTTTTCTGAACGGCTTTATCCGAGATTCTTGTGACTTTACCCTTATAGTTCTTGGATTTATCAGCAGTTGGAATGATGGTAACTTCAGCTCCGGGTTTAACATCCTTAATAAATTCTTCTGCAACATCTGCCTCAATAATCAAGCTGTCCAGATCCATAATGCTAAGGACCTTCTTTTCCTTGGTCACATTGTCGCCCTGCTTGTAACCGATATCATAGACAACACCATTGTTCACATCAGAAACTATATTATTATCCTTAAAGTAACTCTTGCTCAATTTATCCTTCATGACAGCAATTTCGGATTCAAGCTGGCTTGCGCGTGTCTGCTTCTGATCCACTTCAACGGTTTTGCTGTTTCTGAGTGTACCGATTCCGAAACGCGCATCATCTACTGCTTTCTTCTTGGCATCTACGGACTTCTTAAACTCATCCAGGTCGTATTGGGATATAGAACCGGAGGTAAAAAGTGCTTCCTTATTCTTAAGCTCTTTTAAAGCTTTGTTATATAAATCCTCTGCATTACTCAAGTCACTCTGAAGCTTGGCAATATCCGGACCGCTGCCGCTTTTTGAGGTCTGAAGGATTCCGATTTCACCACGAAGCGCTTTGAGTTCAGTTTCCTTGTTCTTCAACTGGGCTTTGTATTCATTCAGATCCAGTGTTATCAGGACATCGCTGCTTTTTACCTTCTGGCCTTCTCTAACGTTGACTTTATCGATGGTGGCTGTAAAGTCCAGGTTTACGTTTTTAATTTCTTTTGCTTTTGCTACTCCAAAGGCTTCTACTGCCTGTTTGGTGTCGGTAGCTGGTTTTGCAGGCGCTTTTTCCGCTTCAGCTTTTTTACCGCATCCGGTTGCTGAAAGTAATAAGGTGCCTGCCAACAGTGTAATTAAAAGACTTCTGATTTTCATTCTAACTTCTCCCTTTCTATCATTAAAATTTACTTTACTCATATTTAATGGCTTCGATAATATTCAGCTTTGACGATCTTGTTGCCGGGCTGATAGAGGCTAACAAAGTGATCACTGTACCAAGAATAAATGCCAGGATCATGCTTTCGATAGTGTAATGAATGGGAATGGGCTGATCCATTGCCTTCATAATATGCGGTACTACGGAGATTGTAAGGATTCCGGCCAGAACGCCGATGGCTCCGCCAATAACGCCTCCGCTTAAAGATTCAATAAACATCATCTTGATGATCTGCCGCTTGCTCATTCCTATGGATTTTAGTACTGCGAATGAGCGCTTTCTCTCAATGAAGCTGATGATAAAGTTGTTAAATATTCCAAAGGTGCCAATCAGCAATGCCATGAGTGAAAACCCTTTCATTGTGTTAAATACCTGACTGTTCATTTCACTGTTGAGTCTTGCCATTTCAGTCATGGACATTACAAAGGGGGTCTGCCTGGCGAACTTCTTCTTCAGGGTGGATACAACGGCCTCCGGATCCTGCTTGGCTTTTATAAATATATTACGGTAGTAATGGGTACCCATATCGTTTTCGAAATACTTTGATGCGATCATTGCATTATTTCCATTGTCCAATAAAGTATTATGAAACCCAATGATTTTGTAAGTCCGCTCACCTTGTGCCATCTTAAGTGTTAGGGTATCGCCTTTTTTTACTCCGAATTTTTCACGAAGCATATTGGTAATGATGATATTTCTCCCTGTTTCAAGTTCATTCAACAGGGCCTGACGATCTCCTTCAATGTCAGTATTTAAGAACTCCAGGAACTTATCGGAACGGACTCCTTGAACCACTGAAATTTTTTCATTTTTCCCAATGACATCAATGCCGCTGGCTTCGTAGTTCCCGTAAACGTCCTTAACGCCTTCGGTCGCAAGCAATTGGCGCTCCATGTCCCTGTCTGCTTCGTTGATGTAAAACCATGCATCAAAGGTTGAGTTATTGGTAAAGAAGTTGGTTACTTCCACCATTACACTATCACTTACCGTGGTAATCATAAGTAAGCTGGATATTGCGATAGCAAGCAGCGAGATATTGTTCAAAATACTTTTATTCTGCCTAAGGTTTTTCGCAGCAAGGACGCCTTCGTTTCCGAAGATGACAGTATATACTGTTTCAAAAACCCTAACAAAGCCTTCTGTGAGATAGGGAACAAGCAAAATTACCGCAGATGTTGCCAATAACATACACCCGGTATCAATCGCCATTGCTGCTGCTTTAGGTGCCAGAGGCGGAATTGCAAAGGAGGCAACCAAAAACACAATCCCCAAAACCGGCTTCCAAAGCTTTTTCCCGGATTGCTTCTCGATCTTATTCAATACGATCTCTTTAACAGGAATCTTGGAAACCTTGATAATTGGAATAATTGAGCTGATGAAGGAAAGCACCATGGCAAGAATCAAGGAAGATACCAACTGAATAGCCGTGAACTCAATTTTTACCGAATAGTCCTTCATCCAGGGTGGGGTAATGGCTACCGTAATCAGGTATAGAATCCCGATTCCCAAAGCGCCTCCCAGGATTCCGCCCAGAATTCCATAAAGAATACTTTCCGAAAGAAGAACCCAATCCGTGGTTTTCCGAGTAGCTCCGATACTTCTGAAGGTTCCGATCACCGGAAGTCTTTCCATGGTAATAACCTTGAAAGAAGTATAGATGATAAAGATACCCATGAATAAAACAATGACCGTCATCAGCATAAATCCTGTTGAAATGGAAGCTGTCTCGTGTCGGAGTTCTTCCTCTGAAACAGGTTCTTCTACGATATATCTTTTGTAGACTTTGGAAAGATTATTGATCATTTCCTTTGTCTTGCTGGTATCTTTCAGCTTGATATAGATCATGTTGGATTTTCCCGGAGCCTCCAGGATAGAAGCCATAGTCTCCTTAGGTACAACTGCATTGGTAACCTGACCGCCTTCAAGGAAAAAGCCCTGAGGCTGAGCAATGCCGCAAATCTTAAAACGATACTTCACTTTGTTGATATCGAGTTCCAATGTCTCTCCAAGTTTGAGACTATATTTTTCGGCTGTGTTTTTGCTGATAATGATCTTATCACCTTTAAAGGGTTCAAAATCTACCTGCTCTGCCAGTGTAATAGGGTTCATGGTTTGCAGGTCTTCAATGCTGATGCCCTCTATATTGACAGTGATTTTTTCATCCCTGTTAAACTTGAAAAAGCCTACAGACTGGACTACACCAATGATGTAGTCCATTTGGTCTCTGTAGCTTTTTGCTGTTTCCGTATATATAAACGGTGTAGGAGATTTTTCACCCTCATGGATGATGATCTCCGCCGATCCGAAACGCTGTTTTGCCTGGGAGAGAAACATCTTTACAACATTATCCGATATGGCAATGGATGAAAAAAACAGGGCTGAAGACATCATGACCGAAAATAGAATTAAAAAAGTACGGAATTTCTTCTCCCATATATTTTTAATAAGAAATTTAAATACAATTTGCACAACTTCACCTCACTCTTAATCAATAATCATAAAAATGTAAACCTGGGTTAAAATAATTAATTTTTTTTATAATAAAATTTATTTTCTTTAAAGTATACGCAAATAAATTTATCGGGTCTGAAAATTTTGGCAAGTATTTTTATAAGTACATTCCTACTCATATTTAATTGCATTAATGATATTCATTTTGGATGTTCTTATGGCCGGGCTGATGGTAGCAATCAACATTACAGCGATCCCGGAGACCACATAATAGATCATGGAGTCAAAAGGATACTGAATGCTGGAGGATTCACTTGCACCGGCCAGGATCCAGATCATTAGAATTCCTCCAAGAATGCCGGTTAAAGAACCAACGAGCCCGCCTGTGGAGGATTCCACAAAAAACATCTTGATGGTCTGTGACTTGCTTAATCCGATGGACTTCAGCACCGCCAGGGATTGTTTTCGTTCTATGAAACTGATTACAAGATTGTTGATGACTCCAAAAGTACCAATTACCAACGCGAGGATAGAGAACATCCTGAGCAGCATGGCGGCCTGCTCCATGCTTTTACGCTCATTTTCCTCCTGCTCCTTCTTGGTTTCAACTTTTGTATTCCAGGCATTCAGCTGTTTTTTGCCAAAGGACTCTACCAGCGACGCCTTAACTGAGTCGGGAGACACATTGGTTTTGGTGTACAAGTTTGAGAAGTAAGCAACTCCGAGGTCTGATTTGACAAATCTTTCTGAGGCCAGGGCACAATAAGTATCTCCCATCAGTTTGTCGTAGAATCCGATGACCTTAAAGGTTTTAATGCCGTTTCTGGTTTTAAGTTCGAGGAGTTCTCCTTCCTTTACCCCGATATTCGCTTTTAGAGCGTTGGTTAGAAGGAGGTTTCTCCCTGAATCCAACTCTTCAAGGACCTGCTGGCTGTTTCCTTTATCCCCGAGCTTCCAATAATCTAGGAATTTGCTTTTGTCCACACCTCTTACGTGAATTCCTCTAAACCGGTCGGTGGTACCCTCGGCAAAGCCTGAAAACTCAGTATAGATACTGGATATACCCGGCGCATTTTGGAGTCGGTTATAGAAGTTTTTATCCTGAGGAGGCCCGGAAAGACAGAGGTCATAATACGACTCCTTATATTTATTGGCAATATCGACTGCAGACGTATAACTGGCGGTATTGATCATCAGAAGGCTGGAAATACCTATGGCCAGGAGGGAGATGTTATTCAGGATTCCTTTGTTGCCTCGCAGGTTCTTTATAGCAAGAACACCTTCATTACCGAAAATTACAGAATAGAGCTTTTCAAAAATCAGGATGAATAGGCTGGTGATGTAGGGAATTAGCAGTACAATTGATGCTGGAGCCATGATCATCGCAAATACTGCAATAAATTCGCCGTCCTGGGAAGGATCACGGAAGGAGGACCCGAAAGAGACTAACAAAAACACGATCCCTAAGATCAGCTTCCATCTTTTCTTCTTGGTTGTTTTCTGTACGGTATTGAGAACGATATCCTTGATAGGAATTTTTGATACTTTGATAATTGGAATAAGTGAACTTATAAAGCATAGAACAATAGCCATTACGATAGCAATCACAAAATGCATGGGAGAAAAACTCATTCCTGAGCTGAGTTGGATTCCACGGCTTTCCTCAGCCAGAAGCTTCTCCAGCATTCTTGAAAATATATAGAGTACGCCAATCCCCAGTCCGCCGCCCAATATCCCGCCAATAAGTCCATACAAGACGCTCTCGATCAGCAGAAGGCGGTTTGTCATTTTCTTTGTTGCCCCAATACTGCGGAAAGTACCAATAACAGGCAGTCTTTCAACGGTAATGACCTTGAAAGAGGAATAGATGATAAACATACTCATAAAGAAGACAACAATAGACATCAGCATAAAAGTAATGGAGATGTCAGCGGTCATTTGCTTCAATTCCTTGGGTCCGAAAGGTTCACGAACATTATAATGGTTGTAGACTTTGGTCAGCTGCTGGATCATTTCTTGCTTTGCAGCGGGGTCTTTCAACTTGATAAATAGAGAACTGATTTTACCTTTTGCATCATTGGCCATGCAGGTTACATCGATAGGGGTCAGTGCCATGATTCCATCGCTCATATCCGCTAAAGCCCCGGTTTTTGAGGTAAGAGCACAAATCGTATACTTCTGCTTGACGTTTTTTACGCTCAGCTCCAAAGTGTCACCGAGTTTCAGATTGTGTTTCTTGGCGGCACTGCTGCTGATAATCAGCTTTCGTCCTTCAAAGGGGAAAAGACTCGCTTCCTGCTCGATATCAAAGGGTGTAATTTGCCTTAAACAGTCAAGATGATCAATTCCTCGCAGAACAATATTGAGTTTTTCATCCTTATTAATATTATAGGAAGCATTAGCTCGCATTTCACCTAAGGTGAATTCCGCCTTTTCTCTATAAGGCTCAAAGGAGTGAGAAGTGAAAAACGGATTCTGAGATTTGGGAGTGGACTCAATGACAATATCCGTACTTCCGTAATAGCCGATAATAGTATCTTTGTACATCATCATGACGGTATCCGAGATGGCATTGGACGCAAAAAAGACCGCTGATGAGATGGTGATGGACAACAGAATTAAAAGAGTTCTTAACTTTTTTTCATAAATGTTTTTTAGAGCAAACTTAATGATAATCCACATTTTCTTCCCTTCCTAACGTAAGTCATTCTTAATTGAATCACTTATATAGACGAAGAAATGCGGAAAACTACTCCAAAGAAATCAAAATTTAAGAAAATCTTAAGAATTGCAAAATTATTCGTACTTGATCGCTTCGATGATTTGCAGCCTGGAGGATTTCAGAGCAGGACTGATAGAAGCCGCAAGAACAATGACAATTCCCGAAATCAAGTAATTACCAAGCGTTAGAACCGGATAGGTAATTGGTACAAACATGTTGATGGACATCAGTACGTAAGGAACGCCCCAAATCATTAGGAAACCTCCGCCGATTCCTGTGATTCCGCCAATCAGCCCTGCAGAGAATGCTTCAATAAACAGCATTTTTACGATCTGAGGCTTGCTCATTCCGATAGAGCGGAACATGGCAAGTGCACGTTTCCTCTCAATGAAGCTGATAATGAGATTGTTTAACACTCCGAAAATCCCGATAATGAGCGCAAGGATGGAAAACCCTTTAAGGATCAGGAAGATGTTTTCATTGCTTTGCTTTTCAAGCAGTTCCATCTGTTTCACTGTTCTCATAAAGGGGTATCTTCGCGCAAACTTGCCTTGAAGTTCTTTTAAAACTTCTTCGGGATCCTTGTTGGTTTTAATAAATACATTGGAATAGAACTGAGACTCTGAGTCTGCTTTCACATACTTTTCAGAGATGAGGGCATAACTTCCGTTATTTCTTAAGGTACTTGCAAAACCAATAATTTCAAAACTCTTGCTTCCAGCTTTCATTTTGAGTGTGATAATGTCGCCCTTTTTTACTCCCAGCTTTTCTTTGAGCGTATAAGTCAGGATCACATATCTGCCTGAGTCGAGTTTAGTCATTAGCGCTTTGGGATTATCAGACATCTCCATATTCCAGAAATGCTCGAACTTATCCTTATCTACGCCTTGGACGAGACTGATCCGGTTTCCTTTATGACTTTCCACATCCACCTGATGGGCTTCATAAACACTATAGAGGTCTTGAATACCTGCAGTTTTTGCAAGGGTGCTTTCAAAAGTTTTATTCATACCTCCCATATGCATGATCCAGATGTCAAAGGTAGCACTCCTGTAAAAGCTGGTTAATTCAGTTACCACGCTGAAGCTGATCGTGTTGATCATGAGAAGGCTTGAGATACCGATAGCCAGCAGAGAGATGTTGTTCAAAATACTCTTGTTTTCCCTGAGGTTTTTTACAGCCAGGATTCCCTCATTGCCGAAAATGTAGATATATACTTTTTCAAAGAGTTTTACAAACAAAGCTGTGAGATAGGGAACCAGGAGAACCACTGCTGAAACGGATAAGGCCATACCTGTGATATCAACAAATAAAGCCAATTCCTTCGGCGCCAGTGGAGGCGCAATAAAAGCAAACCCTAAAAATGCAAATCCCAGTACAAGTTTCCAATGGGTCTTCTTTTTCTGCTTCTCCAGTGAATTCAATACAATGTCCTTCACAGGAATTTTTGATACCTTTAATATAGGGATGAGACAGCTTATCAATGCCAATACAATTGCAAAGATAAAAGCATACGCAAGCTGGATCGGAGAGAATTCGATCGCAACCTTGAATCCTTTTACCCAGACAGGTTTGCTGGCGATAGCCATCAAGTATAGGATACCGATTCCGAGTATACATCCTGCAAGGCCGCCGATAACGCCGTATAATATGCTTTCTACTACAAGGACGAAGTCTGTCATCTTCCTTGTAGCCCCAATACTCCTGAATGTGCCGATGACTGGAAGCCTTTCCATGGTGACTACCTTGAAAGAGGTATATATAATGAAGATACTCATTATGGTGACGATGAACGCCATTAAAAGGAAGGAAGTCGTCATGCCCTGGGTTTGCTGCTTCAATTCTTCCTTTGAAATAGGCTCTTTTACTGTGTAACGTTCATAGACCTTGGAAAGTTCCGCGATCATTTTCAGTTTTTCTTCAGGATTCTTGACTTTGATACTAAGGAGATTAGATCTTCCATGAGCGCTATAGATAGAATTTAATGCGTCAAAGGGAACAATACCGAAGGTGTTCATGCCGTCATCAGTAAAAAGACCTGTAGGTTCTGCAATTCCGGACAATGTAAAGCGGTGTTTTGAGTTGTTGATTTGAAGATCGATGGTATCTCCGAGTTTGAACTTATATTTTTCTACAGTGTTTTTACTCAAGATCAGTTTTTTTCCTTCGAAAGGGTATAGATCTTTTTCTCCGGCAAAGTAAACCGGATTCATTTGCTGATAATCCTCAAGACTGGAACCTCTAAGTGAGATCGTCAAAGTTTCGTTCCTATTAAAGGTATAACTCCCGGAAGATTGCGTTTCACCAATGATATATTGAAGTTTATCCTTGAATTTCTGTGCTTCTCCATCGGTAAAGAAGGAGGATGGAGATTTTTGATTTGAAAATATTAATATATCGGCATTGCCGTAATAATTCCTCATCCGGTCTTCAAACATTTTGACCATGGTGTCTGACATCGCACTGGACGCAAAGTAAAGTGCGGATGAGATTACGATGGAAAACACGATCAGAAAGGTACGGAACTTCTTTTCTTTTATATTTCTCAATATGAACTTAATGATAATACTCATGGCCAATACCTCTATCCATACAAAATGTCCCCAGTACAGCATTATACTATATTTCACCCGGTTTGTCTGGATTTCCTTACCATGTGTATTTAACCTGTTCGTTTTACTGCGTCGTCTGTTTATTCTTAAGTGCATTATTAAACTTTTCAAAAGTGGATTATAATTAATTGAAAACTAATTATAATTAATATAAAAAAATGAAATGACGGACGACTATGCGTAAGATATAATCATAATATGGGTAAAATAAAGAGCATAGATGAGATAAATTAAAATTATAGTATTTTATGCTTGACATGAAATATGACCTGTATTACAATGTTGAAGTGTCGAAAAAGTTGGTTATTCATTAACTACACTGAATACGAAAAGTTATCATAAATAGCTGATAAGTCGTTTAAGGAGGTATGAAAATTCATGAAAACTTTTATGGCGAAATCCCATGAAGTTAAGAGAAAATGGTATGTAATCGACGCTGAAGGCAAACCGTTAGGAAGATTGGCGAGCGTAGTTGCCAGCATTCTCAGAGGAAAAAACAAACCGGAATATACACCCCATGTAGATACAGGGGATCATGTAATCGTACTTAACGCTGAAAAAGTCGTTTTGACCGGTAAAAAACTCGAGCAGAAGCTCTACAGGCACCACTCATTGTATCCTGGAGGCTTGAAGGAAATCAAGTACAAGCAGTTCATGGCAGAAAAGCCTGAAAGAGCAGTTGAACTTGCAATCAAGGGTATGCTTCCAAAGAACAGCCTTGGAAGAGCAATGTTCAGAAAGCTCAAAGTATACAGAGGCGGCGAGCATGAACATGCAGCACAGCAACCTGAAACATTAGATTTGAATATTTAAGCTGAAGGGAGGATATTGAAGATATGGCAAAGATACAGTATTACGGAACTGGAAGAAGAAAGAAATCTGTTGCGAGAGTTAGACTTGTTCCTGGTGAAGGAAAAGTTTTGATTAACGATAGAGATATTGACAACTATTTTGGACTCGAAACCTTGAAAGTTATCTGCAAACAGCCATTAGTGCTCACAGATACAATCGGCAAATTCGATGTTCTTTGTAAGGTTATTGGTGGAGGTTTCACTGGCCAGGCGGGTGCCATCAGACACGGTATCTCAAGAGCCCTGCTCAAGGCGGATGAAGAACTCAGACCTATTTTGAAGAAGGCTGGTTTCCTCACTAGAGACCCAAGAATGAAGGAAAGAAAGAAATACGGTCTCAAAAAAGCGAGAAGAGCGCCACAGTTCTCAAAGAGATAATTACAAACACAAGGAGCACCAAATGGTGCTCTTTTTTGTTGTATTTGTTCGGGTGTTATAATAAAATGAGATAGAAAAGGCAACCGGTAATCGGTGATAGGTAATAGGTAATAGGACACTGTGCTGGGTGATAATTGAATAAGACGTTAGATAGAAGTATTCTGCAGAGTGAGATTTATAAATAAAGTATACTCAAATAGTAATTTCTGCGAAGTATTTAACGTTTAACAAGCAATAGCAACCCCCATCACCCATCACCCATAATCTATGAATGCAAATTATTTTTTGGAGGGCAGAATGCTTCTTGTTAAAAACGGTAAGATCATGACCATGGCAGGAACAGAATATGAAAACGGATATATTGTTGTTGAAGCGGGGAAAATAACCGATATTGGGGATGCTTCCAAGCTTCCGGTTGATATAGATAAAAAGTACGATATAGTGATTGATGCAACAGGAAGATTTGTTGTACCGGGGCTGATTGATGCGCATTGCCATGTGGGAATGTGCGAGGATGGCGTTGGCTTTGAGGGAGAAGACGGCAATGAAATGACAGATCCTATAACCCCGCATTTAAGGGCGATTGATGGAATCTATCATGTAGACAGAGCATTTACTGAAGCGAGAGAAAACGGAATCACTACGGTGGTGACCGGTCCAGGAAGTGCAAATGTTATCGGAGGACAGTTTGCGGCAATCAAAACCTTTGGCAGAAGAATCGAAGAAATGATACTGAAAGAGCCTATTGCCATGAAGGTTGCGTTTGGAGAGAATCCGAAAACCGTTTACAACGAAAAAAGGCAAACCCCGATGACTAGAATGGCTACGGCTGCATTGCTCAGAGAGAGCCTGCTCAAGGCGAAGGAATATAAAGAAATGCTGGATGAGTACAATGCTGACAAGGAAGAAAATGATAAGCCCGAGTATGACATGAAAATGGAGGCTTTGGTAAAAGTCTTAAATAAGGAAATACCCTTAAAAGCCCATGCTCATAGGGCTGATGATATTATAACTGCGCTGAGGATTGCAAAAGAGTTTGGAGTAGATGTGACGATTGAGCACTGTACCGAAGGACATCTGATCAAGGATATATTATTGGAAGAAGGGATTTCCGCTATTGTTGGGCCTTCTCTCACAGACCGCTCCAAAGTGGAACTCAGGAATCAGAGTCTTAAAACCCCGGGTATTCTTGCAAAAGCGGGAATCAAGGTTGCGATAATGACAGATCACCCCTGCACGCCGGTACAATACTTGCCTCTTTGTGCGGCAATGGCCGTCCGCGAAGGAATGGATGCGACAGAAGCGTTCAAGGCAATTACGATTAATGCCGCTCAGATTACCGGGATCAGTGACCGGGTTGGAAGCCTCGAGGTTGGAAAAGACGCGGATATCGTCGTGTTTGATGGATATCCCCTGGATATTCGGGCTAGAGCCTTGACAACAATTATCAATGGAAAGATTGTTTACGAGAGGAATCAGGATGATCGAGATTAGAACAGACTCTGTAGAGGAGACCGTTGACATTGGGACGAAGCTTGGAAGTTTATTGGAGAAAGGTGATATTATCTGCCTTTCCGGTAATCTGGGTACGGGAAAAACCGCATTTACGAACGGAATTGCAGCTGCTTTGGGAATAGAGGGATATATTACCAGCCCGACCTTTACGATTGTAAACGAGTACAAAGGGCGGTTGCCGCTATATCACTTTGATGTGTACAGGATTGCAGATCCGGAAGAAATGTTTGAGATCGGATTCGAAGAATATACGGATGGGAACGGTGTTGTGGTGATCGAATGGCCGGAGCAGATACAAGACATCCTTCCTGCTGAAAGGATATGGGTAGAAATAAAAAAGGACCTGGCAGCAGGTGTGGATACCAGAATCATCACTATTGAGTTTAAAGGGAAAAAATATTCGGAATACGAAAAACATTGGAAAGGATAGAACAGGCTTGAAAATACTTGCTGTCGATACATCTTCTACGGTAGCTGCTGTTGCAGTTGCAGAAAATACGAAGCTTCTGGGGGAATTCATCATCAATCATAAGAAGACCCATTCACAGAAATTAATGCCGATGATCAAAAACATCCTGGATAGTCTGGAACTATCTCCGGCTGAGATTGATCTATATGCTGCTTCAAGCGGACCCGGCTCTTTTACCGGTTTGCGGATCGGAGTAACGGCTGTCAAAGCGATGGCATTTGCAGCAGGGAAGCCTGTTGTCAGTGTACCCACTTTGGATGCGCTGGCATACAATGTGCCGGAAACAGAAGCCCTCATTTGTCCTATGATGGATGCGAGAAACAACCAGGTATTTACAGCGATATATAAGTACGAAAAGGGTGAACAGATCAAGATTACTGAATATATGGGAATTCCGGTTTTAGAGCTGATCGATATGATCAAGGGGAAAAATCAGAAGGCTGTTTTTATCGGAGACGGCGTTGAGGTTCACCGGGAGTTGCTGCAGATTGAATTAGGCGGCAAAAGTATCTTCCTGCCCAATAGCCTTTCTATGAATAGGGGTTCGTCTGTTGCTCAAATCGCATATCTAAAAGCGATAAAGGGATTCACTGAAAACTGCTTTGAAATGGCCCCCTTCTATTTGAGAAAGTCACAGGCTGAGAGGGAATATGAAAAAAAGCAGTGCAAGATGGATGCGTAAAAAGAGTTGCAGTATAAGGAGTTTAGTGGAGCGAGCAATGTTCTGATTGAGAAAAACACCCAGGGAATCAACTTTTAGTATAATTTCAAGCTTGATTCGATTTTGATTAAAGCATGGAAGTCTAACAAGGAGTGAAAGTTTGGACTACAATATAGAAATTATCGATATGTCTATAGAGCATGTGGACGAAGTCATGGTGGTCGAAAACCTGAGTTTTAGTATTCCATGGTCAAAGAATGCGTTCATTGAGGAAGTTACAAAGAATAAGTTTGCCATATACTATACAGCGGGAGTCGAAGGGAAAATCGTCGGATATGCCGGTATGTGGCAGGTTTTTGACGAAGGCCATATTACGAATATTGCAGTCCATCCGGAATTCAGAACAAGCGGTGTCGGCAGCGCCTTATTGGAAAAACTGATTGATACTGCAAAAAAACGTGGGATCACAAGAATGACGTTGGAGGTCAGAAGGAGCAATCTTGCTGCACAGGGCCTCTATGAGAAATATGGGTTTGCGGTCGGTGGAATCAGAAAAGCCTACTATGCGGATACCAATGAAGATGCACTGATCATGTGGAAAGAGAATATTTCAGAGTGAAACAATAGATTCATGTATATAAAACATAAAGAAATTCTACAATACTTGCAATTCCCATTTCAATTAATCAGTATTTTCAATTTGTAACATAAACCCTTAATAAAATAAGGACTCCTATCAAAAATGCTGTGTCCTGTGATCTGCTGCGGCATGCAATGTAAAACACCTTAGGATAAATCCAAAACCAAATTTTTACGATAGAATACATTTTTGAGATGAAAATGAAAAGAAAAAAGGATTTTTGTCATTTCTAGTAGAATAAGTATAATCAAACGATTCTCATAGAATTGAATCTGATATTCTATGAATCCAAATCAAAGTCTTGAAATTAAAACTACTTTATCAAAATTAAGCAATACCCGATAAAAACTGTATACCTGAAGCGTTTTTAAATGCATATTGGAAAGACTTACTCAATATGGTAAGTATAAGGGGGTAAATATATGACAAACATCAGGGAACTGCCTTATAACATGCTGCGGAATGAATGCGACGCCCGGTCCCTAAGCTTTAAGGATACATCGGAACTGGAACCGTTAAAAGGGATCATCGGACAGGGAAGAGCAGTCAAGGCGCTTGAATTCGGACTGAGGATAAAGACAAGGGGCTACAATATATATATGTCCGGTATGACCGGTACCGGGAAAACCAGCTATGCAGAGAATTATATAAAGAAAGTCGCAGCCAAGGAAAAAGTTCCGGATGATTGGTGTTATGTATTTAACTTTGATAAAACTAATCAGCCGATGGCCATTAACCTTCCTGCCGGAATGGGGAAAATACTCCAAAAGGACATGGATGACTTTGTAAAGATCTTGACTCAGGAGATCAGCAAAGCGTTTGATAGCGAAGAATATGAGAAGGAAAAAACGAATATTTTGAAAGAATTTCAGGATATTCGGGATGAACTGCTGGAGCAGCTGAACGAGGACGCTGAAAAGCAGGGCTTCAAAGTGAAGACTACCAGTGCGGGCATCTATTTCCTGCCTGTGATTGAAGGTAAGACGCTGAGTGAGCAAGAATACGGTGATCTTGACGAAAAGGTCAAGCATGAAATCAATGAAAAATCAAATATAGTTCAGATGGAAACCATTGAAATCATCCGAAAGATAAAGAACATTGAGAAGGATGCGGAAGAAAAGGTATCCGAATGGGAAAACAAAATCGCACTGTTTGCAGTGGGAATGCACATCAATGACCTGAAAGAAAAGTACAAAAATTATGAGAAGGTAACCACCTATCTGGATAAGGTTCAGAACGATATTCTGAGCAATCTTGATGATTTCAGGGAAGAAGAAGTTTCTGAAGAACAGCAGCAGTTGGTGATTCCGTGGGTAAAATCCAATGAATCGTCACCGACGGATAAATACAAGGTCAACCTGCTGGTGGACAACAGTGATCTTCATGGAACCCCTGTTATTGTGGACTTTAACCCGACGTTCTACAATCTTTTAGGTAAGTTCGAATATGAAAACGAATTCGGAACCATGACCACAGATTACTCCATGATCAAGGCAGGGTTATTTCATATTGCAAACGGAGGATACTTGATCCTTCAGGCGAAAGACCTCCTGAACAATACACAGGCATGGGAAGCTTTGAAGCGGGTATTGAAAACCAAGAAGATTTATATTGAAAATATGAAAGAGCAGATGGGACTTGTAGCAGTATCTGCGCTGAAACCGGAGCCAATTCCCATCAATATCAAGGTGATTCTGGTAGGAAACGCATATCTTTATCAAGCCCTGTATGAATATGATGAGGATTTTAGAAAACTCTTCAAGATTAAAGCGGATTTTGACGAGGAAATGGACCGCAAAGAGGATAACATTTATCAGCTTGCACAGTTCATCAGCTCCTTCTGTCAAAGAGAAAATACGCTGCACTTTGATAGAACCGGTGTTGCCAAGGTGGTTGACTATAGTTCATGGTTGACAGAAGACCAAAACAAGCTGACCACAAGATTTAATGACATTGTTGAGATCCTGTGTGAATCCTGTGCCTGGGCTGAAATTGACGGAGATACACTGGTTAGGGACCGGCATGTGAAGAAGGCCATTACGGAGAAGATCAACCGCAGTAACAAGTATGACAAGAAGCTTCTGGAGCTGCTGGAGGATGGCACCATCATGATTGATACTGACGGTGAAGTCATTGGACAGATCAATGGCTTGACAATTCTTGATATGGGGGACTATTCCTTTGGAAAACCTTCGAGAATTACAGCGACCACCTATATGGGCGAAAGTGGGATTGTAAATATAGAAAGAGAAGTTGAGATGAGTGGAACTTCTCATACCAAGGGGGTACTCATCTTAACCGGTTATATTGGACAAAAATATGCACAGGAAATTCCGCTATCCCTTTCAGCTAGCCTTTGTTTCGAACAGCTGTATGGTGGTGTTGACGGAGACAGTGCTTCCAGTGCTGAATTATATGCGATACTTTCCAGCTTGGCTGAAGTTCCGATCAAACAGGGAATCGCAGTGACCGGTTCGGTAAACCAGCGGGGTGAAATTCAGCCGATCGGCGGAGCAACTTTCAAAATCGAAGGATTTTTTGAATTATGTAAAGCAAGGGAGTTAAACGGACGTCAAGGGGTCATTATCCCGCACCAGAATGTCAAGAATCTGGCTTTGAACGATGAAGTTGTGGAAGCAGTCAAGGAAGGGAAGTTCCATATCTACCCTGTAAAGACCATCGATGAAGGAATTGAAATACTTACAGGCGTTAAAGCAGGAGAAAAGAATAAGAGCGGTTCCTATCCGCGAGGAACCATCAACTATAAAGTCTATGAAAAGCTAAAGCGATTTGCAAGAACGGTTGCCGGCTTTGGCAGGGATGAAAGAAAGGGTTAAAGTAATACTCGAACGAAAAGAGAAACCTAAATGAATGGTTTCTCTTTTTTTGTGGGCTAATCTTTCCATTAATTAAAAAGTTTTGATAACACATACTAGAAATACTGAACTGTAAAACTAGATAAATCAAATGAGCCAGCAATTTGACTTTCAGGAAAAGAGAAATTTGGGTTTAATAAAATGTTGCTCACCAAACAGATGTCATACGACTTTGCGGGGGAGTGACAATTTTATTCCAAATTTCGAATTTCAAATTAGATGAGCGAATTTAGAATTTCTTTATAGTTCGGTATTTATGAACATCGAACTAAAAAGGTAGATGCTATGCGTAAGGTGAGAACACATAAAGTAATCTTTGTCCTCAGCATCCTTTTATCCCTCATGTTGTTTGTTGAAGGAGCAAGGATTCTGACAAACTGGGACAGCCTGATCTCCAATAACGAGCCCAGCCAGGACAAAAGCCATATCCGACTGGGCCAAATCGATGAAGGAGTTATTCCTGCTCAAAAACTTGAACCTGTGAATGTATTGGTTCTGGGACTGGATGGAGAGGAAGTCCGGTCGGATGTTATTATTCTTTTAAACTTCAGTCCGGTAGAGAATAAATTAAATATTTTGTCCATCGCAAGAGATACGAAAGTCCGTGTAAAAAACAGGACCTCTAAAATTAATGCCTTGATTCATATAGGAGGAGAAAAGCTGGTCGCAGAAAAAATAAGGGAATTGACAGGATTGAATGTCCATTACTATATTACGCTTAACTTTGAGGGCTTTAGAAAAGTTGTGGATACGCTGGATGGTGTGCAAATGGATGTCCCCATAGACATGAATTATGATGATCCGGACCAAAACCTTCATATTCACTTGAAGAAGGGGCTTCAAACGTTGAATGGCGCTAAGGCGGAACATTTAGTCCGATATAGGAAAGGAAACCGACGAGGTGAAGGTTATGAAGACGGAGATATCGGCAGGATCAAGATGCAGCAGGAATTTATCAAGGCCTTAATTGATCAGAAGCTAAAATTGAAATATATCTCAAAGACAGACGACATTTATTTCATCTTAAGAAAATATATGAAAAGCAATATAGAACTCAATGATATCAATCGATACTTAAAGCACCTTCAAAGCTTAAAATTTGAGGAAATCAAGTCCTATACCCTTCCCGGAGAGACGGCGTATATCAGTGAACTGTGGTATTTTATCTGTGATCCGGAGGAAACAAGAAAGCTAATCAACGATCATTTCTTTAAATAGAACAAATTACAAATGACCGGTCTTCATAACTCTGATATAATGCACTTATGTCAACTAGAAAGCAAGGAAGTTTAAAACATTGTTGACATTTTTGCGTATATAATAGATAATACGAAATGTTTTTGCAGTAGATTTGGAGGCGCGGTATGGATCCGGTAACACATGCAGTCATAGGAATGTCTGTAGCAAAACTGACTGGGCATCAAATTGCTTTATCCGACCCGGCAACGCTGGGATTAGTTATTGGTTCGGTATTTCCTGACGTAGATATCATATTTCATAAATGGGGAGATCATGTCTATCATAAGAACCACAGAGCATTAACCCACTCCGGTATTGGGATCGCCATCTCATCGGTGATGATTACTTTTGCTTTGGGAAGAATGTTCCCTGCTTCGAACCTTTATACATTGTTCTTATGGACCTTGCTTGGATGCATTTCACATACAGCATTTGACGTTCTAAATTCTTATGGAACCAGGTTTCTTTGGCCATTTGTGAAAAAGAAATTTTCTTTGAATCTCCTGACAGTAGTTGATCCGCTTTTTGTTTTTATTCTGTTGGGATATGTGTTGGGCAAAGGAACTTTTCAAAATCTATCCTTGGCAGCACTTGCGGTATACTTGGGGATTCGATTGGTGACCCGGCGAATGGCAATGGCCTATTTGAAAAAGGAGTTTGGCAGCAAGGTGAGACGGGTCTACATTTTACCGTCTATCAATGGATTTTTCAGATGGCACTTCATCATTGAGGCAGAGAACCAGAATATCATTGGTGAAAAAAGCATGCTCAGCAGGAAGATTAAAATCATCAAGACCTTCCCGAAGGTGAAGGGCAAAGTTCTAAATAAGGCGGTTGGCACTCCTGTAGGGAAATTCTTCAGTGAGTTTTCTCCACTGTTCAATATCAGCTGTGAAGAGGTAGGAGATGTTACAAGGTATACCTTCACGGATATGAGGTACTATATCAGTGATAACTTTTTACATCACGCAGTTTTAGAATTGGATGAGGACGACAACATCCTTAAATCCAGCTTTAATCCCTATTCCATGAATAGAAACTGTGACATAGCCTAAACACTCAGCGTATACAAAAGTATGATTAGGATAGTTTAGTTTTAAATCTATTTATAGAAGGCCTTCGGGTCTCTTTTTATAATGAATTCCTTTAGTGAACGGTGAAGGGGGATGCCCTTTTTTTTGAACTTCTACTATGGTAATATTAATATTACTTCTAAACGTTTATTAATGTTTTAGACAAATAAAGCTCCTTTTTATATAAAGCAAGTTATTGGCTTATTGAGATTCTGAACTAGCTGAGATTTATCTATAAATTTACTGCTTGTTTATAAGCGCCCCGAATTATGGGGATCATTTCTGAGTTAAGGGGTATACTGGAGGCCGAAATGCTTAATTGGGAAGAGTTGGGGAAAGCGTGTACAGGTTGTAAAAAGTGTAACTTGGGGAATACTAGAACCAATATTGTCATTGGCAGGGGGAATATCGAGGCGCCTATGATGATGATCGGGGAAGGGCCCGGTGAGCAGGAGGATATGAAAGGCCTGCCTTTTGTAGGCCCTGCAGGAAAACTTTTGGATCTCCTCCTGGACGCGTTAATGATAAAAAATGAGGATTACTATATAGCAAATATCGTAAAGTGCCGTCCACCTGGGAATCGTGCGCCTTTTGACGAGGAAGCTGAGAAATGCCTTCCTTTCTTAAGGAATCAAGTAGCATTGATTAAACCCAAGATTATCGTATGCCTTGGTGCTACTGCAATGAAATACATTATTGATAAGAATGCTAAAATAACACAAATCAGGGGACAATGGATTGAGCGAAAAGGCTACTGGATTATGCCCACCTTTCATCCGGCTGCCTTGTTAAGAGATGAGTCGAAAAAAATCCCCATGTGGGAAGACTTTAAAAAAGTAGCAGAGAAACTGGAAGAAATTAAAATGGAGAACCATTTCTAATACCTGCTGATGGATTAAAATGATATGTTCCTTATTTACATGGTTTCTCTGAATGTAAGTCAGCGGTGTATATACTAAATTGAATTTAAGATTAAACATTCAAGGAGAAACGATGCAAAAGCGAGACCTGCTTGATAAATTATATAGCGAATATCAAATTGAATTTAAAGGCGAAGAAATAGTTCTGGGTGAAGGCAATGCGGACACAAAAATTCTACTTATAGGGGAGGCCCCCGGAAAAGATGAAGTGAAGTTATCACGCCCTTTCGTCGGGATGGCGGGCAAAAACCTGAATGAATTTCTTGATATTCTTGGCCTTGACCGTCAAAGCATCTATATTACAAACGCCATCAAGTACAGATTGTCAAAGATCAATCAAGATACAGGTCGTATCATCAACAGGCCGGCAACTACTGAAGAGATAAAAAGGAACATACCCTATCTTCATAGAGAAATCAGTATAATAAAGCCTGAGACGGTGATAACCTTAGGAAATGTTCCCCTAAAAGCTGTTACAGAAGACAATGGCATCAGCATCGGCGCTGTTCACGGTGCGATTCAAAGACTCTCTCTATTGGAGAATGAGTATAAGCTATATCCGCTGTATCATCCTGCAAGTGTTATTTATAATCAAAGCTTGAAGGAAACTTATATTGAAGATATTAAAAGGCTAAAAGACTTGGGAATTGTATAGCTGAATTAGAATTGTTCATACGATCGAAGCATATATGCATAATCAAGAGAAAATATAAATATACTTTATCTATTGAAAGTTAATTAAAAATATACAGCATTTTTGAAGAATATAATATGTTTTTAGGCTGATAATCAAACCTTGACATTAAAATAATCCCGGTGATATAATATAAAAGCTGTCGCTGCTGACGGCGCGAATACAAACAGCAAAGGCTGTGAGTGAGAGCGCTGGAAGAAAGAGTCAAGAAAAAAAGTGTTGACAAGGTAAAGGCAGCGTGGTAATATATAAAAGCTGCTCCGCTGAGCGGAACGGCAAAGCAAATGGACTTTGAAAAGTAAACAGTGTGAAATAGTGACGAAAAGGAACTCGTAAAATTTTTATTGAGTAACTTGCGAACTTTAACAAGTCAGTAAGTTTAGTAAATGAGCTAACAAATTTTCAAATATAATTTGAGA
>JAOAAU010000114.1 GCA_026418695.1 Clostridia bacterium
CTGCTGCTGATTTTTTCTACTACGTCCATGATATGGGAGGAATAAAAGATGGTTTTGCCTTCTGCCGCCAGCTCCGTCATGATTTCCTTGAAGATCATCACACTGTTGGCATCCAGGCCGCTCAACGGTTCATCAAAGAAAAGGATGTCCGGATTATGGATCAGGCTGGAAATGATCAGTACCTTTTGCCGCATCCCCTTGGAGTAGGATGAAATTCTCGAATGATAAACATCCTCTATTCCAAACAAGTTCATCAGCTTTTTCGCCTTTCTGTCCACGGTATCAAAATCCATGCCATAGATTTCTCCGATAAAGGTCAGGTATTCCTGCGCGGTGAGGCTGTCATAGACCTCTGCCGTCTCAGGTACATACCCGATTCTTTTCTTATATTCTATAGCTCCTTTTGAGATATCCTCCCCGCATACGCGAACTTCACCCGTAAAACCGTCGATGATTCCCAGAAGGATTTTGATGGTGGTGCTTTTTCCTGCTCCATTGGGTCCGATATAGCCTATGATTTGGCCCTGCTCTACTTCCAGGTTGATTCCTTTTAAAACCTCCTGATTGCCATAGCTCATTCTTAAATCCTTGATTGAAACCACTTTCTCCAAAGCTGTCTCCATAACCACTGATACTCCTTTATATTAAGTTCAAAATTTATCTCTCCTGAGGTATCTTGTTTTTCTCATAAATATTACGTAGAGCCAGCGCTGTTGTCTGATTTTGATAGTTTAAAGAAGACATAGAAGAAAGAGGGGGACGGTTCCTGTGACACCCTTTTGGTATCACAGGAACCGTCCCCCTCTTTGATTCCTTACCTGTCTTCTTATGCCGGTAAACTCTGGCCCGTCTCACTGAGAAGCAGTTTCGCCTTCGATTTGCTGATAAAGATGTAAGCAACCACAAAAGTGGTAATCTCCGTCATTGGCGCAGTCAGCCATATCCCGGTATTCCCCAGCAGATACGGAAGTACCACGACAAATCCAATCACCAGGACCAAACTGCGCAGGGTGGAAATGATGGCTGCCGCTTTTGCTTCTCCAAGAGAAGTAAAATATGCGGCTGCAATGATGTTGTAGCCGTTTAACAGGAATGCGACAGCGTATAACTTAAGTCCATCCTTTGCCGTTTCAACGAGTTGAAGATTGTCCTTGGCAAAGATCCTTACGATCGGATCCGCTGCGATAAAAGATACCGCGAACACCGCTATACCTACCGTCAAAACCGCTTTGACTGCTATTGAAAATAAATTGAGGATGGTATCCCGGTTCTTTGCTCCGAAACTATAGCTGATAATAGGGTGTATTCCAATTGCAATTCCTGTCAGAATCATGTTCTGAATGAAGGAAATGTACCCTACGATGGTCATGGCCGCAACCCCATTGACTCCCATTCGTTTGAGCAATATCCAGTTGAAAGCGAATACAGTGATCGATGAGGAAACCTGTGCCACAAATTCTGCAGAGCCGAAGAATAAAATTGTTTTCAGGTTCTGCATTTCAAACTTTATCTTCGTGAACTTATATACTGATTTTTTTGATGTAAAGTACAGAATTCCAAACAGGAAGGGGATCAGCACTGAAATCCCCGATGCAAAAGCTGCTCCTTTCATCCCGAAATCCAGTTTCATGATGAATATATAATCTAAAATAACATTGAGGATGTTGCCTGCAATCCCAAACATCAGGGACAGCTGCGGCTTGCCTTCGCTCCTGATAAACATTGAAAACGTATTGTTCACCATCATAAATACATAGAAGTAAGCCATGGTTCCAAGAAAACTCTTCACATAACCAAACATCTCACCTTTGGCATTCAGCATGGAAATGATCCGGTCCTGAAACAGGATCAGAACGAGAGCCATGACTGTAATTGCAGCTGCATTCACGATCACGCTGAAAGTAAAATGCTGGTTGGCTTTCTTTGAATCTTTGGCCCCCAGACACTGCGCCCCCAGCGTAACTCCGCCTACCCCTACCATGATTGTTACTGCAAGCAGTAAGAATAGAACCGGTAAAGTAAGATTAACCGCTGCAAGACCTTTTTCTCCGAGCTTCCATCCGATAAACAGGCCATCTACGATCGTGATGCAGGAGGTCAGCAGCATCCCGATGATACAGGGGATTGAATAGCTGAGGAAGGTTTTCACCAGATTTTTCGATTGTATATCTTCAAGCATCGTTATTCTCCTTTCAAAATACTTCATGATAACACTTATATCAGCCCGATCTGGCTGATTTGACAAAATAATACCGCCGGCGCAGTATCATTCTAAACCTTCCTGCAGCTGGAAGGTCAAGAGAGTTTTTTCAACTTTTTTCAAATATGCAACAACTTTTCATTTAAAGTAACGTTTTATATAATGGACGTGGAAAAAGGTGGTGAAACATTGAATGAGCAGCAACTGATCAGCCGATGCAAAAAGGGCGATAGGAAAGCTTTAGAGGAGATCATTTCTCTTTATTATATGCCGCTTAACAGATACTTCTACAGTTTATGCAAGGATGTACATATAAGTCAGGACCTGACCCATGAAACTGTAGTCAAGCTGATTAAGAATATTGATAAGTATAAAGCCTTGTTCGGCGCAAAGTTTTCTACCTGGCTTTTCAGAATCGCTTACAACACTTATATTGACCATGTCCGCAAGTTCTCCTTGCAGCTGAATGAACCTCTTGAGAACTACTTTCACAGCCTGGCTACAGATGACCACGTCCACACAGAAGTGAGCCGCAAGCTTGATATGGAAGAGCTTTCAAGAGTAATGGGGAATTTGCCGCCTGAGATGAAATCGTTAATCGCATTGAGATATTTGAACGAACTGAGTTACGAGGATATCGGCCAGATCATGGGGATGACATCCAAAACAGTGAAATGGAAGCTGCACAACGCAATGGATAAGCTCAAAAAGCTTATTTCAAATCAAAACGGAGGTGACCGCCATTATGAATTTTGATGAAAAAGAAATGCAAGAAGCCTATCAATCGATGTATCAAGAAATACCTGAGAATGAATTCATGCCTGTCGAAACTTACCTCCGGGTTGTCAAACCCCAGATCGTCAAGAAATCTGCCCAGCTTGAGCAGGCAAGAAAAAAGCGTCAAGGATCCTATCTGGTAGCTGCAGCTTACCTCATCGCCATGATCAGTATCCCCTGTCTGCTCTTTGACTTTAGCGTGAATGGGCTGAATGGCATAACCGGAAAATATCTGAAATTGATCCTTGAATTCGGGATCCTGCTGCTGTTTTGTCTCCCAATAATGAAGTATTTCTTAAAAAAGTCTACGAAAGGAATGAACTGATATGTCGACAACTTTTAAAAAAAGGATGAAAATGATACAAAGAGGAATTGCTATCTGTGTCTCCATCATTGTCATTCTCGTAATTACCGGAGTGATTCTTTCGGGTTTTATCTCACAGAAGGATCATGCATACCTCCAACAAAAGGACGGGCTCTTCAAGGCCATGAACGCATCGATTGAGTTTAACGGCATCAGTGAAGAAGTTAAAACCCTTGCCTCCTCGTACGCCAAGCTTTATCCCGGCGGGAAAGCCAATGTGATCATCACGGACGCATCGGGCAAGGTACTCTTTTCCTTGAACCAGGGCTTCATGCCTCAGAATGACAGGTTCCTCGTAGCGGTTTCCACAGATGAAAAGCATTCCTTCTCCAATGACGCGTTTATCCTGGATGACAATAAAGAAATCAGGTATATCCTCAATGTAAATAATCCGGATAACACTTTCAAGCTTAAGGAATTCTCAAGCCAGCTCGGAGTGAAGCTTCCATCCAACCGTAATGATTCCTATGAGGTTGAAAGAACTGTTGATGGAATTAAGAAGAATATAAAAATTGATTTTAACAACAGCTACAATAGCAGCTATGATATGCAATACGCTTATATCGGATCAAAAGGGCTTAATTTATATACAATTTTCGATGGAAGCTATTTCTATGAGCAGCACAATTCCGATCCTTTGTATGTTCTCCGCGATACTATCGGTAAAATCCTCATTCTATTCTTCATCTTATTCTGGCTGTCACTTCCGCTTTGGGTTTTTATGGATGCCTCTTCCAGAGACTTCAAGGCTCCCTTATGGTCCATACTGACGCTGGCAACAAATGTTATCGGTCTGCTCGTCTACCTCACTGTTAGGCCTGAGTATAAAAAATGCATCAGCTGCGAACAGGCACTGGATAAAAGCTTCATCGCCTGCCCCTACTGCGGTACAATGAACAGAACCGTTTGCTCCAACTGCAAACAGGTCCTGGAGGATACATGGTCCGTATGCCCATACTGTGCTACCCGTCAGGAAGCTCACGGTGAAGAACTTTCAAACGTTTCAGAAACAGTGACCCAAACACTCAATGGATGATATTTAGTTGCGTCTTTATAAGCCTAAAGGATTGATAGCCTCTGTGGCATCAATCCTTTAGGCTCTGTTCAAAAACCGGCATCTACGGGAGGACTTTAATGAAAAAAGCAACAATGATATTCGTTTTGTTATCTGTAATTCTTATGGGTATTTGTTTTGCCCATGGGGAAGGCTTGAAGGGTCAGAGTACAGACTCCGGCGCTGAAGTCAAATACATCGTGGCTCCTAAGGGCGACTATTTTGAAGTTCAAGCTGAAATCAGCAACCTTCACCGGGATAAAATAAAAGTGGTGTTCCCGGATTCCTGTGCCGGGGTAGATCGCCTGTCGGACCGCATCTCCGGCTTCAGGGCACTGACTCAAGAGGGGAAGGAGATCGCCTCCGAACATTCAGGAAATGTATACTTACTGAATGCAGACCGCCAACCAAATATCATTCTGAAATACGAGCTGCATCCCAATGCGATAAAGCATGATTTTCATCTGGTTACCCTAGCCTCCACCTATTTACATATTCCCGGAGACAATTTTGCTGTTGAATTATATGACGAGCAAGATCAGCGTCTTGATGAGAACGATGCTTTTAAAGTGAAATTCAGCAGCCTTCCCAATGGTTGGGAACCCATCACTACTTACCCTTTAAGCAATGATGGGTTCATCATGGTAGAAGACTACCACGAGGCTTTGATTCATGCCGGTGAATATGAAAAACATAGTTTTGAAGTTGGCGGCAGTGAGTTTATCATTGCTGCTGATAAGGCTCTAAGATTTGATATCAAGCCGCTTTTGGGAGATATCATGCGAATACTCCAAGATTTCTATACAGCCTTTGGCAAAGTATCTCATTCCAAGGTATTAATCGTCATTAACCAGGGAAAAGAGGGTAATGCTTTTTCCCGCTATTCCGGCGCGCAGGTAAAGACCAACAACATCATTAATGAATTCGCAGGGTTTAACAGAAACAATCAGGGACAACTAAAGGCACGCGTCCTGGATCATTTTGCCCATGAATGTTTTCATCTCTGGATGCCTGAAGAATTCAACATTGCTGATAACTGGTCCTGGTTCTGGGAAGGGTTTGCAGACTATAAAAAATATCAGGTACTGAAAAAGTTAGACATCATCTCGCAGCAGGACTTTGAAAATACGATTAAATATAATATTTACGCCCGTTATTATGGAAGCAAATACAAGGATGAGGTCAGTCTCGTGGCTATCTCAACGGAAAAGGGTGATTTCTCGGAGTATGGCCGATTGATGTATGATAAAGGGGCTGTTGTGGCCTACCTGTTTGACAAGGAATTGCAAAAGCAGAACCGGGACATTGACGGGTTTCTAAAGAAACTGTACCAGGAATACGCGCTTCCCAAGAAACCCCTTGGAAATAAAGAATTACTTACATTTATGGAGCAGGAGTTAGGAAATGATACCTTCACAAAAAACTATATTCTAGGTACGGTACCTCTTCCTGTAGAAACCCCTTTCTTTTTCAAGTACTACGCTTTAGCAAGTCCGTACCTTCCACCGATAGCATTCCCCTGGAATGTGCTGCTTCCCATTACTGTACTGGTTGTGTTAGGATTATTATTGTGGCTGACCATAAAAGGAATAATATTCATTTTCCGATTGAAACGAAAGGGAAGTAAACAAACAGCTTAAGCCACACAGTTATAGACTTGAATTTTATATTCATATAGCAATTCTTGTAGAAAGGATCTAGCTTCCATGAATCAGACTGAGAAAGTACTAAAAGGCAAAGTCGCCGTTGTCACCGGTGCAGGAAGAGGAATCGGGAAAGCAATTGCTCTTGCCTATGCGAAAGCCGGCGCATATATTGTTTGTGCAGCACGGACAGCAGCGGAGATTGAAGCAACTGCAGATGAAATAACTTCTATGGGTGAAAAAGCTGTGGCTGTTCAAACAGATGTCTCCTCTTTAGAGTCCGTAGAACATTTATTTAAAAAAGCAGCTGAATCCTTTGGCGGTATTGATATTTTAGTTATCAATGCCGGTGCAAATTATGACCGTGAAACGGTGGAAACAAGTTCCCCGGAGGACTGGAAGAAAACCATGGAAGTAAATCTATTCGGCGCCTATTACTGCGCACATGCAGCAGTCCCCTACCTAAAACAACGCGGATCGGGGAAAATCATCACCATAGGATCGGGACTCGGACACCGCGGCAATGCCGGAAGTTCAGCCTATTCCTGCTCAAAAGCCGGATTGTGGATGCTGGCACGAATTCTGGCACAAGAACTCTGGCAGCATAAAATCAGTGTAAATGAGCTAATTCCGGGGCCGGTGCAAACATCGATTGACGATCATGTGAAATCAGATACTAAAGCAGCATACAAGATAGAAATTGAATGGCAAAAGCAACCTGAAGACGTGGTCCCTCTCGCTTTGTTTTTAGCTAGTCAGCCGGATATTGGGCCAACCGCTCAAAGCTTCAGTCTGATGCGAAGAGATAATTAATCGAAAATAAATTTGGGATAAAGATGGGGACGGTTCATTAATTTGCTGAACCGTCCCCATCTTTAATTTATTGATATCCGAAAGCTCTGAATCTTGCGATCTCAAACCACTTATTTGCAAAAGCCGCAAGCTTCTCTCGTTCCTTCAAGGTAAACTTTTTGAAGTCTTCCTGAAATTCCACAAAGTCCTCCCGTGAGGATACCCTGATGCCAAACCCCATCATGTTCACAACCGGCATATTGTCAAAGGTATACTCTCCCACCGGCACAATATCATAAAGTCTCGCGGCTCTAATCCTTGCAGCAAGTTTGAAATGCAGATCCACAATGTCAAAATCCTCTGGAAACTCGTAGGTTTTGCCCTTCACAGGCAACTCATCCCCGATCCTGTATTCTCTTGCATTCTCCGGTATGGGTTTGATCACCCCTTCGGAAATGATGAAATAGTACTCATCAAAACATGCCGTGATCATTCTTATTTGATCTTTAATCAGTATGCTCACTACTTGCTTATTCAACTCTGTCATGATTCATTCCTCAATTAGAATAGGATCCCACCTTGGCTTCGAATTCGTCAACCATCGCCAGGTATCTGTCCTGAATCCCTTCCGCCTTTGCATCCTTCTCAAACTTCTCGCCTTCCAGATCGATCCTGTCCAGTGTCTCTTTAGAGAGACTTCTTTCAGCGTACTTATATACAACATCATCTTCTTTCGCAATATGCCGGTGAAGGAGATGCGTATAGGAAATAGCATTGGCGATCACATCCAGCCGGGCTTCGTCGTCTCCATCAAGGACGCGCTTTACAGCTGCCTCCAGTTCCTGCATGTGAAGCCTTCCCAGGTCATGCTCCACATTCATGCCATGCCTTACAAGCTTTTCAGCAGTCGGACCAAGCTCCTCCATCATCCGGTTGAACAGCATGGATTCTTCCTTGCCGTGGTGGTGCTTATCCGCGTAATTTCTAACAAAATCAATGATTTTGAAGAAATCCTCATACTGCACTTTTTCTCCCTTGAGGATTTTGTAGCAATACTTCCGGATAACTGCCAGCATTCTTTTGATATGGACATGTTCTTCTACCATTAAATCGATACAGTTCATTGAAGTCTTCTCCTTATTTCCTGATAATTCTATTGATACCGTTTGCTGATTTTTCATATTTAAACTCTGGATTCACTGTTTTTACAAAAGCGCTTATCCATGCCTCCCTGAGATCATAGAAGTTTTGGACATCCCCCTGGGCTTCTTCCCAATAAGGCTGATGCAGACACATGGTTGTTTTCCATGCATACTCATTTTCATTATCCGCAACTAACTCACTGACCCTGTCACAGGGCATTCCTTCAAGCAGATAGTCATTCATTGCCCTGAATATTTCATCCGGAGAGGCAGCATCCACCCTAGCATCCCTGGCTGCTTTTGTTCCCTGATCTGAAAAAATCCCAACCAATGGTTCTCTCAGTTCCGGCTTTTCCCCTAGGATCCGGGTAATCAACATAGCCTGTCTCAGCTCCGCACTTGCAATCTTCTGCTGAAGCCACCCATGGATATTCGAAGTATCGATAATTTCTTCCAAAGGCTTTCTTCCTGTTGGCTCTCCATACTTTTCATTTACGGTTTCTACAACTTTTTCGATGGACAATCCCTGATCCTCTGCTAGTTTTATAATTTCTTTTTCAGCTTCCTCAAACCATAAGATTTTATTGTATAGCCAGTGATGAATCTTCCCTAAAAACAAACTCATATTTTATTCCTCCAGACCCTCTCTATTAAACCGCTTCATTCAATGCTTTCATCAATTCGTCAATGTCCATGGCGTGCACCATGGCTGCCTCCTCCAGTGTTTCTCCCTGGGATGAAGGGCATCCGACGCATCCCATCCCAAAGCTCATCAGAACTCTTGCTGTCTGAGGATAGGTTCTTATCAATTCACCGATAGTCATATTCTTTGTAATTTTCATAATTTTAGACCTCCTAATTTTCCCCGCGAAAACGGGTATGTAAATTGATTGTTGATGGTTAAATCATACCAAACTGCCTTCCGGGAGGATGTAATTTTGATTACACGACCTTATGATATTTATCACGTGCTTATTCGAACACAGAGTGTCTTTCATTTCTTTGTTCATTCATGATTATACGATCAAACAAAAAAAGAAGGCACCCACCTTCTTCTTTATAGACATATTCAACTGTGCTTTGACCCATTTTACAAACCAGTCTTATAAGATAATAACCATAAGGGAATTTCACAAATTGTATTCTTACATTGTTTCTTTAGCTGCGCGAGCTGCAAATCGTGCCTTAGAAGAGTTCAGCAGCAGTATTCCGCCGCCGATGACAAACAGAATTGTAACACTCAATACCCCATAGCGGGATTGTCCTGTCAACTGGGTTGAAATGCCGAAAAGTGCAGGACCCATAATAGCGGCAAATTTTCCGAAAATATCATAAAAGCCGAAGAATTCATTGGCACTCTCCTTTGGGATCATCTTCCCGTAATAGGACCTGGAAAGCGCTTGTATTCCGCCCTGTGAGGTAGCAACAAGGATTGCCAGTACCCAAAACTCTGCCGGGGTGGTCATGCGGTATCCCAGGATACAGATCACAATATAAATTCCAATCCCCACCAGGATCATTTTTTGGCTTCCGACCTTTTCAGCAATCTTCCCGAAAATAATTGCAAAAGGGAAGGCTACGATCTGTGTAACCAGCATCGCCAGAATAAGGGTTGAACTGCTGAGCCCCAGACTGTCTCCATATACTGTAGCCATATGAATGATCGTATTCACACCGTCAATATAGAAGAAATAGGCAAGCAGAAAAATAAAAATACTTTTGTATTTCTTTATATTCCTGAAAGTAGCCAGCAAGCGTTTGAAGCTGTTGATCACAGGATGAGCATCGTGCTCAATGAAATACACCTGTTTCACATTTTTCAGCATCGGAATGCTGAAAGCGGCCCACCAAACTGCTGTAAGGAGGAAAGACAGTTTAGTCGCTGTCAGCTTTGAAATTCCTATCTTTTCACCGAACATAATCAATGCTATGGAAATAATAAACGGAATGGTGCTTCCACCGATATATCCCAGGGCAAACCCAAAAGTTGAAACACGGTCCATCCGGTCCTCCGTGGTAACATCGATGAGGAATGCATCATAGAACAGGTTGGCTCCGCCAAATCCGATAAACGTTGCAATATAAAGCATCAGAAGCACAACCCAGTCAGACGCCAGGGTCAGGGAAGCTGTTGAAAGTATTCCGAGCATCAGGAATATTCGAAAAAACTTCATTTTCATACCGCGATAATCCCCGATGGTGCCAAGGATTGGAGCCAGGACAGCAACAATCAGCGTGGCGATGGAGGTGCCATAACCCCACCAGGCATCGGCCAAATTCGCTCCCACACCTGCGGTTTTTGCAACAGACTTGAAAAAGATCGGAAGTATGGAAGCGGAAATAATCACTGAATACGCCGAATTTGCCCAATCATAGAAAACCCAGCTTTTTTCCTGTAAAGATAGACTCTTTAACATGCATGTCCTCTCCTGAAATATCGTTTGTTTTGGAAAAACATTCTCTCAATTTAGTAAAATATACAATAACATTGTATAGTATATGGTAGAATAAATACAGCTTAGTTTTGTATATTTTATGTTAAGTCTTTGAATGAGACAGAAATGGGGTATCTCCTTGCCGAACCTGTTTACCCATTACCTATGCGGGCAAAAGGCCCTTTTACAGTCCGGTAATCCCGCGATCCGTGAAACAATTCTTCAAAACCGTCAAATCTTCAACCTGGGTACGCAAGGACCGGATATTTTGTTTTATTATCGTGTCTGGCCCTGGCTTTCCAGCAAGGAAATTGATGAAGCCGGAGAAACCATTCACAACGAAAAGGTCTCCGATTTTTTTGCTGCTGCATTATCCTATATCCAAAGTTGTCCGGATCCGGGTAGGAACCAGCTTTCCGCTTATTTGTTCGGCTACCTTTGCCATTATGCGTTGGATTGTGCCGCACATCCTTATGTTTTCTATGTTACTGGGTTTGTCCGGAAGGGAGATCCTCCAACGAAAAAGTATAACTACTACCACAGGATGTTCGAAACTGCTGTCGATGTGCTGATGGTCGAAAGAGATCTTGGTCTGAATATCTATGATTTGAAAGCTACGGAGCTGATCCACCTGAGCCGATCAGAAGAAGCCAAAATTGCCAGGATGTATCACCAGCTGCTGCCAACCGTCTATGGGATTGACATCAGCACCAATCAAGTGATCACAGCCATCCATGATATGAAAAGAATATTTGCTGTTCTCAGGGATAAATACGGAAGTAAGAAAAAGCTGCTTTCCCAAGTAGAGAATCGTATTGCCGCCCCGGGTGCCTTTACAAGCACCATTTACCCGAGAAAAGTTCGAGATGATCTGGACTACTTGAATCATAAACACTCTTCCTGGCATCTTCCCTGGGACGACTCCAAGGAAAGTACTGCTTCCTTCATGGATTTATTTGATAAGGCCATTATTGATACTTTAAGTTTATGGCAAGCAGCCTGTTCATATTTGCGCGAAGAAATCTCACTGGAAGATGCTACCGCCCAAATCGGGAACCGCTCTTTCTCTACAGGCTTGGATTGCAACCTTGATCTGGAATTCAAGTATTTCGACTGTATTTATGAAAGGTTATTATAGCAGGAGACATTATGTTAATTGGCGTTGTTTTGATTTTTACAATTTTTATTGCTTCGGCAGCGATCATTGGATGTAGATCGATTGGAGTCACTTTAAAATGGAAATCCTACGATCAGCTTCAGCAAGGTACGTTCAGCAGCAGGATATTAAGGCTTGTTACACTGATAGCGGTCCTGCTTCAAGTTACTTTCTGGGTTTTATATCTAAGTTCTATTCTTACTAAATTTCAGGAGTGGGTTGCAGAGGTTTATTGGGTTGGTGCAGGCATTGCCGGCGTTATTATCGGAATCTTCGGAGCGATAAAATTCAGCAGGAAAGTTGTTCCAAGCTATATATCATTGATAGGCGGCAGCTTACTTATAGCTTTATACCTTTTGGCAAGATTCATTACTTCTATGTAGAATTTATCGGAGGTAAAAATATAGTGAGTGATTATACCGGCATGATCTCTTTCATTAAGGAACTTGAGCGGTTAAAAGATATTACCAGGACTGCATGGACAAGTCAAGGCAGGCAGGAAAGCGTTGCTGAGCACTCCTGGAGATTATGCTTGTTTGCATTTGTTCTGGAAGACCATTTTCCTGAGACTAACATTCATAAGGTCATACAGATGTGCTTGATTCATGATTTGGGTGAAGCTTATGAGGGCGATGTCTCCGCTAAAATAGAAACAAACCAGAAAGACAAGCTTCCTAGGGAAAAAAGTGCTCTTCTGAAATTACTATCATCGCTCTCTGAGCATAGCCAAAGTAAGTTTTTATCCCTATGGAAGGAATATGTTGCCGGAGAGAGTAAAGAAGCCAAATTGGCTAAAGCGCTGGATAAAATGGAAACGATTATTCAGCATAATCAAGGGAAAAATCCTTCCGATTTTGATTATGAGTTCAATCTCCAATACGGCAGAGACCTGGCACTTCATGATTCAGTACTTAGATCTATTAGAGATCTTATTGATAATGAAACGTTACACAAAGTTAACGGAACCGGTAATAGATGATAGAACAGTTGGTTACTGAATAAGCCACTGAAGTAATTTTTATTACCACATTGGCAAACCTATTTACGATTCAGCTTGTGAGTTTTATAACAAGTTTGATGTAATCATTAAAAAACACTATCGATGCAAAGGAGTGTACCCATGAATAAATATCATATGAGAAGACAGGACCGACAAATCACCGATGAAAATGAAATTGATGAGATTCTATTCCAGGGCAAATATGCTGTAATCTCAATGTGCAGAGACAATGAGCCCTATGCGGTAACACTAAGCTATGGTTATGACAAAACAAACCACGCATTATACTTCCATACCGGGCCAAGCGGGCTGAAGATTGACTTTCTAAAAAGCAATCCGAATGTATGTGTTACGGTTCTTGAGGATCAAGGGTATATCATGAATGAATGCGCACATGCCTACCGTTCCGTTATTTTATTTGGTAATATCTCTTTTGTTGAGGACTTGGATGAAAAGATTGCTTGTATGAAAGTGATTCTGAATCATTTGGAGGAAAACCCCGGTATTTTTGAAGAGAGAATCTCTAAAAGCGCTGAGGGACTGAAGCATACAGCCATGCTGAAATTAGACATATCTGAGGTTAGCGGCAAAAAAGGCAGATAATATATTCTATCTTATGTAAAGTGCCAAAATATGATAAAATATGTTTAAATGTAAAGACAAACTCGGAGGGGTGTTGATATGACGAACAATATTTTTTATAAAACCTATGCCCCGAATAAGTTTCTCCAGCCTTATATCAGTAGGATTTTTGTGTTTGAATGCAAATCCGGCATCTCCAGAAACGACTTCAGTCTCATTGCTCCCACCGGCGAAATGAAGTTGGTTATTCCATACCGGAATAACATGCGAAGTATAATAGGCAAGACTTTTAGAGAGCATAAAGAATCTTCCTGCTTTTTTATTGGCCTTCATACCCAGGCAGCCCTCATCGAATGTGATATGGATTATGGCAATGTCTGCGTCACATTTAAGCCTTTCGGGATATACAAGTTTTTCAATTTCCCGCTCAGAGAACTCGCAGGGCAGATCCATAATGCCTCCGATGTATTCAACAAACTCGGGAAGGAACTGCAGGAAAGGGTTGCGGAAATCATGGATGTGGATAAGAAAGTTCTTTTTGTTCAGGAATTTCTATATCAGCAGATGGTTTCCATTCAAAGATCCGACCCTGTGACGGAATATGCCATCAATAAAATCATATCGCGAGAAGGCTTGATAAGCATTACCGAGCTAAGTGAAGAAATGGGCTATTCGCGCAGATACCTGGTCAGTAAATTTACTGAAAACCTGGGAATCAGCCCGAAAGAGTTTTCCTGCATTGTCCGCTTCAACGAAGTTTATAAGAAAATCAATCTCAACAGGTTTAGCGAAGATACCCTGTACAATCTTTATTATGATCAATCCCATTATATCAAGGAGTTTAAGAAGTTTACCGGCTTTACTCCCGGTGAATATGTAAGTCAAAGCAATAAGCTTGGGAGCATTTTCTTTAATGAGTGATCTCTTCCCATTTTTACAATACAACCTTACATGCACATTGTAGAATAAAAACATAAATTATGTAAGGAGTGTTGTAAATGAAACATTTATTAAACTGGGTTGAAATTCCTGTACTGGATATGGAAAGAGCAAAAAAGTTTTACTCCGCGATTCTGGATATCTCTTTCCAGGACATGCCTCTAGAAGATATGCTTTACGCCTTTTTCCCTTCCGAAGATCAGTACAACTCAGGTGCATTAGTCCAAAGCCCGTTTTATAAGCCCTGTGCGGAAGGTGTCCTGATTTACCTGAACGGAGGAGAAGACCTGAATATCGTACTGGAAAAAGTAAATAAAGCTGGCGGAAATGTGGTTATGCCCAAGACCCTGATTTCAGATATGGCCGGATATGCAGGCATGTTTATTGATACCGAAGGCAATAGAATCGGTGTTCATAGCATGAAATAATACCAGCAGCTCAAATTGATGAATAAAATTTCAGGAGGAATGACGATGTCAGAAAATCAGGCAGAAAAGAAACACTTCGTACTCTATGCCATCTCAACAAGACCAACCTTTCAGCAGGACATGACGGAAAAAGAGCGCAATATCATGTCCCGGCATATTGCTTATTGGACAGATAAGGCCGAGCAAGGAATCGCCATCGTCTTCGGGCCGGTATTTGATCCCAAAGGCGGGTACGGCTTGGGAGTAGTCGAAGTTGAAAACGAGGACCAAGTAAGATTACTAATTGCCAATGACCCGGCAGTAATTGCAGGGCTGTTTAAGGAAGAGTATACCCCGATGCTTGCGATTACAAAAAAGAAGTAGGTAGAAAAACGAATCTATACGCAACGAAATTGGCTTCGTACTTATTTGATAAGTACGGAGTCTTTTTTGTTGGTAAGCAGCTTTAGGATCAATGCCAACAAAGTTTTTTTTGAAATTGACATTCGTATGAGCATTTCTTTGTTATAGCCCGTTTTTACATAGAATAGCATTCTTGCTAAGAATAGTTATTGTCTCATTGTTACATAATGTCAATTGTGTTAAAATAAGGTAGGTTATGTATATCTCCATCAGACTGTTTCACCGTAGCGAGGCATCATCTTGACTTAAAACGTCGATGAAGTTAAACGCAGATCTACATTATATTCATTTACGAGTTTTTTCATCAGGAAGATAATATTGAACTATAGACAACTTCGAAGAACTCAACATGCAGCATAAACACTGAAGGGTTTAAGAACCAACAAAACTCAAATTAAATACTTCTGAATTCAGTGGCATAAAAGGCAGATGATTTAAAGGGGGAAAAATCCATGATGAATTTATTAGGGTTGAACCAAAAGACTTATTCTTTGTTTTCCATGATGATTTGCTTGTGTATTATGAGTTTAGTTTTAATGTCATGTAATGTAGAAGGTCGCGGGCAGGATCTTACTTCGAATAATCAAGAAATAAACGCTTCTAAATTTGAGGATAGGGCTCCTAAAGCAGCCGATGAATCCACTCAAAAAAATACTGATGTGAAAGCCGCTTCTGCAAAAGAAAGGAAAGCTGAACCACCTGAGAAAGTTAAGGGAGATCCTGCAGCAGTCGATTATCAAAACCCAACGAAGTATTTAATTTCAGGAAAATTAACGGAAATATCCGAAGAAAACTTTAATGCCATTGATAGATTGCTGAATATTAAGTCAAAAGAATTCTCCGATATTCAAAAAGTATTTTCATGGAAGCATAAGAACTTTAAAAATGTTTCTGCCGGAGGAAAGTTTGTCGGTAAGCTCAATGTAAATGAAATCATAGAAAAGATGGAGCTTACCGGCTGCCATGATCATGCCATTGTCGTTGGCAGTATTCTTAGAAAATATGCCTTTCCTGTAGTAATGGTTGATGCTACAGGCATTCAGTGGTCCTACGATTATCCGGAGAAAACAAAAACCTTCAGCGGACATGTATTTTTAGAAATCTGTTTAAAGGATCGCTGGATCTTATTAGATCCCACAGGAGGTTATTATATACTTGAGTATGAGCCAAACAATAGAGTTATTCCAATAAGCACCCCCATCGAGCCTAAGGGGTATTATTCTATTCTCAAAGGATTAGACCCAAACGACTACGGAGTAGATAGCATCAGTCAATTAAAGGAAAAACAAATAGAGTATTCAAAGCTGTTTCACAACAATAGTATAGAAGTTAAGTATCCGGAATATAAAGTAAAAAAGTTAAACTAAATCTTTTGGGTATTCATTGATAGCCTTCAATCGGTTAATCAATAATTCGTTGAACTTTTCAGCCTCTTCGGAGTTGGGCATATGTCCCGAGTTTTCAAATACAACTACCTCTTTTTGTGGTGCTTTCAGCTTATTGCAGTATTCCTCCACCAATTCCAGCCACGTGATCCGGTCATGCCTGCCCATACAGAAAAGGGCGGGTACTTTGAGTTCTGCATCCAATGCTAGAAAGTTTGTATCCATGAGTTGATTCCATAAATATTTCATGGAAAACTTCATTCCCTCCATTGGCTTAAGTTTAACGCTCAATGGATATTCCGGGGTGAAAAGGTTTGATAAATACCACCGGGTCAAGTCTTTTAAATTTTTTGTCACTCCGCCAAAATTCCCCAGCCATTTTCTTTGAACCACTAAATCCTCAACATTTTTATAACAGCCATTCTTCGGGAAGCCGACCATTTCCAATTGTTTTATCGCCTTTTTGTTGTTCTCCGTTTGTGCCTTATTGAATACGAACTCATAGGACTTGATTTCTTCTTCCTTCCGGTTCACAACCTGGCTCACCCCGATATAAGCTTCAATGTGCTCCGGATATTGTTGCGCCAGCAGCAAACCGAAAATAGTCCCAAAGGAATGCCCCATAACAAAGACCTTTTCCTTTTCGAATCGTTTTTTCAGCATCTGAATCAACTCACAAGCATCCTGTACGATCTGCTTCGAAGTCATGGACCCGGCTGGAATATCAGGGTTGTAGGATCTTCCTGCTCCTCTTTGATCCCACTGAACTACAACAAAATGTTCTTCCAGTGCAGAATTAAAACGCCGGAGCACCCCCACCTCGGGTCCACCGGGACCTCCGTGCAAAAACAGTAAAACCGGTTTCTTGATGGAATGACCCCTGATATAGATATACTGCTTGATTCCACTCAAAGAAATCTCCTCAATCACTGCAATGCTGCCCTCTTTCACCTTGCCGCCAATATCCCTGACAGGAGGAGTATGCCCATTCAAAATACCCATTCTAAACAGTCCCCTTTCCAACAAGGTTGTCGATCAGTTGATCGATCAGCTCGTCTCTTTGCGCATCATTGTATATATCCAGGCCAGAATACTTTTGCAACTGATTTGATCTTAAAAAAATCACCTGAAGGGTTCCAAGTAACTGCTCGAGAAGAATATAATGCTCTTTGGGATTGTTCCTGTTAAAAACCTTTTCCAAGAGAGGCAGGTAAGCCGTCGCTGTCTGCTCGCTGTTTGTCGTTTCGCCTCCATGAATGAGGTCATTCAGGATCGAGTTCTTTGCAATCAAAGGATTTTTCACCAAAAACCCGGCTGTTGCTTTTACATAATGTCTTAAAATATCTACCGGCTGCATCTTTTCGATATCTTCAGGAATTGTCCTTGTGTCAATTTCCTCCTTCACGAGTATATTGACCGCCATCTTAATAAGATTGTCCTTGGTTTGAAAATGGTAGTTGATATTTCCAATAGCAACGCCCGCTTCCTTCGCAATTTTCCTGATGGAAATCTTATCGATATTCCCTTGTCTCAGGAATTTAAGCGTAACATCAAGAATGGTCTTTTTTATACTTTGTTCTTCGTTCATTCTGTAATCCTCCAAATCCTTGAACACCGTTTTGTACGGCGTTCAAATTTATTATAGAAAACATCATACCCGATGTCAAGTGTTGGAAACCCCTATTTTAAGAGAAGGGCTTGGAGTAAATTGTTTAGAGGCTTTTTGTCTTTAGTAAATGTGTGCCATTAAAAAAGGAATTCTCTAGCAATGCTTGAGAATTCCTTCTTATTTTTCGTATCGTGACACTAAAGATGCTTCCTCAAATATTTTCCCGTATAGCCTTGTTCACATGCTGCAACTTCCTTAGGCGTCCCCTGTGCTACCACATATCCCCCCTGACATCCGCCTTCAGGCCCTATATCAATAATCCAATCTGCATTACTGATCATATCCGAATTGTGTTCAATGACGATGACCGTATTTCCAGCATCGGTAATGCGGTGGATCACCTTCAGAAGATTCTGAACATCTTCAAAATGCAATCCTGTAGTCGGTTCATCCAGAATATACAGGGTTCTTCCCGTATCATCACGGCTCAACTCTTTTGCCAGTTTAATTCTCTGGGCTTCCCCTCCGGACAGCGTTAGAGCGCTTTGCCCGAGCCTTATATAATCCAGTCCGACATCATGCAGGGTCTGAAGCACCTTTTCAATTTTCGAATTCCCTTGAAAGAACTCTAATGCTTCCTTCACATCCATTTCAAGAACATCTGCAATAGTCCTGCCCTCCACCCTGATCTCCAAGGCTTCCGGATTGAATCGCTTACCATGGCATTGTGAACACTCCACCCAGACATCCGGCATGAAATGCATTTCGATGCACTTTCTTCCCTCTCCGCCGCAAGCCTCGCAACGCCCTTCCTTACTGTTGAAGCTGAACCGGTTTTGCTTGTACTTCCTCTTTTTAGCTTCTTCGGTGGCTGCAAATACATCCCGGATATCATCAAAGACGCCCGTATAGGTAGCCGGATTGGAGCGCGGCGTCCTTCCGATGGGCATCTGGGTGATGTTGATCACCTTATCAATCATCTCAATGCCTTCTATATAGTCAAAAGGACCCGGAGCATCTTCTGACAGATTCAAGTGCCTTGCCATTGCCGGATAAAGGGTCTTTGAAACCAGGCTGCTCTTACCCGAACCACTGACTCCTGTTACGCAGGTGAAAACCCCAAGGGGAAAATCCACATCGATATTCTTCAGGTTATTAAGCCTTGCACCCCTTAACTTGATCCACTTTTCAGGTTTTCTTGGCATTCGTTCCGGGTTTCCTACCTTCTTGACACCCCTGAGATACTTCCCGGTGTCCGACACAGGGTTGTCCATGACTTCCTCCGGGGTGCCTTCGGCAATAATGCTTCCCCCATATTCTCCTGCCCCCGGCCCAACATCAATAATCCGGTCTGCCGCCAGCATGGTATCCGCATCATGTTCTACTACAACCACTGTATTCCCTGCATCTCTAAGGCCTTTCATGGTTTCAACCAACTGATAGTGATCCCTTGGATGCAACCCAATGGATGGCTCATCGAGGATATATAAAAGATTTGTCAGGCCGCATCCAAGCTGTGTAGCAAGCCTAAGTCTCTGTGCCTCTCCACCGGATAGTGTTGGCGCGGCACGATTCAGTGTCAGATACTGTACACCTACATCCGTTAGAGCCTGCAATCTCTTATTTAATTCACTCAATACCTGTGCAGCTATCTGATATTGCTGATTTGTGAGCTTGGAAGGCAAATCCGTTATCCATTTCTTCAAGTCTTCTATGGTCATTCCAACCGTTTCCGGAAACCTTGTGTTTCCAATGGTTACAAGACGTCCTTCCGCCGCCAGACGCTCGCCTTTGCAGGTTGGGCATTCTTTCTCGCGCATAAAAGCTGATACAATCCGCTCTGCTGTCCCCCCATTATTCTCTTTAAAGAGTCTGGAAATATGGTTATAAGCCCCTTCTGCCGGGCGAACAATTTCCCCTCTTCTTCCATTGGTATTCTCGTACTCAAAGCATAATTCTCTCCCATTGGAGCCATACAGCGCCTGCTGCCTGAAGTCCTCAGGCAGCTGATTCCAGGGCAGTTCCAGATCCACCTTCATCTCCTCCGCCAGCGCCAGAACTTCTCCCCGCATCCAGTTGGCGTTGGGTTTCTGACGATGCTTTCTCAGGTTCCCCCACCATGGGGAGGCTTCATCAAGAATGGATCGCTCCGGGTTGGAGATAATTAACTCCGGGTCTATGCTGAGCTTTAAACCAATACCGTTACAGTCGGGGCACATCCCCTCCGGATTGTTGAAGCTGAAGGTGGATGCAGTAAGCTCAAAGAAAATCCTGGAACAGTGATAGCACAGGTCTCTAGTTTGAAGCAGAAATGCTTCTTTCCCTTCTATGGTTACAAGGATGGCTCCATTCCCAAGCTCAAGCCCTTGTTGGACAGCCTCTTTGACACTATGAGAGAATTTGCTTTTCTCCTTATTCGGAACACTGATTCCCGGTGTCGTAAAAATACCGATGGGAGTATCTGAATTAAAAGCTCTGATGTCAAACCTTGTTTCTGGCTTTAATTCTGTAAGTGCGGCAGCGATTTCCTCCTTGCTTAGAGGTCTTAAGGCTCTTCCGCAATCCGGGCAATGCCTTGTTCCTATTCTTGAAAACAGCAGCCGCAAATAATCATAGATATCTGTGATGGTACCTACCGTAGACCTTGGATTCCGGCTGATGGTTTTCTGCTCTATCGCTATCGCCGGGGGGAGGCCTGATATCTGCTCAACTTCCGGTTTTCCAAGCTGTTCGAAGGCCATCCTTCCTGTAGTGGACATGCTGTCCATAAACCGTCTCTGGCTTTCGGCATAGAGGGTATCAAAGGCCAGGCTGGATTTCCCGCTTCCGCTGACCCCGGTAATCACAGTAATTTTGTTTTTGGGAATGATTGTGTCAACATTTTTTAAGTTGTTTTGCTTCGCTCCCTTGATGGTAATATAGTTTGAATTATTCTCGGCTGCAACCTTTGATTCATCCCCTATTTGAAGACTCCTTCCCTCTTCCGTTTCACAATCTTTCATATATTTTTTGATTTGATCCACATCCGACTCAATCATCGTTATATGGTCAATACTGTGATTCGCTTCTCTGTCATCAAGCCATTCAGGCCAATGTCTGACCCATTGCGGCACATAGAACTCCCGGACTCTGTCCAGTGCTGGAATATAAGGCTTGATACCTATTACCGGGGTCTTATCAAAAGAATCCAAGTCAGACAGCCTTATTACTCTTCGCCGCTGGTCCAGTTCCAGTACCCTTGCGGTTGTCAGCGCAATGGGATTGGGCCGCACAGGAGACCTTGATGCAAACACCCCTGTCCTGGGCGCATCCTCATAAGGCGGCTCCCCCTGGGTAACCCTTCGGTAAGTCCGATTGTCGAACCTGTGAAACCACCATAAAATCCGCATGTGGGAAAACTGGGATAAAACTTCAAGCGTCTGGCCGTCCGGATCATTGAGCTCCAAATAACACGCTCCCTCCTGCTTTCTAATGGTTCCAAGCTGCCGTATCTGCATAGAACTTGTCCCCTCTGTTTCATAGGGAATTGCAATGGCATTCTCCAGCGGTAAAGGATGAACGCTTTTATCCAGCCGCCATTCTGGCCATTTTCCCATAGAATTACCTGTAACAGCACGGTATACCCTGTCTTCACAAGGGAAGTACGGTTTTATATCCAGTATTTTCGCTCCGTCGTAGCTATTTGCATAATCCAATTCAATTATGCCTGTGTTTTCATTCACACGAATTACTCTTGATACGAAAATGCTGATCCTGTTTTCATTCCAGCTGCCAAGCAGTTTTTTACTTGTACTTAATATCTCTTGAAGTTCTTTCGGAGTGTCTGTAGGTACTCTATTTCCATTGGTTTCAAAAAATACCAAGGCGTGGCTAAATAGTTCCAGGTGCTTCAAGGCCGGTCGATATTTTTCATAAACCACGGCATAGGTATGGTTTTCACTCATGATCAGCCGCCCTACAGGGTTGATTTCAAAGATATTCTCCTCTATGTTTTCTTTCATATGAACCTCCATATCCTGTATATTAGAAAAGCCCATTTTTCTCAGGTTATCACAGGCTGCATCCAAACACTTGATGAATCTTGCTATATTCATAGATATTGCATGATCCATTGAATCATTGCTGCTGCCATCCCCACAAGGTCCTCCGTTTTCCCCATTGACATTCACAGTTTGTTTGGGTACATTGGAAAATATAAATCCAATTTTTCAGGTAAGGTGAGCAGGATGGAATTTAAAAGAATCATCAGCATGGATACCACTACTTTTATCGGAATGAACTTTTATGGCGACCCCTTTGAAAAGGCTTCCGCCTGGAGCGAAGAAAACGAGATCGGAGAACTCTGGAAGAGGTTCAGCCGCTATCTTGAAGTTCATCCCGATTCCATCAAAAATATCAAACAGAAGGGCATTTCCTATGAAATTCACTTTCAGACGGAGGACACTGCAGCCAAAGGCTATTTTGATGTATTTGCAGGTGTAATGACTGAAAATGCAGACTATATCCCTTTGGGATGTATCGCCAGACAGCTCCCTCCTTCGAAATACGCGGTAATTACACTGAGAGGAAATGAGATCATTTCTGATTGGGGAAAATCTGTTTTCATGGAATGGCTGCCTGCTTCAGGCTATGAGCTGTCCTACAATTATGTAATTCAATGTTATGATGAGCAGTTTAAAGACATGTCCCAGGTAGAGCAGTCAGAACTGGACCTTTATATTCCAATCAAGTGAACCCGGGGTTAAAACCATGAAACAGCTAAGGGAAATCTATACAGCAATCGAATACATCGAGGAAAACCTGAGGGAGCCTTTCAATGTCGGAGATGTGGCTCAAGCTTCAGGCTTCTCTTTATTCCACTTTTCAAGAATTTTCAATGCGCTCATTGGACACAGTCCCTATGACTATATCATGCGGCGGCGACTGTCAGAAGCTTTTAAGGAGTTGGCAGGTACAGAAAGGACTATTACTGCCGTGGCCTTTGATTATCAGTTCAACAATGTCGAGACTTTCTCTCGGGCATTTAAAAAGATGTTCGGAGTCCTTCCCCATAAGATTAGAAACCTAAAAGAATCAGATTCGTTTATATTGAAAACCCCTGCAGATTACTGCTATATTGAGCATATCAATCAATGTGGTTTTTTTTCTCCCAGGATCGTAAAATTAGACTCTATTTCTATGGTTGGCAGGATGACTCAAGGGAATCAACGTAATCCCTTCATGGAGGAGACTGCTTGGAATAGCCTTAGAAATGATATTCTTAGTAATATTCCCGGCGGGAATTCTGATCAGTTTTATGCAATAGTATTTCAGCCGGCTTTCTGGAGGAACTCTACCCATAGCCGGCTATTTGGAATTGACGTTCAAGATTTGAACATCCCTCCTGTATCTCTGATGAAAAAAACAATTCCAGCGCAAACCTTTGTCGAATTTAAACATCAAGGTCCCCTCACCAGTCTTGGAATGACCTATGATTATATCTGTCAGACTTGGCTTCCCAAGTCCGGATGCGGACCGGATGTAGTTTTCTCACTGGAGAAATGCAGCAATATAGACTGCTATATGAATATTTCAGTTTCAATTCTTATTCCGGTACAGAGTTCTGCATGAGAACTGCTCAAGGGGGACGCTTCTCAAATAGTCAAGTATTTTTGTTATAAAGCCTTCTGTTTCGGCTGCTTCCAATTCTTATCAGGTGTACTATTTGAGAAGCGTCCCCAATTTTAAAAGCATCGCCCCTCCTGAATCAACGCATTCACCAGCATCCATTTATCATTCCTGAAGCAGTTCATTCTTTGCATTTATTGCATCCACGTAAGAATTATAAGCCAATCCTGCAATCATTAGGATCACTCCGATTACTTTGCCGGGAGACACTGCGCCGCTGGCAATCAGGTCAATGATGATTCCCGCTAAAAGCTGCCCTGTAAAAGTCAGAAGCGTAACATACACCGTCGCTACCTTGGGTATAATCACATTGGAGGCAGCAACTACTGCTACCCCGAGAAGACCTCCGCAAAAAGCCCAGAAAGGAATTCTTCCTAAACTCTTTGTATAGGTCAGGATCGGGAACTGCAGGATTCCGATAACCGCCAGCGTTGTCAGCAGACCGGCTGCATAATTGACCAGGGTTCCTCTGAAAACCCCGATTCTTTTGGCTAGCTGGGAATTGAAAACCATGGAAAGGATGACAAGGCATCCGCTAAATAACGCTAATAAAATATAGAACATACACTACCCCCTAATATAAAACCATTACAGTTACTCCCACCAAAATCAGCGCAAAACCGATCAGTTTTTTGCCTCCAAACCGGTACACCTTCATCCCGAAAAGACCAAAGTGATCAATGACACAAGATAGAACTGCCTGTCCCACCAGTCCCAGAGCAAGCGTTAGGGATACTCCCAATGCTGCGATGCATGCATTGTTCAAGTAGGTCAACAGCACTCCCAGCATACCCGCAAGAAAAATATAAACCGGCATTTTCCCCTGGATCGAGATGTTTTCCTTCTTTATCAGGACAATGGTTCCTACCGCTAAAAGTCCTACAATATGAATCACCAGTATTGAAAACATGCTGCTGGTCTGACTTGCCAAAGCCCCGTTGAATGTGACCATGACAGCGATCAAAACACCGATGAATCCTGTTAAAACCTGATACATGCCATCACCCTTTTCTCTCAATGTGTTATCTTTAGGCTATCACAAGAAGGCCTTGTTCAAGTATGACATATGTCATATTCTCCAAAATTTTATTATGGGGACGCTTCTCAAAACCTCAGCTTTTTATTATTGACAAACTCACTCTTTCAGGTGCTTTCATTCTACTTTTGTGTGAATAATTGAGAAGCGTCCCCACTGAAAACCCACAGATCCTCCTCAGCGCATCCCCCTTAGTATAAGGCTATTCATGCGGCTTATAATGATATGATATAATTAAAATCTGTAAGAAAATTGAGAAGCGTCCCCACCGAATGGAGGCCAACAGCATGGAAATTCCGAATGATCCTAAATTACTCAAGCACTATATTGATAAATATCATATAGCCGAAGTGTTTCAAAAAGACATGACGGAGCACATGCGGTTGTACTCCTTCAACAAGGGCGAGTTTATATTCAGAGCCAATGAAAAAATAGATCAACTGTACTTTATGGTTGAAGGTAAAGCAAAAGTTTATACTGCCATGCAAAATGGCAAATCCCTATTGCTGAGATTCTACAATCCTTTTGTGGTCATTGGAGATGTTGAATTCATAGAAAAAACACCCATTACCTGCAACGTAGAAGTCATCAGTACGGCTGTATGTATCGGAATTCCCCTGACCAGCCTTGAAAGGCATGCCATCAGTGATCCGGCCTTTCTGACCTTCATCTGCAGAAGTCTGGGTGAAAAATTGGCAAAAAACTCTGTTTCCAGCGCGATCAATCTGTTATATCCCCTGGAAAACAGGCTGGCAAGCTACCTCCTGGCCATCGCTTCCCTTGATGAGAATAGCCCCAGTTTCAACGGGATTTTCACCGACAAGCTGACTGAAATGGCAGACCTGCTGGGGACCAGCTACAGGCATTTACTGCGCACCTTGAACAAATTGGCTTCGGAAGGCATCATTGAGAAACAGAATAACAAGATCATGCTTCTGGATCGATATTCTCTGGAGAAACTTGCCGGAGACCTATACAATTAGGAATAAAGCCAACATTACGAATGAAACTAAAGCTGCCCCCGTTGTCTTCCAATACCTATAAAAAGCTGCTTCAATAGTTTCATAGACCGCAAACAGAATCAGTGCCATTAACATTGCGTTTCCTAAAAAGTCATGGAATATATAAGAAACCAATCCAACAAAGAAAAATGCGATTCCGAAAACCAGCATGAGTGTGACCTTCAGTTTCATTTTTTTATCTGAAACATCTGCCGGCAGCTCCTGATGCTGCTTCCTTGCTAAGGTCAGTCCGTTCTTCCTTAATAAATAAGTCAGGTTCGCAATGGTCTGCAAAGACCCGAAGACCAATATAAACGCCCTAAAAATCTCCTGTTTCCAGCTCATACATTCTCCTCCTCTGACAAATTTGCAATGATTCGGCGGATGGACCTGTACAGCACTTCAATGTCGCTCTCTTCGAAGCCTTTTAATGCTTCAGCGAAAACGTCCTGTGCCATTTTTTCAATGTCCTTTATCATCTCTTTGGCCACAGGTGTCAGACAGACCAAATAGGCTCTTCGATCCTTTGTATCCAATACTTTATCAATGAGTTTTTTCTCCTGTAATCTCTGGATGACACTCCCCATTGTTGCCCGGTCTCCCCTGAGCCCCTCCGCAACTTGAGCTTGCGTCAGCACTTCTTTTGTGTCCAGCAGCTTTAAGACTGCCCATTGGGATGTTGTGATGGTATACTTCTCCAGGCAGGCATCCATCTTTCTTTTGATCATTCTGGCACTGGTATTTAGTAGATATCCTAAGGAATCGTGGATTTCCATCAGAATCACCTCTAAGTAGAATAGTAAGCATACATATTATACGTATACTTACTATTCTAAGCTATATATCAAAAATGTCAATAAAAAAGATCTGCTCAATGTTTTCTGAACAAATCTTTTTTAGCGTTACATTTAATTTGGTATGCGTAGGACTCACCACATACTTTGCTCCAATATGCAGCAATTTCATAAGGAACAATTCTGTTCGGACAGCCAGAGCCCTTCTATATTGCATTTCTTTTTCGGACCTAGCATTTACACCTTAGCAAGCATACCTTTCTTGATCCGATTTCCTGCCAGTATTCAATGAACTCTCCGTTCTGGACAAACTCCTCCAGCCTGCATCCATTCTTTATGGCTAATGCTCCAATTTCCTGGGAAAACAAGGTTTCCAGCCCCCGATCATCCAATTCAGGAATGCTTTTCAATTCGACTACATCGCTGAACTCCCCGTCTTCTCCTGTATAATAAGCTAAAAAGCTATCTTTCTTTTTGGCAATCATATGGTTTTTTCCGACCTTGACCACTTCATTTGCGTCAATTCCCTCCTCTTTCAGCAGTGAGGAGATTCGGCTGTTTCTAAAAATGCTCAGGTACATTTTTAGATATTCGATGACTTCTTCATTTTTCTTAAACATGGATTCATCGAGTTCAATCCGTATATATTCCGGTTTTTCACTTTTGAATTGGACAATCGTAATCAGGCCCCGATCTTTATACCATATTTCATTGTTCTCCATATAAATCTCCTGGCCTTTAATGTTTTTTTCACTGAATACAGGAAATAAAAACGGTTTATCCTCCAGGAACTTAACTTTTTTGATGGATACGGAATCATTATGCTTAATGGTTACTGTACTTGGCTCTTCCCAAAAATCCTTATCGATGATCGTCAGTTTCCCATTCTCCGACTTATAGATCCTGTTTTTTTTGCTGGAAGAGATGATTTCTTCACCGTCAATTCTCAACAGCTTTTCCAGATTTCTCATCCGCTCGTTTTTATCCTTGACCGAATTGATCAGATCTTTGGTTTGCCCAACTTTTTTTCTTATCCCGCCAGTCAGACCCTCTTTAACATTTTGCGGCAATCCGGAAAGTTTGGTCTTTATACTGGATAACCTGATACCGGATAATTTTTGTCCTGCCGAGTCCATTACGCTTTTTAGATGCTCACTCCCCCTTTCCAATTCGTTTTCGTGAATCAGTTCTTTGGCCTCCATGTCGCACTCCCTTTCTACAATCTCTATCTACCCTGTATTGGGGCAGGCATTTTTGCTCATTAGTCCTTATAATTCTATTCATTGTCCAAAAGCATTTATGATTCAAAATCATTTTAAGGAATAAACCCTAAGGAATTTCCCTTATTCCCATATGCTCAGTCTTTAAAAATCGGGTAATAGTTTATATATCCTGTAAAAAGCATTCAAAGGCATAAAAAATTGATCCTATTTTCGGATCAATTTTTTATAAGTAAAATTATTTTATAATTTAATGTACTTGTCCCTCATTCCGCCTTCTCTGAGTTACCATATCAGCCTTCATATCTTCCGTATCTCTCATTGCCTCCGACAGCAAGCGCTGCTCCCTTGTTATGGGGTCGCTGGGATTGATATGTTCATCCGTAGAAGCAAGGTAGATTTCAACACCTTTTTCAGCAAACTCATGCATGAGTCCGTGCTTTTCCCGGATATCATTTGTAAAGCTATCCATATTGAAAGTAATCACGGTATTAACCTTTCCTGACAGGATATCCTCGTTGAGCCTTGAGAACCCCTCTCTCCTGTTCAGAGAAAAGGATTCTGCTGCACGATCAACATAGACGTCTGATAACTCCAGTCCTTTATCCCTTGCCATGCTCTCGATGGCATGCTTTTGCATATCGACATCCCCGTACTCATCGAAGGGGTATTCTGTCCGGATATATCCTGCAGTTTTTTGTGTATTATCCACGATAAATTCCTCCAATTAAATTTATTAAGTAATATTATGGAGTAATTTTATTTTCGTTATTCAGTTGATTCACGGCGGGAAAACGCAACACAGGAATGGTATGATATTGGCAGGGATTACAGAATATAGTATAATCAATTGTGAATTCAAGGAAAACTTCAACTGGTCACAAATATAAAACAAACCAAAAGTAAACTTTCTTATTCATTATGGAAAAGGAGAATCACAATGGACAAAATAACCCCGAATTTTCTTTCAAAATTTATTGGAAGCATCTCAAACTTTAATAGCTATACTGTATTTACAAAGCTGACTGTTGGAAAAGCTTTTTCGTATCTTTTCCTTCTGACGGTGCTGCTGGGTACCATCAGCTTGATCCGGCCCGTTTATGAATTTAATAACGGTATTGCTTCATTCATTACTACATTTAATGACCAGGTGCCTGATTTTGCTCTTCAGAACGGGAAACTCAGTGTGTCCGGGAAAATGCCGATTACCATCCAGGATGGCAATCAGCCTATCATTATTGATACAACCGATCAGACGCCGGTTGAGGTGCTGGATCAATATCCGCAGGGAATCCTCGTATTGAGCGATCGTATGATTCAGAAGAGAGTCTTTGATACAAGAACAACGGAGTTTAGTTCCATGGCAGGCTTCAGTATTACCAAAGCAGATGTCGCAGGATGGATTCCGCTTTTAAAATGGTTTAGTATTGCTATTATTTTGTTCGGCCTCATCGGCTTCTTTATTGGTAAGATTTTTAGCGCGCTTGTCGTCAGTTTGATTGCCTTGGTGATTAACAGTATATCGAAAGCCAATTTATCTTATAGCAATCTCTTTAAAATCAGTGCTTATGCACTCACACTGCCCATCGTCCTGAAAGTATTGCTTGGATTGGCTTCTGCCAATGTACCGTTTTTCTTTCTGATCTATTACGGACTTGCTGCATTCTATGTCGGAATGGCGCTGAAGTATATCAAGCAGGAAACCCTCCCGGATCAGGAGCTGCGAATCGAATAATTGATACAAACAGCCCAAGGGGTATTATATCCTCCTCAATTTATCAGGATAAATTCATTAAGCAAGGCTTCCGAATTGGTTTTCGGAAGCCTTTTATGATTTGTCTGTCCAAGAGTTTTTACCTGTATACAACGCACAAAAGCTTATCCATGTATTATTTCGTTCTTGTATTAACTTGATTTATATCACAATCATCAATTCTTCCGATACAGTTTTATTATTCCCACTTATATAGTCTCTATTTCCTTAATGCATCTTCAATTATTTTGCCGATTTGAATGACTAGCAACGGAAAGAAAGCCAGGATTACGATTATTCCTAGTTCATTGATTACCGCAGGTTCAACATCAAAAATTCTTTGCAGTGGGCTGACAGTGAGGACAATCGCAAGTAAAACACTCCCCGTAATCAGCGCAATCCACTGGTATTTATTCGTGAACAATCCAATCTTATATAAAGGAAGCCTGGACCGACTATTAAATCCATGGATCAGCCTGGCAAGGGCAAGCACCGAAAACGCCATGGTGCTTCCAAGCCCTGCCCCATGTTTGTTTAGCCCGTAATAAAAAGCAGCCACTGTACTTGCTGCAATAACGCCCCCTTCCAGCAGGACATGGGCAATAAAAGATTTCGTAAGCAGCGGTTTATTGATATCCCTTGGTTTTTCCTTCATTACACCCTTGCCGTGAGGCTCCAGTCCCAGGGCAATTGCCGGCATTGAATCCGTCAGCAGGTTAATAAACAGCAGGTGCACTGCCGAAAAGGGAAGCGGAAGGTGTGCCAGCGATGTATACAGGACGGTCAATATTCCTGCGGTATTTCCGGACAGAAGAAATCTGATGGAATTTTGTATATTGGCATAAATACTTCGGCCATTGGAGATTGCTTTCACAATAGTGGCAAAGTTATCATCCGTCAATATCATCGCAGAGGCATCCTTCGCGACTTCAGTGCCTACCTTGCCCATTGCAATTCCGATATCTGCTTGTTTCAGTGCCGGCGCATCATTTACCCCATCCCCTGTCATTGCCACAATGTTGCCGATATCCTGCCATGCCTTTACAATCCTGATCTTATGCTCAGGTGAAACCCTTGCATATACCGAGATCTTCTCCACCCTCTGTTTGAGTTGCTCCTCTGTCAGTCCCTCTATCTCGTTACCCTCTACTACTTCCTTATCCTCCCTGGCGATTCCTATTTGCTTTGCGATGGCTGCTGCGGTAATTCTATGGTCCCCAGTAATCATCACCGGTCTGATTCCGGCATTGATACAGTCTTCTACTGCCTGCTTGGACTCTTCCCTGGGTGGATCCGCCATAGCTATAAGGCCTATAAAAGTGAGGTCTGCCTCATCTGAAATCGCCAACTCCCGCTGACCGGGAAAACTTTTGTAGCCAAAGGCCAAGACTCTTAACCCTTCTTTGGACAACTCTTTATTCACATGTATGATATCTTCCAGGTCTTCGGTTCGTATCGGCCTTACGCCTTCGCCCGTGGCTATCTGCCCAGACCTCTTGGCAATTACATCCACAGCGCCCTTGGTAAACATCAATGCTTCACCCTTGAATTCATTTAGTGTACTCATCATTTTTCTATCAGAATCGAAAGGCAGCTCAGAAAAGCGGGGATGCTCGTTCCTTAGTGCAAGCTCATCGATCTTGAAGTATTCCGCCATCTGCACCAGCGCCAATTCTGTCGGATCACCAATAGCCTGTGCCTCTGTTGTAACTGCGTCATTACATAAGACACTCATTTCTATGATCTTTCTTTGAAGCCCGTCTTGTATATTGAGTTCCTTGAGGTCCAAAAGCTTTGAGTCGGTATATATCTTTTCAACAACCATTTTATTTTGAGTAAGAGTTCCTGTCTTATCCGAGCATATCACTGAGACACTCCCAAGGCTTTCCACTGCTTGCAGCTTCCGGATGATGGCATTTTCCTTTGCCATCTTCTGAGTCCCAATCGCCAAAACAATCGTCACAATGGAGCTTAGAGCTTCCGGTATAGCAGCTACAGCCAATGCGACTGCAAACATAAAGGACTCTACTGTGCCATATCCTCTTACTACGTTTAGCAGGAAGATAATCGCACATAGAATTACAATGGCGACCGCAAGTTTCTTACCGAATTTATCTAAGGTTACTTGAAGCGGCGTTTTCTTTTCTTTCGCTGCTCCCAAAAGAGACGCGATTTTCCCCAGTTCCGTAGCCATGCCGATCCCTGTGACAACTGCCACAGCCCGTCCATAGGTAATTAAACTTCCGGCAAAGACCATGTTCTTCCGGTCTCCGATGGCTACTTCATTTTCTTCAATTCGCTCCGCGGTCTTGGTTACACTCAGTGATTCACCGGTCAATGAGCTTTCATTGGTCTGGAGACTAAAATTTTCAATAATCCTTCCATCAGCGCTTACATAGTCTCCTGCTTCCAGATACAGGACATCCCCGACAGTTACTTCTCTTGAAGGTATTTCTATCTTATTTCCATTTCTCAGGACACGTGCTGTTGGGGACGAAAGTGACTTCAGGCTTTCCAGAGACTTTTCCGCTTTCACATGCTGCACCGTTCCGAGGATTGCATTCAATATCGTAACGGAAAGTATCACAACTGCGCTTTTTATGTCTTTCATAAACAATGAAATCACTGCAGCCGCCAAAAGAATGATCACAAGAAAATCTGTGAACTGACTTAAAAATACTTGAACTGCGCTCTTTTTCTTCCCCCCCTTAAGTTCGTTATAGCCGTATTGCTGTGCCCTCCTTGATACTTCTTCCTCTGACAGACCATTCACTCCGGCCTGAACGATATTCATTACTTCCTCAACTGTCTGATTGTATATACGATTCATCTTTTCACTCCATGATTTCAACCTATATAACTTGCAAAAAATATTTTACATCTAGGCTCTCCATTAATATTTTTTGTAAGTTGTTACCTTAATATAGTTTGCGATAATCAAATTTTCCCTTGTAATATAATTATCGCAACTTATATAGATTCTTATATTATTTGCATTTTTAAACTGTATATGTTTCACAATCACAAGAATAAAATTGGCATTCTTTTTACATCTCAGTTACCAAAATAATTGACTGGTTAACAGCCAGGCATTTTGTACTTCCAGCTTCTTCCCTAAACAGGAAGTCAAAATAAAAGACCCTACATTCAAGCTGTATCCAGTTTCAATGTAAAGTCTCCTAAAACATTATATTTTATTCTTCTCTATTTTTCAGGCTTGCTGTGAACGACCTCATTACATTCTCATCGGAATGAGGTCAAGATAATCTTCCAACTTGCCATTGCAAATACAGCATTCAATAATCTTCTTTCCTAATGGACTCAATTCCGGAGATACAAATTTTGCAAGTTCTCTTTTAAAGAATGAAGTAAGAATTTTAGCACCCGCATCATAACCGTCATTTCCTACTTCCGGCTGAAGGTTCGGCTGTAAAAAGCCTTTTGACAAGAATGTCCCATCCACCTTTAGCGTTTCCAGGGAATACCCTAAAAGCGGGCATCTTGACGCAACAAGCTGTTCTTCCCTGAATTTCGCAGTTCCTCGTCTTGCAAGATACTCCCTTGAAACCCATTGAGGCATAAAACCGACTTTGTAGGCCCCGATATGCTGGTTGGGGATAAGAATATATCTGGTCGCAGATGTAGAGATAATCTGATCTAGCAATAAATTTGCCTGGTCTACCATCTTTCCTGTTGCAAACGGCCAATAAGACCCTACCCCTTCACTGCTCATCCCCTCGGTATCAGTGATACTTGGATTGTCATGGCCTCTGGGTGCAACTAACCGCCATAGCCAGGCCAGGCTTGGTGGCAGAATATGAAACACGCCTATGATTCCATAGGAGGGCTTTTCCTTTGTACAAGGCGGCGTCCTGACCCCAAAACTTCTAACATCGATTTCAACAGAGTCGTCCACAATATTCGGAACGAACTTCCTTGGCATAATCACTCTTGGATTTGGGCAGGGTTTTCCCGGTTCATCCATGGTATGCTCCCATATAAGGCAGGTAGATCCGGGGACACCTTGGAGATTCAGAAAAATCAATGGTTCTTTCGGGTGGATGCATAACTTCTCATAATGCGGATCCGTGCCGTATTTGTTAATATGGTTTATTCTCAGAAACCATCCTTGTTCTGCATCCTTCACAACCAACTTCTTACTTTCGTTTTGGATAGCCGGATGACAGAGTGCCATGTCATCCGTTACAGGCTCCAATTCACAGGTTTCTTTTAATTCCAGATAGGTTTTTTCCTTCGTGACGGTATTTACGGCAAGAATGATTCTGCCATCCAGTTCCTTATGGATCTGTTCAAGCATTTCGCTTTTTCCGCCCCCGCTTGCGCCTTCATGCATGATCGTAATGATATTCTCGTATGGAGTGATTACTTTGACCGTAGAAGCATGAACTGTAACCCATCCTTCGAGTTCACCAATATGCAGCAGTACTCCATAGATTCCTTTCTTCGCACTGGGACCCGGGTACAAATTATATGAAAACAGTTCATGAACATCCTCCAGCCGGTTGTGTACAACCACCTGTTTCCCGTCAAAGTGAGTGTGCCTGTATGGAGGAGCAAGATATATCACTGCTTTGGGCTTAAACCCTTCGGGGATTTCATTTTGGGGGATAAACCCCTGAAGATCAGCAAGTCCTGCTGCAAAAAATCCTGCATTCACAGGAGCAACAAGCAATGCCGGATATCCCAGTTCAGCTCCGCCAGCCATAAACGGCATGATAATAAGATTCTGATGCTTTAGCCAGTCAAATGTCAGGTTACGCAGCGGATTAAAGTCTTCGCCGTAGATATCCCGGTACCTTGGCTTATCTGTTTCTCCACTGTCCGCTACTACCATGCAATCCGGGTCTCTCCTTCGCATATACATATCCATATAATTTACGACTGCACCGTTTTTGCATTTTGCAACAGTTACTTCTGTAATTTTGCCTTGCCCGGGAACCTCATACGCTACCTCAAACAGCTCGTTTTCCCCGTTCCCCATCGCAAGTGTCAAAAGGTGTTTGCGGTCTTCAGGGATTATAATCTTTGCCCCGGCATCAACGATCTTTTTTAAATCACCCGGTAATACCATTTTCTCTAAAGCGCTTTTACTCATTTAAATGCTCCTCCTATCGCAATTTGATAAAATATGTCATCGGCTTTTCCGATTTTATCCTGGATATTCCTATCCTGCGGGCTGTACTATCGATATCAGAAAACAATCTTTTTAGTAAATAAAAAGGCCAATACTTATAAACCTGAATCATCAAGTAAATAAATATTGGCCTACACTGCAACAAGTAGATTATACCCTTTGCTTGGTCAACCAAAATATTCGGTTAAAATTTTTCTGTACACAGGAGCTAATTCTCAGCAGATTAAGTATACTTATAAAAACGATTTTGAGTTTAATTATACTCATGAATTATCTTATAAGGGAAAACCTTTATTCCTCAAAATCATGTTCCATTGTCAGAACAATTACCTTTTCACCGGTCTTTGTACTGACGTCGGAGTGCATACTGACAATCTCAATATTCACAATTTGACTTATTATTTCTTCCAGATGATTTCCTGCATTTTCAAACAAAGCAGTCCTCATATCCTTTATTAATTTTATTCCAGACTCATTGTCTGCGAGCTTTTGTTCCGACTGACTCAAAAATCCATCGATGATAATCAGTACATGGTTCTGAATAATTTTAGTTTTGATGTCCTTAGGACCACGCCCCATATATTCTTTCTCAAATTTACTGACTGCATCACTGATCTTCGACTCAATTTGACCTTTTGTATACTTCGGTATTTTAGATTCCAATCCTATCAGCCTCGCTTTTATAAGTGTACATGATTATTTGCACCTTGTCAATTGTCTTTGATTTAACAATGTAGATTTCTTGCATTTTTTTGGCGATTCGCATCAATAATGAAAATATTCTCTTTCTTTTTGCATGATTTATTTCCGAATATTGCAAATTTGTTTTTGCTTTTGCACCAAATTAGAGAAGCAGACCTGATGATGCGCATATGTTTCATCAAATCGTCATTTTAGTCCTTAGTAATTTCCAACATCTTATTTCTCTCCACATTTCCAGTATAACTTTTGTATTATCCACCAAATGTGTTCTATCTATGTGTACTTCAAGCTTTGGCCCCTAATAGTATTTATGAAGCAAGCGCTCATAACTTTATTTCATTTCCACTTTTTTCTTGACAAGTGACTCCGGGTCATTTATACTGAAAACATTAACTGACTCCAGGTCATTTAAGGAGACCAAAGATGAATTTTTTGAGAGCGGTGTCTGAAGAGCAAAAAAGTGAGCGACGTCAAAAAATACTGGATTCAGCCCTAAGTATTTTTGAGCAAAGCGGCTTCAAGTCCACAAACATGGCTGAAATCGCCCAAAAATCCGGCATTGCCAAAGGCTCTGTTTTTCTGTACTTCAAAACCAAGGAAGAGCTTTTTATGCATTTGCTGGGGCAGGAATTGGGTAAATGGAACAATGCCTATGACGAAGCTTTGAACATGATTGAAGACAAATCACTTGGCAGTAAAGAATTGATGCAACTTTTTGTAGATACCTTAATGCAAAATACGGTTCTCATTCGGCTCGTAGCCCTTGTAAATACTATTTTCGGTCAAAACGTAAGTCACGAACAGGTTGTCACATTTAAGAAAGAGTTTCTGAACAGGATCAGACGGACAGGAGATCTCCTGGATCGCAAAGTCCGTTTTTTCAGTAATGGTACTGGCGTTGAGTTTTACATGCACTGCTATGTATTGGTAACAGGCCTGTCCAATCTTTCAGACCCCGTTCCGGCAATCAAGGATGTCGTAAAAACTCCGGATTATGCAATTCTCAACGTAAATCTAAAGGCATATCTTACACGTATGCTGAAACTGCTGCTCACTGGGTTGGAGAATGTCAACAACCAATATTAAAACACAGCGCAAACGAATCAAAACAAATTCGTCAATCTTTCTCACGATAGACAATATATCATGAAATAAAGGGGGAAACAAAATGAAACTTTCAACACTACATAAATCCGGAGGTTATGCCATTATCATCGGAGCCTTCCTGTTTGCCGTATGGGCTGTTTGCTGGACTTTCCTCTTACCCAATCCGGAACAGGTTAAAGATTTTACTATTACAGTATCCAGTCCCCATTGGATTTGGATCAACTCTCTTGCCTTACCCGCCATGTTCCTAACCGTGTTCGGATTTACCGCGCTTTACAGCCGCATGTATGAAAAATCAGGATGGCTTGGTTTTACAGGTTACATTTTTATAACAACAGCATATATCTTGCAGGCGGCAATGTTGACCTGGGAGATTTTCCTTTACCCGGTTTTTGTATCTTACAAGCCTTCGGCCGCACTCCTTCGGGACAACATCATGCTTAATCATCCTATGGTTTCAATTTTTAATTATCTTTTTATGATCACCATATTTTTAGGTGTTTTACTTTTCGGCATAGCGCTGATTCGCTTCCCAGGATTTAAGAAAATCGGAGGTATATTATTCCTTGCAGGAGCATTGATTTACGCAGTAGCTCCTTCTATTTACCTCTCAATCATCAGTGTACTCGCGTTTTCAGCAGGATGCTTTATCCTTGGGATGAATCTGATGAAACAAGAATAGGCAGTTACGACAAATCAATATCAATCCTTTAAATTCTAGCTTTAGCGCCAGGATTTAAAGCAAGTAAAACGGGCTGTCACCAAATAAAAACAGCCCACTTTTTTTACCTTCTCTGTATTTTATTCAGAAGTGTGCTGCCTTCCTTTTTCGCCATGGGGGTATACCGAGATATTATTCCTAAGGACCATCGCCTTAGGAGTTATCTGCCGAACTGTTTTGAAATCTATTCCGTAAATACGCAATAATCCCCGGCAGTAATGATATAAAGATGATTGCAAGTATTACTAATGTAAAGTTATTCTTTACCACCGGAATATTCCCAAAGAAGAATCCTCCTGCAATAAACAATACTACCCAAATCACTCCACCTATAATGTTATAGCTGATGAATCTCCAGTAGGACATACTTCCCATACCGGCAACAAAAGGTGCAAAGGTTCGGATGATCGGAAGAAACCTCGAGATAATGATTGTTTTTCCGCCATGCTGTTCATAAAACGCTTGGGTTTTTTCAAGATATTCTTTCCTAAACAGCCGGCTGTCCTTTATCTGAAAGGCTTTCTGTCCTATAAACTTTCCTATATGATAATTTACAGTATCTCCGCCAATTGCAGCTACGGTCAGCAGGATCGTCACCAGCTTCACATCTAATGCTTGAGAAGCACCTAAAGCTCCTACCACAAACAAAAGCGAATCACCTGGCAGAAATGGAGTGATGACAAATCCTGTTTCACAGAATACTATGAGAAATAGGATTAGATAGGTCCACATTCCATATGCCTGAATTATTTCGGCTAAATGTTTGTCAATATGCAAGATAAAATCAACCAATCCTGTAATTAAGCCCATAATATCTCCTTTATTAAATATTGAAAGCCGCCTATTTTTTTGAATAGGCGGCTTTCATCTGGTTGCGGGGGAAGGACTTGAACCTACGACCTTCGGGTTATGAGCCCGACGAGCTACCAACTGCTCCACCCCGCGACGTCAATCAATAGTGCTTTATTATATTAACTCATTTTGATATAAAAGTAAATGGAAAGTTTATGAAACTGATGTTTATTTTTATTTCAATTCACTCCCACTCATTCCATATTTCCGGCCGATATCCTACTGTTGCCTGCCTTCCATTGCGCACAACAGGGGATTTGAAAAGTTTCGGATTCTTAAAAAGTATTTCCTCGGCAGCGGTTCCTATTCCAAGATACTGCATGTTCAGGGTCTTGTATTCTTTCGCATCGGCGTTGATCAATTCCTTCAATCCAACCGCCGCTTTGACGCTCGAAAACTCCCCTTTGCTCATGCCGTACTTGTGCAGGTCAATATATTGATACTTGATTTTCCTTTCCTTAAAGTATCTTTCTGCCTTTTGCGTATCAAAACATTTTTTTGCTCCAAAAACCTGAATGTTCATTAGAACTTTATCCTTTCAAAAGTTTGAGGCGGGTTCCCCCGCCTCGATGCATTTATTATACCCTGTTTCAGCTTATTTTCATAGAGAAAGAATCGTTTTCAAGTTTACTACCTGTTCCTGATCTGGTTTCTTTACAATAAGGGCTCTAGACTTCACTAAGGTTTTGGCGCCTTCTCTGCTTCGATCATATCATAGCTAGAAAACATTCTCCTGTTATTCCATACCTTTCACTGACAGGGTACTTATCTGGGCTTAAGATATCTCCTCGGATATATTCTACTTTTGTGCTTCTATTTCTTTTATTGAAATATCGGGATGATGATACTGCCCCTTCCTTTTTGACTTACCATCGCACCGAATGGATGCTTTGGGGCAGAAGTGGTAACACGCCAGGCATTCCTGACAGTGATGCTGCCACTGGGGTCTGCCTTCTCTTATGATAATATTATCGACAGGACATACATCCTTGCAAATTCCACAGGAAATGCAGCTGTCCTCCACAAAAAAGTCTTGATCCCTTCCATGAACTTTCTTTTGCCAATCCTGGTTCATCCACTTAGACAGCCATACCGTACCAAAGGTATCGCGTTCTATTGATTTTCTCCCAGCAATGATACACTCAGAAACCCGAGTAATTTTAATTTTTGCCTTCTCAAATTTCTCTTTGACTTCCTGCTGAGGATCCAGGGTATAGCCTTTTTTGATGTAATTATTCGGCATGACAATTTTAAATCCGCCTGAGAGGGTTTTACCTTTTTCCTTCAGCAGCTTTTCAATTCTCTCGGTCACATATTCCGGGGACCAGTTTCCTCCCCGGGTTTCAACAAAGAATATATATTCCGCTTTACTCAAGTCAATCCTGGATATAAATTCTTCTACAATCAATGGAAGCCCTAAGAAATATAGCGGAAAGACAAATCCGACTTTTTCTGTCTCTGCTTTGAGCTGCCCGTTCTGCAGACACCGGACCATTGGCTCCAACCGGCAATTGCTGATTTTTTCGGCTAAAGCCTTAGCCATTGCCAAGGAATTCCCAGTTCCTGAAAAATAGTATAAAGTTGTTTCCATATCATCCCTGCCTTTATGCACTATGCTTCCCAGCTAGCAATGTATTGAAGGTCTCCTGTCTCTATCCCGGGTTTGCTTACCCTCCAGGTTCCCTGCAATCCAAGTTCACTGGCAGCAAGTTCGAAGTGTGCCATGGCAATACCGATATCCATATTCTGCAGCTTAATGTCCTTAAAAATGCTATTGTACAGTTTGTTTTCCTTAAGGTAAAAATGGAATGCATCCTTCCCCTTCTCCTTGACTATTCTCCAGGGTTGTTTATTGGATGCGGACGGCGCTGATCTGACGGCTTCAAGTACCTCAATGTACTTACCGCACGCTTTTTCATTTAACGGATTTGAAAAATTAGCATCAAAGAAGATTTCCCCAAAGTTTTTTCTTTTCCTTGAGCTTGACAATACAGTAACTAAGCGGTCCCGTACAGAACGTTTTTCAGCAGGATAGCCGACAGGCGTTACAGCAGGAATCAATTCATCGGCTGCTGCTCCTATTTTTGATGCAAAAGCGCTTCTGTTCAGCGAACCTCCCAACCATAATGTGCTTAGGCCAAGGTCTGTAGCGATAAGGATATTCTTTTCCATGCAGTATCCGAAGTCTTCCATGGATTTCTCACCCTTTTTAACAGCACCGGCAATATATAAGCGAGCTCCGTTGGTATTTCCGTAAGTTCCCAGTTTCTTAAGTTCATTAATATCATCTTCCGTCGCATCTACCATCTGAAAACGCGCATCATTCCCAAAAGGTCCTTTTCTATTAGTATCTAAGTATTCCTGTATCTTTTGTTTCTTAACTTCCTCAACCTTGCTGCTGCTGTAAGTCCTGCATGAATACCTTTTTTTGATTGCTCCAATCATCGATCCCATACTTCTTCTCCTTTCTTTTACTTCCCAGTATTATCTTTAACCAACCCATTCAGCATGAGCGATACCGTAAATACTACTTCCTCTTCAAGTGCTCCAAAGTCAATCTCGGAATTTAAGCTGCAGCTTAAAAGGTTACATTGCCGATCTTTAATTGCTTCCGTAACCGTGATAATACTTTTGGCTACTTTCCGCGAATCGCACTTAACAATGACTCCTCTTTGAATGCAGTGCTCAAGGATTTCTGCCAAATGACTTGTTTCCTTCTCCATAATATCTTCATAAAGTTGATTAAACATGGTACATGAGTTCTGAATAATCTCCTGAGTGAGATTATGAAGATTGATGGCTTTCTGAATATACCTCAGCCACTCGACAATATAAGTGATAACTTTTTCCTTACACCCCTCTGCCCTAGCCACCTTGTCCAAGACCGTCCTTAGGAATTCGTCCGCTTCAAGGGCGATCACTTCTGTAAATATTGAATCCTTGTTTTTATAATAGTAGTATAGAGATGCTTTATTCAGCCCCACCATTTTCCCGATATCGTCCATGGTGGTTTTGTCATATCCGTAGCGTGCAAAACAAGCGCTTGCAGCTTTTAGTATATCAATTCTTTTGTTTTGATCTACCATGTTTTTCCTCCAAACATTCTACTTATCAAACATTTTATATTATTGTTTGGATATTTGTCAAGGGACTTTTAAAAGGGGGACGCTTCTCAAAAACTGATACTATTCAATTCCTGAAGTACTGTCTTGTGCCCACTTTTAAATCGCATAGGTATATCTTTTTGAGAAGCGTCCCCCCACCAAAAAGAAAAAGCCCTTGGGTTGTTCGAATCACCCATGAGCCATTATTCTAACCTATATATTCCCTTCATTCAGCCTTCAATCCATCAATCACAATTTTTGTCTGAGTACTCAACGATTCCCGCAAAGCTTCCATCGTCATTCCCTCATCCGAGACATATCTCAAAATGTGAAAAACTAGTAAACTATATTGTGTTAAAACCGCACCTTCAACATCGGATTCCTTTTTTAAAAAACCATCTGCTTTTAGTTTTATTAGCAATTCAGAAAACTTGTTCAAATAAACGGTATCAATTTTCGCGATCATTTCCATCATGGACGGCTGCTTCGAAAGCATGTTGGAAATGAATTCACGCCAGATCAGCTTATTGTATGTAGAAAAGCTTTCAAAATAAATATCGTAAAAGGAATTTATAGCTGCCAGTATATCCTTTGATCGGCTCCCGATGGCTTTATCGAAATCCGGAACATATCCTTCTGCCCTGTCCGCAATGATAGAAAGTAAAAGATCTCCTTTAGATTTATAATAGTTATAAAGGGTACCTACTCCAAGATTGGCCTCTTCGGCAATCTGGCCCATGGTTGCAGCATCAAAACCCACAGATCCGAAAAGTTTAATTGCAGCACTCTGTATCCGGTACTTTCTATCCGATTTCTTTTTTTCTCTCAAACCCGGCATATTTGTCTCCACTGAATCCACTGTTATACGTTCTTAATAAAAATTATATCCTATTTATGTTTTCAGGTAAATGCACTGCATCAATCTGAAATGTATTCACCCTCCGAAAATGCAGTTAGAATAGATATATGAGCAGCTTACCCACAAAAATTCTACAGGAAGCTTTACTTCAAGAAATCAGTGAGCAGTAAGCAGTAAGCAGTACACATTCCAGCTATTAGCCACAGTTACTAAGGTCTACAGTTGTTCGCATTTTGGCAGAACTTACAATTTATATTTTTACACTCCTTGCAGACACCTGTTCTGACAACAATTATCGCAAGCAGCATTAAAACCCAGAATGCTATAAAAAGGTTTATCTGCCGGAGCAGCCAATACTGCGGGAAAGCAAAAAATACCGCCAAAGGGCTTAATGCAAGAAGGATTTCCCCAGTTGAATATTTTGACGGTGTACTGGGTTTAAACAATTTGCTGACAATCCACCCGAAAATTACATGCCTGCAGGTTTCATCAGTTACATGCGGACATTTTCTACAATAATGGTATAGTACATTCAGAAATGCAATGGGTGTACATATCGTATAGGCCAGACCCATTATTATTGAAACAGCAAACAATTGATAGACAGCTATTCCTATGGCTGCAAATGCCAGTATGAGGCTCAATACCCCAGGCGCCTTATAATTCATATCCAGTAACCTCCTTAAGATTTTTTCCCATTGTATTTAGATGGACTCAGCCTCGGATACAGGAGTATACCAGTAGAAGCAAGTTAATCACTCCTGTAATTGCTATACCCCATATAAACAGGAATGAGGTAAACATCGTAAAAACATTCGTCTTCCACGTATTTGCAGCAAGATGCACGAGAAGGTGTAGGATACCCAGTGAATTGATTAAAACCAAGAACGGAAGATTAATATTTTTAGATACAGACCATAAGTAATAAAATAAAATCATACAAAATGGAATATGGACATAAAGAAATATGAGGTACCGGGTCCGCTCCTTCAACCCGCTTAGAAACCCCATCATCCTCCATTCACCCAGGTAGGCAGCATCGAATTCATGCATAAAGAAAAAGATGGCAAACATACAGGAAAAAGCAATCATAAAAAGTTTCATTAAGCAGCCCACCTCACAAGCGAAATTTTCAATTTAACAATAATGAATTTAATTCATTTTAGAACTATATTCATTATTTGTCAATTTCTATTCTCTTTTATACCACAATTTTCTATCTATTCAGCTGTAATTGATTCCTTACATAAATCTACATATAAACAGCCAATGAAAAAGACCCTAAAGCCAATAAGCTTCAGAGTCCGTCACTCCCTACTTTGATAATACTTTTCTTTTACTCCGTAATAATACTCAGCATATTGTCATCAATGGTATACAGCAGTGGCGCCACCATCACTCCCGGGTATTTTTCTTCCAGACGCTTGGCCTCCCGAGCTACGAAATCCAGCTCATTATCAATCTCAAACATGGGGGCATAATTCATAAAGTGCTCTTCTGCCCGCTGTCTTTCCCATCCAGCATTTTTACTAAGCCCCTCAATGAACTGCTCTCTTTTTGAAACCAAATTCACCATCCCGCAATTGTCATGAGCAATGATGGCAATATGTCCCACATTTCCTATAGCAATGGCGTAGGAAACCTTGAACTCGCTATATCGCAGATTAGCGCCGCCGGTTCTGATAATATAGGCAAAGTTCTCCGGGATCCTAAGCTGCTTTCTGTTATCCATACACATGCCAACAAGCAGTTGTGCCGAGTCATAAGTTTTGAAGTCACCCATCAGGTTTTGGTATCTGATCAATTCTCCAATGGGGGTATCTCTATATTCAAGAGGAATCTGCTTCTCTTCTTTTATCTTTTTTAGCTGCACTGTATCCCGTCCTTCTCTTGTTTTCATATATTCTACCATCCTCAGCCGGCGATGTCTATTAAGTTAATGATCGGATAAATATCCTGACTTCATTATTGCATTATAATAAAGAAAAAATACTCCCCTCTAACATTGCTTCCCAACTGCAATCAGGAGTATTTGAAAACATCACCCATTTCAAACTTGCTCAATGGGCATTACTCTTTCACTGAAAGCTGCATCTTATGGATAAACTGCTCCCCCATCAATCCAAGGTATACTCGATGCATAATCTCACCAATCTTTTGGTCGATGATTTCTTCGGAAATACTGATTGGTAATGCCATCAGATGCATCGGAACATCCCATATGGAATAATCAATTCCAGGAATCAGATGATACCCCAATCTCTCATAAAAAGCAATTCGCCCATTACGATCGTCAAGTTCTTCAGGAGTCTCTGATAGCTCCGGCTTTTCCACCTCTACGATTATCGCCTGTTTATGCCGGTATATTTCATGCAGCTTTTTCATAAATGCTGTGCCTATTCCCTGACCACGGTAATCCTCCAGCACTGCCAACAGGCTTATGAGGACATATCCATTCTCATTCCCTGCGGCACATATCGCATAAGCAAGGTCCCTGGATCTGTCACATAAAACCAGACCTTCCTGGACACCGTTCTGCAATTGTTGGTATAACACAGCATAAGGTGCATACTCGCCCGGAAGGAAATCCTTCTTTATATGTTGGTAGAAGCCTTTGAGCTCAGACAGCTTCATAGTGCGTACGGTGTACTTCGGCATATGATTCCTCCTTCGTGCTGCGTTTATTTGGTTAATTACTGTCATCATATATTTTCTTGTATTCACTGTTCATAGACAAATCTTTATTTCCCATTTTGAATTGCTTTGCTCATTTTTGTTCATTCCATAAGCATAGAATAATCCTTAAGCTCCTCAAATCTTCCATTTCTTTAACAAGTTATATTATAGAGTATACTCCAATTCAATATAAGTCTATCCTTTAATAGACACAACATGGCTTAACCTTATTTCTGCGAGTGATTCGCTAGCCCTCAAGTTTGTCATGCCTAGAAGACTTTTAAAATAATTGCAAATTCTTAGAACTTTTTGGTATAATTTGTGACATGTTAATTTTTTTTGGCATTTTGTTTTGTTAACCTGCGATAAATATTAAAACCTGATATATAATGATCAAAATTTAAGTTTAAGAATATTAACAATGGGAGGATTCACAGAATGAAATTTTTTAAAAGGGGCATTCTTTTAACAACATTGATTTGTCTGATATTTACGTTATTCTACTCCAATGTATCGGCAAACTCAGCATCATTTTCAGACGTCCCGCAGGGATTCTGGGCGTATGATGCAATTATGAAAATGGTAAACCAAAATGTACTTTCAGGATATCCCGATGGTACCTTTAGACCAGATAGCCCGGTAACACGTGCCGAGTTTGCAAAAATGATGGTGAATGCACTTGGACTGCCCGTAACAACACCACAGGGAACTACTTTTAAAGATGTTGGTCTGTCTGAATGGTCAATCAATTATGTAGAAGCAGCCAAGAACTATTTAACAGGCTATAAGACCGCTGACGGATTTTACTTTAAACCTTATGAAAATGCGTCAAGGGAAGACATGGCCTGTGCTCTGGTCCTTGCAAAAGGCTATGGCAATAGCGAAGCAGACCTGTCAAAGCTGCAAAGAATTTTTAGTGACCACCAGGAAATCTCTCCTGCCTTGCAAAAATATGTTTTAATATCATTTGAAAAGAGTTTGATCAAGGGTTACAGCAACGGCACCTTCAAACCCAAAGGAACCCTCACCAGGGGGGAAGCTGCTTCGTTACTGTATAACGCATCCTTATCCAAAAAAGAAGAAAAAGTTCCAATGCTGAATGAAGGAAGTACCAAGCTTTCTGGTGTTGTTACATTCACCGCTATTGGTGATAATAACGAAAGAAGGCTTTGGATTGACGTAGAAGGAATGCCAAAAAGATCTTACGCGTGCAGCAGCCAAATACCGGATTCAGCCTTTAATGCAGCCCGTGAAGGTGCAAAGGTTGAATTTGCTATCGACAAGGATAATAATATCCTAAGTCTTAATATAATC
>JAOAAU010000137.1 GCA_026418695.1 Clostridia bacterium
TTACTTTGTCACATCAATCTCTTTTACGCTGCAGTTTAGAAACCTATCATAGACACTGATCTTTACTTTATGCTTCCCGCTGCTGATTTGGGAAGCATTAACTGCGATATTTCCAAAATCAGAGGCAAAAGTTTGAGGGAACGCTTGATCATCAATGCATACCTCAGCCTTTACAGCATCTTTTACTGAAAGGGACATTTGTAGCTTTGAACCGGAGAATGCTGCTTTTTCAATAGCGAATTCCGGAGCTTTTTTATCTGTGATCTTTGTCCAAGCAGGATGTTGTATTTTAGTTTGAAAATCTTTACGGACTTCGTCCACTCTATTGCCAACGATGGTGATTTTTGCGGGATCTATGTTGCCAACTCCGCCTTTGCTTAAATAACGAAGGTAGGTTGCCGACTGCGGGTCCCAACCGGTTACAAGGCACTCGATGGTATCTACCGCCACGGCATCCCTGCCGGCAATGATTAGACGCATGTTCATTTTATCCTTGACTTCGCTGTCCTTTTTACTGGGGGCAGGACCGTTCTGGAAGCCTTCAAGGCCATCCATCACGACAAAATCAACAGGCTTGCAAAGATAGTAATCATAGATCCACTGCTGCAGGTCATTTTTATTAAAGCTGTGGGAGACCATTTTGGTTCGGCTCAGGTTTCCGGGAGCAGGGCCATAAACGTTTGCAGGGGTGGCTCCGATAGCAACATTTTTAACTCCTCCGGTGACTACTGTGCCGGAATTGTTCTTGAGACAGGGAATGCTGATCAGCACATCAGCTTCCTTATATTTTTTATTCAAATAATATTCCTTATGTAACAGGCCGTTAGGAAGAGAGACTTTTACAAGACCGGGAGAATTGAACTCCTGCCAGCCGCCGCTGTCCTCTTCAATGGCAATAAATTCATCGACTCCAGGTATAAATTCCGGCGTATAATTGAGATATTGCATCGTATCCGCAGTTTTGTCTCCGGCAGAACCCTCCATCACAAAAACTTTCCCATTGGGATTCAATTCTCGAACCATTTCCACAACCGCTTTTGTAACCCGCCAATCTGTGGTGATTCCATTGAGCTGTTTATCAAGCAGTTTCCCGGTAAAATCACTGTGTTTCTGTACTAGGTTAGGCTTTAAGACTACGGTCTGGCCATCCTTGACGATTCCGGAAAATCCTCCCGCCAAATTGACCGCATCCCTTACCATCTGGCGAATATCGTCATCCTCCAAATCTTTAGCGGATGCTTTCGTGGATTGAATGATAGACACAATAGACTGTTCGGAAGGTTTCTCGGACTGTTCCGGTTCATTTGAATTTTGAGGTGCATTCCCCTTATCTCCAGTGTCTTGTGTAGCACCTGAGACGGCATCGGTACCGGGGTTGCTTGTGTTCTTGTTTATATCAGATTCTCCGGGAATAGAATCTGAAAGTGGCTCTTTACTTTGCTGTTCAATGTTTCCGGATTCAAATCTATAGATAAAGGAATTAAATAATCCAAATTCATAACTGACAAACCCCAGTGTCAGTAAAAGTAATAGGGATATCAAAATTATTCGCATAAGCTGTCTTCTTTCCATAGACTTCTTCCTTTCTCCCTCTATTTTATGTGTGTTCAATTGAATAAAATTCCCACAAACATGGAAAAAACCACAATCAGCAGCACATAAAAGAAGATGAATCGGGGCCGGAGAAGAGCCGCTAATGCCACCAAAGGCTGAATCCTTGTTGCAGGGCCTGTTGTCAGAAATGCCAGCGCAGCGCCTTTACTCAGGCCTTCCTTGACTAAGCTGCTGATTAAGGGAATGGATGCACCGCCGCAAGCATATAGCGGGATGCCTAATATTGAAGCTAGCAGAATAGACAGCCAGCTTCCGGATTGAAAATTTGAAGCAAGCCATTCCTGAGGCAAAAGGACCTCAACTGCGGCGCCAAGGAGGATTCCTATTATCAGATAAAAACCAATAAACTCAAGACTTTTCACGCAGCCTGAAAAATACCTTTTCCAGCTGAATACAGCAACGGAACTTTCGGGGAAATCTTCATTCGGGCTTTGATTGCGTAAACATCCTGGGTTGATCATCCATTCTGAAGGGATGAAGTGTACAATGAGGCCAAGAATCAGGGTAAATACAATGATGGATAATATTCTTGCTGCTGCCATTCCGATACCAAGGCTTCCTACTGTCAGTATAAAAAGCTGAGGATTCATCATGGAAGAGGATGCAAGAAATACGATCAATGGGGCGATAGGAACTCCCGACCTGAACAATCGCAGGATGACCGGAATTGTCCCATAGGTGCAAAGGGGTGAAATCATTCCGGCAAAAACAGAGGCTATCACGGATAAGAATGGGGATCGTGAGGAAAAACGGTGGATTCCCGTGATCAAAGTTGTATAACTCAAGGCTTCACTAAGGAGAACGCCTGCAATGACATAAGGCAGTAATGAATATAGGGTTCTCCCTGAGGTCTGGACAACTAAAATTAAATCATATAGTATCAGCATGCTTTGATCTGCCTCTTCAATCGTTTCAAATTACTTTGGCTTGCTTACTCTGCAATCATGGCAAAATTAGGTTAATTCAATTATACATACTTTCTATTTCCGAGTACATCGATATTTGAAAATACTGGATTTTTGTATGAAGTAGGCTGAAGAAAATGTAGTATTTCACGAATGAAGGCATATGTACCAGTTTAAGCCCACAAAGTTCTAGTGCTATGAGTTTGTTCCCGAGGAGCCAAATGTGCTAATATAATAAGAGAAAAACTTTCGAATCGGAGCTTATATGAAACTATCAAATGCACAAAAGACGGCGTTGTTTCTTATATTGGAAGGTATCGCAGCAGCAGTAATCCTGAACCTTTACAATCCTTTTACACAGATGTTTGCGAAAAGGATGGGAGCGGGCGATATTCATATTGCGCTCATCAATTCTCTGCCCCAGTTGGTTGCGATTCTTGTACTGATCCCCTGCAGTATTTATATAGATAAAGTAAGAAATAAGAAGCTGGCTACTTGCCTGCTGATCCTATTCAACAGCTTGTTTTATGCACTCATCGCCTTTGTGCCTTTCTTGCCGGATGGAATCCGATTGATTTTCTATGTATTGCTGATTGGATTGATGAACTGGCCCGGCTCACTCTATACAACGACCTGGCAGTCCTTCTTCTGCTACACGTTCAGTGGAAATGAGGCGAACAGGGTATATTCACTAAGAAGTAAATACAGCGCGTTTTTTGGGATGTTGGCGGCTTTGGTTGCAGGATATATTCTTGCAGTTGTACCGAAAAATGATAGCCAGCGGGTAGCGGTTTATCAGATAATTTACGCAGCCTGTTTTGCAATTTCAATCTTCCAATCAGTGGCTCTCTCCAAAGCAAAACAAGAGAACAGTGCTGTACAGGCCTGTGAGATAACAGATTCCGGTTTCCGTATGAAAGATTTTCGCGAGATTTTCTCGAACAAGCGATTTATTATTTACAGTTTATGTGCTTTTGCCTTCCACGTTTCATGGCACATGGGATGGCCTTTGTTTTTTATTTACCACACGGATATCGTAAAAGCCAATGAATTCCAATTAGGCATGATCAGTGTCATCGGCGGGCTATCGCAATTCCTGTCCTATTCCATGTGGAACAGGGTGGTAGAAAAAAAGGGCGGCAGTATCGTAATATTCCTGGGGGCACTTGGACTGGCAATGAACCCGTTTCTCTATTTGATGACCAACCATATCCTTTTTGTATTGCTGATCAATGTCTTCATCGGTGTGGCAGTCGCAGGCTTTAACCTTTCTCTTTTCTGCAACCTGCTAAATATACTGCCTGAAAACAAGAAGACGGTATATATTTCTTTCTTCAATACCTTCATCAACATCTCCGGATTTGCTTCGCCGCTGATCGGAGTTTGGATGAACAGGCACACAGGAATTGTAAAGGCTTTTTTGATCATCGGGTTGTTCCGGATCATTACTTCCATGTTTTTTGCAATACGATGGTTTACAGACAAAAGTATTCCGGCTGACAGCTGCAAAAGGAGCTGCTGACAACGGAACAAGCAGAAGAAAGGCTGACACTCGGCGATTTGAGTCAGCTTTTTTTAGTGCCTTTTTGCCAGTGTCTGCTATTATTGTCTATTGCTAAAAAGTTGACAATTGGGTATGATATTGTTTAAGGTCATGATTTTGTGCCTTAATTTTTTATACCCTTATAACGAGTTACATATTTGGCATCCTAATGACGAAACTATTGATATAGGTGCCAAGTATATAATGAGTAGGAGATTTACAAATGACATTAAAGATAAGCGACCAAATTCTCCAGAGTGTCGAAAAACCATCGAGATATATAGGAAATGAGTGGAATAGCGTTCATAAGGACTTGAAGGATATCAAAGCACGCTTTGCTTTTTGTTTTCCGGATGTGTATGAGATTGGAATGTCCCATTTGGGGATGAAAATTCTTTATCACCTTTTGAACGATCAGAAAGACATCTACTGTGAAAGGGTATTCGCGCCGTGGGTAGATATGGAAGAAAAAATGCGGCAAAACGGAATACCTCTTTTTTCATTGGAGTCCCATACTCCTGTGAAAGAGTTTGATATCGTAGGGTTTACGCTTCAGTATGAGATGAGCTATACCAACATTGTCAATATGTTGGATCTTTCGGGCATACCCATTCGATCTGCGGACAGAGGGAAGGACCATCCTTTTGTATGTGCAGGGGGACCCTGTGCGTACAATCCGGAACCCCTTGCAAACATTATTGACTTTTTTATGATGGGTGAGGGCGAAGAAATCATCCTGGAAGTCATGGATGCTTACATGGAATGGAAAGACAGCGGAAAGGACAGAACCGATTTCCTCGATAGAATTGCTTCCATTGAAGGAATTTATGTTCCTGCCTTTTATAAAGTGGAGTACAATGCGGACGGTACGATTCAACGCATGGTACCGCAGGGGAATTACCCTCAGAAGATCAAAAAGAGAATTATTAAAGACCTGAATGAAACCTATTTTCCCGATAGGATTATCGTTCCTTTCATGGATATTGTTCATGACAGGATCATGCTGGAGCTTTTCAGGGGATGTATCCGTGGCTGCCGTTTTTGTCAGGCCGGGTTCATTTACCGCCCTGTAAGGGAACGCACCCCGGGAAAGCTGCTGGAATACGCAAAAAAACTTCAGGAAAACACCGGCTATGAGGAGATATCCTTGACTTCACTCAGTACCAGTGATTTTGAAAGTCTGGGTGCACTGACAGAAGGTCTGATCGAGGAAATGGAACCAAAGAAGGTGAATCTTTCACTGCCTTCATTGAGGATCGACTCCTTCTCTCTGGATCTGATGGAGAAGGCTCAAAAAGTAAGAAAAAGCGGACTTACCTTTGCACCCGAGGCCGGAACCCAGAGGCTGCGTGACGTGATCAACAAGGGAGTAACGGAAGAGGACCTGATAAAATCCGTGACCACAGCATTCGGGGGTGGCTGGAACGGGGTAAAGCTGTATTTTATGCTGGGACTCCCGACAGAAACCAATGAAGATATCGAAGGTATCGCAGACCTGGGGAATAAAGTCGTCAGCGCCTATATGTCCGTTCCAAAGGAAAAGAGAGGAAAAGGCCTTCGGGTCACCATCAGCACTTCTTCTTTTGTACCAAAGCCTTTTACGCCGTTCCAATGGGAAGCGCAGGATACGATGGAAACCTTGAAGGAAAAGCAATTATTATTAAAGAGTAAAATAAAAAGCAAATATATTTCTTACAACTGGCATGACCCGGAACTTAGCTTTTTAGAATCAGTTTTTGCAAGGGGTGATCGAAGAGTCGGAGACGTATTGATTAGTGCCTGGGAAAAAGGAAGCCGATTTGACAGCTGGGGGGACCATTTCAAGTTTAATAACTGGATGGAAGCCTTTAGGGATTGCGGGATTGACCCAGCATTTTATGCAAACAGGAAGCGTCAGGAAGGTGAGATTTTTCCATGGGATCATATTGATGTAGGTGTAACAAAAAAATTCCTGTGGAAAGAAAACCAAAAGGCTCATGATGGAGATGTAACCTCCAATTGTAGATTGGATTGCTCCGGTTGTGGTGCAGCCGCATTTGGAGGAGGACTCTGCCATGAGTAAAATTCGTTTCAAATTTACCAGAGGCGAACAAGTTAAGTATATATCGCATTTGGATATGATGAAGGTATTTGAACGGGCAGCAAGGAGAGGAAATCTTCCTATTGCCTATTCACAGGGATTTAATCCACATCCCCAGATGGTTTTCGGACTGCCTTTGTCTGTAGGAGTAACCAGCGAAGCGGAATATGCTGATTTTGATTTGGCTGCTGATATGAAGCCCCAGGACTTTATCGAAAGCTATAATAAAGTCTTGCCGAAGGGCTTTATAATTACGGACGCGAACTACAACCAGGGGAAGAATAATATTATGGCGACGATATCCAAAGCTTCCTATAGTATTCTTGTTTCTTCCGGTAAAAAAGATGGTATTGATACTATATGTAAAAAAGTTGAGGAGTTTTTATCTCAGGCAGATATTATCGTAAGGAAGGAAACAAAAAGTGGGGCAAAGGATGTGGATATCAAACCGATGATCCACGGGATACAGGTTTTGATACCGGGAGCCTGTAATGAAAAAGAAGATAAAAACTCAAGCTGTTTAAGCCCTTTTATTGAGGAATACGCACAGCGGATTCTAGATAATAGTGTGGATGGACAATGTAGCAAGAGCGATCATCTATTCTGTGTTTCAGCGCTGTTAAGTGCAGGCAGTGCAGCAAACCTTAAGCCTGAACTGCTGATTTCCGCGCTGAACCAGACAGCAGACCTAGAATTTAATGTTTTAAAAATACATCGGACAGGGCTTTACGTAGAAAGAGATAGGAGGACATTTGATCCGCTTGATTTCGAGATCCTGAAAGTTGTGTGAGGAGGTAGAAATGGTAAATGAAATCATTGTTGATGTTCAACTGCAGGAAACCAGAGTAGCATTACTAGAAGACAAGGAATTAGCTGAAATATACATTGAGCGGCCTTATCCTGAAAGACTTGTAGGCAACATATACAGGGGCAAGGTGAGCAGTGTATTGCCAGGAATGCAAGCTGCTTTTATTGATATTGGTTATGAGAAAAATGCTTTTTTATATGTTGGGGATGCCGTATCCCAGAAAGAGTTTTCCGAAGAGGAGGATGAGGTCTATCAGAATTTAAAAGGCTATAATATTGACGAGATTTTAAGACCGGGACAGGAGATTACAGTTCAGGTGATCAAGGAGCCCATCGGGACCAAAGGTCCCAGGGTAACGACCCATATCACCCTTCCGGGAAGGCATCTGGTACTTCTGCCGAATGCAGATTACGTAGGCGTATCCAGAAGGATTGAAAACGAGCAGGAAAGAGGAAAGCTGAAAAAGACAGCTGAAAGCATCAAGCCTAAAGGAATGGGACTTATTGTTCGGACTGCTTCCGAAGGGAAGCATGAAGAAGACTTTGCCCATGACCTGGGTTTCCTTTTAAAGCTCTGGGAAAAGATCAAGTCGAAAGAGAATAGCGGGCCCGTACCCCGCTGTATTCACAAGGACCTGAATCTCATTTATCGTGCAGTCCGGGATCTTTTTACATGGAATGTGGATAAATTTATTATCAATGACCGGCATGAGTATACCAAGGTACTGGAGCTTGTTGATATGATTTCCCCTGCATTGAAGCTCAGGGTGGAATACTTCAGCAAAAATTACGATTTGTTTGAATACTACCAGATTGAATCAAAGATTTCCAAAGCCCTTGCGCGCAAGGTATGGCTAAAGTGCGGAGGTTATCTGGTTTTTGATAAAACAGAGGCTCTTACCGTCATTGATGTAAATACCGGTAAGTTTGTCGGTGCAAGTAATTTGGAAGACACGGTACTCAAGACCAATCTTGAGGCGGCAAAGGAAATAGCAAAACAGCTCCGGCTTCGGGATATCGGCGGAATTATTGTCATCGACTTTATTGATATGCGGGAGCATGAACACCAGCAGATGGTATTGGATACCTTGCGACAGGCGCTGAAAAAGGACAGGACAAAGACGACGGTGCTTGGAATGACGGGGCTTGGTTTGATCGAAATGACCAGGAAAAAGGTAAGGCAGGGACTGGCTTCCATGCTGCATTCGGATTGTCCTTACTGTGACGGAACAGGAAAAATCTTGTCTCCTGAAGCTGTAGCAAGGAATGTAGAAAAGGAAATCAAGAATTACTTCAGCCAGACCATCGCGCACGCCATCCAGGTAGAGGTACACCCAAGTGTAGCGGACATCCTCACCGGCTTCGAGGGTAAAAGTCTTGAGGAAATGCAAAAGGCTTACAACAAGAAGATTCTTGTGAAGGCTTCCAATGATATAAAACATGAAGAAATGAAAATCAAGGAGATTGACATTGATTCCTTGGTGTGTTAAAATAGTTCGGTAGCCGCACGGCAAAGGCGACGAAAAATGCATATCCTGTTGAATAATGCACATTACCAACGGATGGCTGCCTTATGTTGGCGAGACTGGGATGAGGAGGTGCTTTAAATGTACGCTATAATTGAAACAGGCGGAAAACAGTACAAAGTTCAGGAAGGCGATGTAGTTTTTATCGAAAAGCTCGTTGCTGATGAAGGTTCTGTTGTTACTTTTGACAAGGTGCTTGCAGTTTCCAAGGAAAACGATGTTACTTTCGGTAGCCCCGTAGTAGCCGCTGCAAGTGTTAGTGGAAAAGTTCTGGGCCATGGCAAGGAAAAGAAGGTCATTATCTTCAAGTATAAGCCAAAGAAAGGCTATAGAAAGAAGCAGGGTCACAGACAGCCATACACAAAAGTTCAGATCGAAAAGATAAACGCGTAATATGATCAATATTCATGTTGTTAGAGACAACGAAGGCTTCATATGGGAATTCACCGTGGACGGACATGCCGGATTCGGTGCAGCAGGGAACGATATCGTATGTTCTGCAGTATCCGCATTGGCTTATACAGCCATTGGCGCCCTCGAGGATGTGGCAGGAATCAAGTTTGATTACTCCATAGAGGATTCAGGGTATATGAGATGCAGCATACCGACAGATATACCCTTCCATAAGAAGAATGAAGTCGGAACGATTCTGAAAACGATCGTGCTGGGGTTCAAGCAAATCGAGTTGTCCTATGGTAAGTATGTAGCGGTTTTGGATGAGGAGGTGTAATCCGATGATTAAGATAAATCTTCAGCTGTTTGCACATAAAAAAGGGGTGGGTAGCTCCAGAAACGGCCGTGATAGCGAAGCTAAAAGGCTTGGAGTTAAAAGAGGCGATGGTCAGTTCGTACTCGCCGGCAACATCCTTGTGAGACAGAGAGGTACAAAGATTTTCCCGGGTGAGAACGTTGGTAAAGGCAGTGATGATACACTCTTTGCTCTTTCCGATGGAAAGGTTAAGTTCTCCAGACTGGGTAAGGACAAAAAGCAGGTTAGTATCATAACAGGCTAATTTCCTTAAAAAGTGATAGGTTATAAGCAATGGATTATAGGAAAGTGCTTATGTCCAAATCCTATCAAAAAAACTTAAGCAAATAATCAACAATGGATCCCGGCTATTGCCGGGATTTATTTTTAGCTATTATGTACATAATATAAGGAGTACGTTTTAAAATATACTTAGTGGAGATACTTTACCCAATCATCGAAATGCTAAGTATAAAGTTATAATAAGGCTCTAACTGTAAGTTGAAGTATGGCCTTACTTATCTAAAGAAAGGAAAATAGGACAGGTTTATGGACCAGGGTATTGTTTCAGTTGTCCAGTTACCTATAAACCATAACCTCCTATGAAGTAGAATATGTTTATTGATAGTGCAAGAATATATTTGAAAGCCGGCAATGGCGGGAATGGTGCAGTATCCTTCCATCGAGAGAAATATGTTGCTGCCGGCGGACCTGATGGCGGGGACGGCGGCCGGGGCGGCGATATTGTCTTTATCGTCGACCAGGGAATTCGAACCCTTGCGGATTTCAGGTACAAGAAACACTATAAGGCGGATCCTGGGCAGGACGGCGGAAGTGCCAACTGCTCTGGAAAGGGTGCGGAAGACCTTGTAATTAAAGTTCCAGCCGGTACGATTGTAAAAGAAGAAGAGACCGGTCACATATTGGCTGACCTAACAGAGGTTGGTCAAACAGCGATTATTGCAAAAGGCGGGAAGGGTGGTGCAGGAAACCAGCATTTTGCTACTGCCACAAGGCAGGTTCCCAACTTTGCCAAAAGCGGGACACCCGGAGAAGAAAGATGGGTTGTTCTTGAATTGAAGCTGCTGGCGGATGTAGGATTAATCGGTTTCCCCAATGTCGGCAAGTCTACCATCCTATCGATGATCTCTGCCGCAAAGCCTAAAATAGCAAATTATCACTTTACTACGATTGAGCCCAATCTTGGGGTTGTGAGCCTGGAAGAAGGCAACAGCTTTGTAGTAGCGGATATTCCCGGATTGATTGAGGGTGCCCATGAAGGGATTGGTTTGGGGCATGAATTTTTAAAGCATGTTGAAAGAACCAAGCTTCTGGTGCATGTTGTGGATGTTTCAGGGATTGAAGGACGTGATCCTGTGGAAGATTTCGAAGTCATCAACAAGGAACTGAGGGAATACAACCCTGTACTGGCTTCAAGACCTCAGGTGGTTGCAGCCAATAAGACAGATATCCCCGATTCGGAGGAAAACTACAAAGAGTTTGCTGAAAAAATCGAAGCCATGGGCTACAAGGTATTTCCGGTTTCAGCTGCCACAAACAAAGGGCTGCGGGAGCTTCTGTTCCATGTATCCGATCAATTGAAAGTTCTTCCTGAAACAATTCTGGTCAGTGAAACAGATCAGGAAGTCGTCTATACGGCTGAAGAGGAAAAGTCCTTTGAGATCCGCAGAGAGAATGAGATTTATGTTGTCGAAGGACCATGGGCAAGAAGAATCGTTAGCAACACCAATTTTGGGGATTATGAATCCTTGCAGTATTTCCAGAGAGCCATGCGGAAAAAGGGTGTCATCGATGCTTTAGAGAAGATGGGGGTCAGTGAAGGGGATACAGTCCGGGTACACGATTTTGAGTTCGAATATGTGCGGTAGAGGGTTCCTGTAAACACAGGTTTCACAGTACTTTAGAGTGATTTGCATATAAAAATTGTATGGACAAACATACAATTTCTGTTGTAAAATATAATTGTACAGATATTAATACCTTAACGGAGGTTAGTGTTTCGGTATATGGAATGCATGAACTGTGGAAACTGTAAAAGCGGCAGCGTAGCGTATTTCTGTTTGATGAAAAACGATTTGGTCCTGAACCAGGAAGCATCCTCTCAGACGATTGAGAAAAACAGGAGCGGTTGGAAAAAAGGAGACCCAAACTACGAAGTACATAGGAGAAAGACCCGGAAAGAGGTTGAGGTATAAGCAGTGTGAGGAGGGAAGATTTATCATTCCACTCCTTTTTCATTATGAATCGATTAATTTAACACAAGGAGAACTATTGAATGCTTACAGGGAAACAGCGCAGTTATTTGCGAGGCTTGGCAAACACCATTGATCCGATCTTCCAGGTAGGGAAAGGCGGCGTCAATGACAATATGGTCAAACAATTCAGCGAGGCATTGGAAGCCCGCGAACTGGTAAAGGCAACGGTATTGAAAAATGCTTCCGTTGAAACCAGAGAAACCTGTGAAGAGATTGCCCGCTTGACAGATGCGGAGATCGTACAGGTGATCGGCAATAAATTTGTATTATATAAAGAGTCCAGTGACAATAAAACGATTATACTTCCATAGAAATTATTAGATAGATCGGGTTAAGCGCTTTTTGTCAGGGGGTATTTGTGTGAAGGCAAGAATACTCATGGTACTGTCGGCTTTCATCATCACTGTCTTTTTGTCTTCCTGCAATAATAATGAAAACCACCGGCTTGACGTGGAAAAATACAGGGAGAATGCAAAAAAGTCAGGCCAGAAAAACTCAATTACGCCCGAGCAAAGAGAAGTAAGTTTAAAAAAGATGTTTCCAAAGTATGATCCCAAAAAGGAATAATGATCCCATGAGTTAGAGAAATCTAACTCTTTTGTTTTTAATCAACTTTGTACTCATGTAACTGTTTTATGGAATATATATGATCATAGGGTTCAAGAGAAGAGGGCGGTTGATATGATAACATTTGAGGATGTAGTCAAAGCCAGGGAAGTATTGAGAAATGTAACATACAGGACGGAATTGATGCAGAGCCGGACCTTTAACAAGATCAGCGGTAACCTGATCTATCTGAAGACTGAGAATTTCCAGAAGACCGGCTCTTTTAAACTCAGAGGAGCATACAATAAAATCGCCAATCTGACAACTGAGGAGAAAGAAAAGGGAGTCGTAACGGCTTCGGCAGGTAATCACGCACAGGGGGTAGCTTACGCTGCTTCCAGCCAAAAAATACGATCCGTTGTAGTGATGCCTGAGACAACTCCTATCGCGAAAATTACGGCTACGAAGGGGTATGGCGCTGAGGTGGTACTGTTTGGAGGCGGTTATGATGATGCCTTCAGAAAAGCCATGGAAATCAGAAAGGATACCGGAATGACTTTTGTCCACGCTTTTGATGACCCTTATGTAATTGCGGGACAGGGCACCATCGCCATTGAAATGCTGGAAGAAATTCCGGAATTAGATATGATTGTTGCCCCGGTAGGCGGAGGCGGTATGATTTCAGGCATTGCTTTAGCTGCAAAATCCATCAAGCCGGATATTAAAGTCATCGGTGTTGAAGCGGAAGGTTTTGATGCCATGAGAAAATCCGTTTCTGAGGGGGAAATTGTAGCTGTAAATGCGGCAAATACCATTGCTGATGGCATTGCAGTAAGAAGACCGGGTGATTTGACTTTTTCCCTTATTCAAAAGTATGTGGACGAGATTGTAACTGTGACAGAGGATGAAATCGCTTCTACAATCCTTATGCTTCTGGAAAGATCTAAAATCATGGTAGAAGGGGCCGGTGCAGCATCCCTGGCAGCAGTCATCGATAAAAAAATTCTTGCAAGGGATAAAAAAATAGGTATCGTGATTTCGGGAGGAAACATTGATATTAATCTTGTTTCCATGATTATTGACAAGGGCTTGATAAAGTCGGGCAGAAAAGTTGAAATCAGGACAGTTTTAAGGGATAAACCCGGGCAGCTCCGGGATTTGCTGGATTTGCTTGCTTCAGCCAAGGTGAATATTATTTCCGTCAACCATAACAGGGAGAAGGAAGGGATCAACCTTGGGTTTGCGGAAGTAGACATGGTGCTTGAAACTCAAGGGAGAGAGCATGCCGAGAAGTTGATCAGGATGTTGAATGAAAAGGGTTATGTAGTGAAAATGGAGAATTAATTTATAATTAAAGTTGAATAAGATCAACAAAAAGAGGATTGAATATTTCATGGATTCAATCCTCTTTCCTTTTTAATCTCTTTTCTTAATAAGACTTTGAATGATTTCCGAATAGATTTGCTGTGAGTGCTTTTTCCAGTTTTCACAGATGGAACGGGCATCGTTTTTTGTTCCAACCATGATTTCCAAATCAATGAGAGAAAAATCATCTTCGCAAACTTTGCATGAAACGATGTACTCATTCTCACTCTCCGGAGTGTAATCCGCAGTGATATAAGTATCGTTTTTTATTCTCTTCTTCAAGAAGGCAAAGGAATCATCGATTCTCTTTTTAATTCCGACAGGGATGAGATTCACAAAGTAGCTCAAAGTTTGTTTCCCGCTGGGAGTAATGGTATAAAATGCTTTACCGTCATTTTCAGCAGAGGAAAGAAGATTATTTTCACACAACTCGTTCAAAAACTGCTGCAGAAGAAAATAGTTCATATACCTGTTTTCCAGGATAATCTTCGTTATTTGCAGATTATTGATCGGAATATTGATTTTATCGATGATATATAAAAGAATCAGCTTGTTTTCGGCCAATTCCCTGCTGCTTCCAAGACTCATGAAGTACCTCCGGGTGTTTGCTGATCGGCAGCCGTTCTTGATGAACGGCCATGCTCATTATAACATAGCTTCAAATATTATTCCATATTCCCCTGAAAGCATGAATTGTACATCGAAAAAAGGAGAGAATTTTGATATACTTGCATTATCGCTTTTTGTTATTGGAGGTATTCATGCATTCTACACAAGAAGAAATTGTACAATTGGTTCATAGCCTTGGGGGGACATTTACGGGTTTCTCCAACGTTTCCGGCAAGGTGCCTGAAGTGTTAAGTAAATATCCTTTTGCAGTAACGATCGGTATCCGGTTGGCGGATGCGATCATTGATGAAATAGAAGACAAACCTACTTTTACGTATTTTAATCACTACCGATCTGTGAATGCGTTGATCGATCAAATCAATTTGAGAGTATTGCTTTTACTGCAAAGCAAAGGGCATAACGCTTATACTATTCCAGCTTCCCAATCAATTCCCAATGCAGAGGTTCCATACAGTGGAATGTTTCCGCATAAGACGGCAGCAGTTCTTGCGGGGCTTGGATGGATTGGCAAGAATGGATTGTTCATCAGTAAAGATTATGGTCCAAGGGTGAGATTGGGGACGATTTTAACGGATGCGGAATTGGAATGCTCAGGTGAGAAGTCGAAAAACTTATGCGGTGAATGCAACCGTTGTGTTGAAAGCTGTCCGGCCATGGCTTTAAGGGGAGAACGCTGGGAAGAAGGCTGTGATAGAGATAGGGTTGTGGATGCAAAAGCATGCTCGGAATACATGAATCAGAAATTCAAGCATATTGGCAGAGGTTCTGTATGTGGAATCTGTGTGAAGGTTTGTCCTTACGGAGGTCAAAAGAAATAAGGCGATGTATAGACAGGAAAAACTTACAGTGATACAATGAATTTGAAAATAAAAGTGCTTTACAAGTGTCCGGCGTTGACGCTATAATATCAACCCGGCAAGAGGGAAATGGGTGAAAACCCCATGCGGTCCCGCCGCTGTATAGGGGAGGAATCCTGCAGGTTAGCCACTGGGAAACCGGGAAGGCGCAGGAGGACGGTGAACCTGAGTCAGAAGACCTGCTTGTGAAGTTTTTTTCGTGAACCCTGCGAGAGATGGGATAACGGTTGTTTGTTGCATAAGTATCCTCTTATCTTTCTATGGTAAGAGGATTTATTTTTTGAAAACAACAAGGTTCGAGAGTCGCCAGTTGAGGTACTGACATGCTGTGATGCTTCATGGGGCTTTGGTTTAAGCGTTAGACCCTTTTCTTTCGCATAATCTGATATTTACAGGAGGGAAGGATTTAATGCATTTGGCGGATGGAACAATGCCTTTAATCCAAGCGGCCGGCTATGGTGCGATTTCAGCCGGATTTGTAGCAGCGGGAGTTAAAAAATATTATAAGAATTCATCCGGGAATCCGGACTATAAAATTATTAGTGGAGTATTTACAGCATTTGTGTTTATTTCCACAGTTTTTGAGATTCCGATGCCCTTTGGCTCTTCGGAACATCCGACGGGTACCCCTTTGATGGCCATCTTTTTGGGGCCGTTGATTACACCCTTTCTAAGCTTGATGGTGCTGTTGCTGGAACTATTTCTTAGAGAAGGTGCTGTAACTACCCTAGGAGCAAATGTTTTCTCTCTAGGAGTTGTTGGTGGAACCGTAGGCTGGCTGTTATACAATACCAGCAGGAAAATGGGGTTGAATATTTTCCTGGCAGGGTTGATTGCGGGAATGCTGGGGGATCTGAGTGTTTATCTGGCTACAGCCGGGCAGCTGGCACTAGGGAATATGGAAGGAAGGTCTTTTTATTATTATTTCCTGTTTTACCTTCCAGGACAGATTCCTTTAGCTGTGGTCGAGGGAATATTTACGGGGATTGCATTGAACTTTCTAAAGAAAAGGCGTCCGGGGACGCTGGAAAAGTTCAACATTCAATGATTCTATAGAAGGAGGCGCTGTTGCCATGAAGAATCCGAAATGGCTTATTCTTTTCAGTATCGTGATGATCCTGTTGATCAACAGCGTTCTCAATCGAGTGGTTTTATCAGGAGTTCTGGTAATTTTGATTACGTTTGCTATCATAAGGATATTCAAAAGTAATCTAAAGTCTAAAATGATATTCGTAATCCTGGGAATGGCAGCCGCTTTTTCAATGCTTCAAGCCTTTTCTATCGGATCGATGATCGTTTACCGGTTTAATATAATGAGTTTTGATGTGAATATTCATGCTGAAGGATTGGAAAAAGCATCGCGGACATTCTTGCGGATTAGCTGCAGCATGTATATAATGCTTATCCTGACCAGCATATTGAGCTTGAAAGGGTTTCTGGGGGTTATGAAAAGTTTAGGACTTCCAGCAGCTTTTACTGAGGTTCTCCTATGGACCGTCAAGTTTGTCTATATTTTCAAGGAAGATATCGCAGTTATTAGAAAAGCCCAAAAAGCAAGGCTCGGTTATGCCAATGGCATCCGTTCTGCCTGCTCTATCGGGACGGCTGCAGGGATGCTGCTTTCAAATGCTTTTGATCGAAGCGAGGTTCTTTCCAAAGCCATCAAAGCTCGAGGAGGAGAGAACTATAGAGCAGCCCGGACTGAGGAGAGCACATAATGAAGATACTTGAAACTCAAGGATTATGTTTTTCCTATGAGAAGGGAAAAGAAATCCTGAATAATGTTAATTTATCAATTTCAAGGGGATGCTTTGTAGGGCTGCTTGGCTCCAATGGAAGCGGAAAGACGACGCTGCTGCAACAGTTGAATGGATTGCTGAAGCCAAGCAGCGGAAAAGTTCTTCTAGAGGGGATGGATTTAAAAAAGCTGAAGGACAGGAACATCTTTTCAATAGTTGGACTTGTATTTCAAAACCCGGACGATCAGCTGTTTTCGTTTACCGTATATGAAGATGTAGCTTATGGAGTAACGAATCTAGGGATTCAGGGAGAAATACTGGAACAAAGGGTGTATGATGCTTTAAGGCTGCTTGATATCCTTGATTTGAAACAAGAAGAGATCCATAAGCTGAGTTATGGGCAGAGAAAGAGAGTTGCCATTGCCGGAGTTCTGGCGATGAGGCCTCAAATGCTTTTACTCGATGAACCAACTGCTGGGTTGGATCCCATGACTTCCAGCAACCTCATGAAGACTTTAAAAAAAGTTCAGAAGGATGAAGGCGTTACGATTGTTGTTTCAACCCATGAAGTGGATTATATTCCGATGAATTGTGATTATGTGTATGTTTTAGATAAAGGAAGAGTAGTTCTCGAAGGGATACCTCAAACAGTGTTTGGCGATAAGGAAGTACTGAGAAAGGCAAATCTTCGGCTTCCCAGGATAGGGCACCTGATGGAGATCCTGAAGGACAAGGATGAATTGAATATCGATAGCTCTGCAATGACCATCTCCTCAGCAAGAAAAGCAATTAAAGCTTTTTTTGAGAAAAAGTCAGGGCAATAACTGTTTTATTATGAAACTCATTAAGATAGGTTAAGAAATAAAAGAATGATTGAGGGAAACATGTTAGAAAACTTTGAACTGGTGAAACCAGCAGATATTGAAAAAAGAAGCTTTGAAATATTATCGGGTATTCTGGGAGATCGGGTTTTTCCGGAAATGCATGAACCGATCATCAAGAGAGTGATTCATACAACCGCGGATTTTGACTACGCGGACAACCTGATCTTCAGTCCGGATGCAGTAAACGAGGGAATTAATGCGATTCAATCGGGATGTAATATTGTTACTGATACAAAGATGGCGGCAGCGGGTATAAATAAGAAAGCCCTTTCTAAGTTTGGAGGCTCTGTGATTTGTTTCATGGATGATGAAGCAGTTGCCGCTGAGGCAAAGGAAAGAGATGTTACCAGGGCTTCCGTGTGCATGGATACTGCTGCGCAGGATTCAAAGAACAGGATTTATGCTGTAGGAAATGCGCCCACCGCTCTAATCAGGCTTTATGAACTGGTTTGTTCCGGAGCAATTTCACCGGCTCTTGTAGTTGGTGTTCCCGTTGGATTTGTCAATGTTGTAGAATCCAAGGAGCTTTTTAAAAAGGCAGGCGTGCCTTACATCCTTGCTGAGGGAAGAAAAGGCGGCAGCAACGTCGCTGCAGCCATTATCAATGCAATGTTATATATGATTAAATAAAGTAGAGATAGTAGAGCAAAACCTATCCGCGGTTTAAAAGGGGACAGCTGAATATTGCTCTGCAAGACAGGTGAAGGCCAGATTCATGGATAGTTTCGTAACAGTGAACGGCAGAAAATTTAAAAAGGGTTTTACGACAGGATCTTGTGCCGCTGCGGCTTCGAAGGCGGCAGTGAAAATGCTGTTTTCCAGGAGCCCTGTGGAGCACATTGACATAGATACCCCGGCTGGCATCAGGTTGAACCTTCCTGTTGAAGATATTGAGTTGTCAGAACATTACGCGAAATGTGCTGTAATGAAAGATGGCGGGGATGACCCTGACATTACGACAGGTTTAAAGATTTTTGCAGAGGTAAGAGTTTTGAAACAACCGGGCAGGATTAAAGTGAATGCTGCAGAGGGAATAGGAATTGTTACTCTCCCCGGGTTAAAAGTAGCGGTTGGACAACCTGCCATCAACCCGGTTCCCATGAGTATGATTCTGAAGGAAGTCCGTGAGGTTTTGCCCCGAGGACATGGAATTGAGATTACGCTGAGTGTTCCTGGCGGGGAAGAAATCGCAAGTAAAACTTACAATCCCAAGCTGGGCATTATCGGAGGGATTTCCATTCTTGGAACAACGGGTATCGTTGAACCTATGTCGGAAGAAGCCTGGAAGGAATCATTAGCATTGGAGCTAGGTGTAATGGCCGCAAAGGGCATAAAAACAGCGGTGTTTGTTTTTGGGAATTATGGGGAGAATTTTACTATTAGCAAATTGAATATAGATCAATCCAAAGTCATCACCGTCAGCAACTTTGTTGGCTTTATGCTGGATAAGGCTATTGAACAAGGCTTTGAGAAGATTTTGATGGTTGGCCATATGGGAAAGCTAGTGAAGCTGGCGGCAGGAATTTTTCACACCCATAGCAGGGTTGCTGATGCCAGAATGGAAATACTGGCGGCATATGCCGCATTGGAAGGTGCAAACCAAGAGGTTGTCCGTAAAATTTACAATTGTAGAACTACAGATGCGGCATCGGAAGTGATCAAAGCAAATAGGCTCCAAAGTGTATATCGGAGAATTGTTATGAATGTTTCCGGACGATGCCGTGATTATACTTTTGGAAAGATTACCTTCGGAGCGGTGCTCTTTGACGGGATGAACTCCATGATTGCGGTAGATGATAACGCAAAGGCTATTATTGAAGATTTGAGGAACAAGTAATGAAGAAGCTCTATATTGTGGGTATTGGCCCGGGGGCAGAAGGATATATTTTGCCCGAAGCAAAGAGAAGCATTGAAGAAAGTGATGTACTCATTGGTGGAAAAAGAAATCTTGAGATATTTAAGGAATTGAATAAAGAGAAGATTTGGATTGGGAATAATCTTGAAGAAATATGCCAATATATCCTCGGCAATTTAGAAACCAAAAGTATTGCAGTGGTTGTAACCGGTGATCCGGGGTTATATAGCATTCTTGGATTCCTTAAGGAGCGGCTGACAGGTGTTCCTTTTGAAGTTATCCCGGGAGTAAGTTCTCTACAGTATCTTTGCTGTAAGAAAAAGACGAACTGGAATGATCTGTACATCACAAGTTTACACGGTAGAGAACAAGCAGACTTTATCGACATCATAAAGAGCCATCCAAAAGTGGCAGTTTTCACCGGTGGGGAAGCAAAACCGGGTAAGGTATGCAAAAAACTGATTGAAAATGGGATTTGTGATGTTCAAATCGCCGTAGGAGAGAACCTGTCATATGGAAATGAAAGGATTGTTTCCGGACCTGCTGAAGAGATAGGTCAAATGGACTTTGAGGATCTATCCATTATGCTGATTGAGCACGGAAGTATTCCAGTTAAGACATCTGGGACATGGGAATATAAGAATTCAAGCATTTCGGATGAGCTGTTTACTCGTGGAAATGTTCCAATGACGAAAGAAGAAGTACGGGCTGTATCTATATCCAAGCTTAGACTGAAAGAAAACTGCATAGTTTTTGATATAGGGGCAGGAACGGGATCCGTGGCTGTAGAGTGTGCGTTGAGATGCGCAAAAGGTAAGGTATATGCAGTTGAAAAAAATCGGGAAGCTATAGAATTAATCCATGAGAATTCGATAAGATTCGGCAGTATAAATCTAGAAGTGGTAGAAGGGGAAGCACCAGTGGTGTTGACCGGTTTGCCGGAGCCGGATAGAGTATTTATCGGGGGATCCTCTGGCAACATGGAAAGTATTTTAGAATGGGTAAAATCATTATCCAAAGCCGTTAGAGTTGTGATCAATGCAGTAACACCGGAATCTGTTTATGAAGCTTTAAAAGGGCTGGAGGAGAACAACTTTCTTGATATAGAGCTTGTGAATATTTCTGTTTCAAGAGGAAAGAAGTTGGGTGGCAAACACCTGATGCAGGCGTTGAATCCGGTTTATATCATCAGCGCTGAAAAGAGAGGATAATAATGAAGGGTAAACTATACGGTGTCGGGGTGGGACCGGGGGATCCGGAACTGATCACCCTCAAAGCAAAGAGAATATTGGAACAGGTTGATTATATAGCGGTACCCAAGACAGCAGAAGGAAAGGAAAGCCTGGCGCTGAAAATTGTAAAAGGTGCTGTGGAAGTTGAGAAGGAAATCATCGAACTGCTTTTCCCGATGAGTTATGAATCGAAAGTGTTGGAAGAGGGATGGAGTAAGGCTGTAGAAAGCTTAAAAAGCAAGTTGGATGCAGGGAAAAGTATTGCATTGATCACATTAGGCGATCCAAGCGTTTACAGTACATACATCTATGTTCATAAGATTCTCGAAAAGCAGGATTACGACACTGAAATGATCCCTGGAATACCATCCTTTTGCGCTTCAGCTGCAAGGGCAGGAATCAGTCTTGGTGAGAATAAGGAAACCATTGCCGTCATTCCATCGGCTTACGAGTGTGAAGAACTGGATCATATTTTGGATGAATTTGATAATGTAGTTTTGATGAAGGTATCGAGAAATTTCAATTTGCTAAGAGAAAAATTGGCTGAGAAGAACCTGGACTCAAGTGCAGTGATCGTGAGCAAGTGTGGTCTTGAGGACGAAAACATTGAATTTGACTTGAAAAAGATAGATGAAGAGAAGTTAAGTTATTTTTCAACGGTAATTGTTAAAAAGGCAGGGATGGATAAGAAATGATTTATTTTATAGGAGCAGGCCCCGGAGATCCTGAATTGATTACAATCAAGGGAAAAAGGTTTCTTGAGGAAGCGGACATCATTATTTATGCAGGATCCTTGGTGAACAAGCAACTCTTGGATTATGCAAAGAAGGAATGCAAAACCTATGATAGTGCCGAAATGACTTTGGAACAAGTAATTTCTGTCATGGAAGAAGGGATGGCCTCAAAAAGTTCTATCATAAGGCTTCATACCGGGGATCCCTGTATTTACGGTGCAATCCGCGAGCAAATGGATGAATTGGACAGAAGGAACATTCCCTACGAGGTGGTGCCGGGTGTAAGTTCTTTTTCAGCGGCGGCTGCTGCTTTGAAAAAGGAATATACACTGCCGGGGGTTACGCAAACAATTATCCTAACAAGAATGGAAGGCCGCACAGAAGTCCCTAAAGG
>JAOAAU010000008.1 GCA_026418695.1 Clostridia bacterium
CGATTCTGGCCATAGTTGAAATCATGATTTCCCGGAGTCATCGCATCATATCCGATGGAATTCATGATCTTTACAATGCTTTCCCCTTGAACCAGTGTTGCAATGGTCTGTCCATGGAAAGTATCTCCTGCATCCAATACAAGGGTATTGGGATTCTGTGCTTTATACTGCTTCACAAAAGTAGCGATTTTTGCAAACCCCATGCCGTCATTGGTGCTTTCTGATACACGGGAATGCGTGTCATTGGTATGAATAATTACGATTTTCTTTTCTGCCGGAGCTTCAGCGCCTGCAATGGATGCTCCAAAAACTGAAACTAGAAAAACCATTGCGATGAGACATGCGAACAATCTCTTTTGAAATGTACCCTGGATTGTTTTCATTCATTCTCCCCCTTTGTTTTTTGTAGTGTATGAAAACCGACAGCAGACGGCTGTTCAGTTTTAGCCGGATAGCGGCAGAAATAATTCCGGTTGTCATCCCCTATAGAACCATTTCATGCTCTCAGATTCTTAATTTACAGAAAGGTGTAACAATAGAATAGGCTATGAATTACTATGAAGTTTGAGCAATCACCCTGCTATACTTACAGTTTTATCCAAAGCCAAGTATATATTTTCAACAACTGTTTGTCAATGTCATATGTCCCTTTTTATCCCTAATGAAAAGGCTCTTTTGGTATATTTCTCCCTCAATTTGACCTTAGCTTACACTTCTATGTTTTTATATTTCCATTCTGAAAGTTTAATAAGTCCCCAGAGTGAAGGAATCAGCAATACTGCAATGATAAGTGCTAAAAGAAGATAGATGATCCATTCCGGAAGTTTCGTAATAATGAATGCAACCGAAACCCCAGTCAGTATTCCGATCACTAAAAGTGATACCAGTACTCCCAGAAATCCATTCAAATTTTGTTTTACGGCCTCCTGAGGATTGGTCCATTCCAGTTTTGGCCGCAGCACATCAATCATCAGATTCAGGCAGACAATCAGCCCTGCTCCCAGTAACCCGATTCCAATCAATACCAGGGTTCTCCATATCGCAAAATTTAAAAAACCAACTAATACAATTCCCGTAATAATTGTTCCGAAAGCTGAAATCAGGAAGCTGTTCAAGAACTTTGCCATGACCTGCTGGCTTGCAGCTGCAGGGATCATTTTAGAAATCCAGAAGCTCTTTCCCTCTCGAGAAATCGATGTGGATGCTACGATATTCATCCCGGATGTAAAGAGCATGAATGCCAGCCCTCCCAATGAAACGGGTACAATATATTCCGGGTTGTTGATCAGCTTAAAAAGCTCTTCTCTTTGCTCTCTTTGCGCTGTAAACATCATGATCACCATAAAAGGACCTATGATGATCCCCGCAAGGCCATTCAACGCATATACGGGAGTCCTCAGAAGAAGTTTCCACTCCCTCGAAAGCAAAGCCATCAAAGGGCTGGACTCTTTCCGATAGCTTCTCTCCATCTCATCTGCAGACAAAACCCTTCTTTTCCGGGTGACTTCCTGTCCGGATAAGATACTGGCATAAAAAAACCTGTTCCCAATCCACACTAAAGCCAATAACAATAAGGCAGATACTGCGATATAAAGTAAGAAGTCGAGGTTGCCTTTCATATTGTGAAGGGATAAGCCGTAGGTAGCCCAGATACTGGGAGGATACTTTTGTCCAAGATGTTCAATCAGGCCCGCCTGCCCTAAATATTGTTTGAAGAATTCCGCTTCATGGCCTTTGGGAATTCTTTGGGCAAAAAAGTTGATGCCCAAACCAAAGAGCAGGCTTAAAAAACCGCCAACGACGGCAAAAAAGTCTTTACTTTTACGGACATTAATCAGTCTCATTAAAACAACTACGATTAAAGCACCGATTGCCAGCGGAATCACCGGTGACAAAACCAACAGAATCAATGACTTCAACCAGTAAATGAAACCCTGCCCTGTTCCGATCCCATATACCAGTATTGCCGGAATAATCACCGGGATGAGGGTCAGGTACTCATTCACCATGACAACGGCTAATTTACTTCCCAGAATCTCATGAGGCTTTAAGGGCAAAGGTATGAGGATATCCATGTCCTTGGAAAAATAAAAAGCAGAAATAATGTAGAACAATCCAAAAATCAATACAACAAAGGGACCTCCGACAAATGCGATGGTTAGTACCATTTCCGGATGATTGACGGACTTTCCGGCGATAAAAATACCAAGCATCAGCATCGTCATCATGAGCGTAATAGAGCCGATCCCGACAAAGATACCTAATCCTACTAAAACAGGCTCCCATAACCTTGTTTTTTCTTTTCTAAAGCGATACTTCAAGGCAGAAATCCCAAAGTTGATATTTAACTGAAGTTTAATAAGCGTAAAGAGCATTTTCATTTCTCTGTCAATTCCAGGAATATGCTTTCAAGTGTATCTACCTGGTCTCCCTTCCGCAGTTCTTCCAAAGTCCCAATCGCTACAAGCTTCCCTCGATGGATGATTCCAATACGGTCACACAATTTCTCCGCGACTTCAAGGACATGGGTAGAGAAAAACACGGAATTGCCTTTATCACAATGGGCTCTCATCAGTTCCTTCAGTTGATGGGCTGATTTTGGATCCAGCCCGACCAACGGCTCATCCAATACCCATAAAGCCGGATCGTGGATCAGCGCTCCCGTCAGGACAATTTTCTGCCGCATTCCGTGGGAATAACTCTTTATCAGGTCAGATACGGCATGATTTAAATCAAACATCTCTGTAAAGTACTGTATTCTTTCTTTTCGAACTTCTGCCGGAACTCTGTAGACATCTCCCATAAAGTTCAGGTATTCCAATCCGGTCAATCGTTCATATACATCCGGATTATCCGGTACATAACCGATGCTCTGCTTTGCCTCCAGCGACTGTTTCCTTGTATCAAACCCATTGACGGTAATGCTGCCTTCATCTGCGCTCAGCAGCCCGATCACCATTTTTATTGTCGTAGTTTTTCCAGCTCCATTGGGACCCAGAAACCCGAAAATTTCTCCGGGTTTCACTTGGAGGTTCAGGTTGTCAACAGCCTTAACCGCGCCTTTATTATAGCTTTTGGAAAGGTTTTTTATATTAATCATTTACGATCTCCTTAGGTTCGCGTCCTACCTGTTTTTTATATAATATTACCACTTTCTTCAAGTCAATACAAACACCGCATTATATAATACCCTGAGAAAAACACAGAGTACTTCCTGCGGGTATTGTCCCTGGCAGCATCCTGATGGTTTTTCATCCCCGGTTTTGCTGCTTCTAGGATTACAAAAGGCTACTAACCCATAGAACCAGAATATATACCAGTGCTGCCATAATGATCAATAAAAACGGATTAACCTTTTTCCCGAAAACAGTATTAAAGATGGCGTTCTGCGGGCATACTGCAACACACTGCTGGCATCCTAAGCAGTCCATGTGTCTTCCAGCATTTTTTTTGAATACCGAAATACTCATTGGGCATATTTTTGAGCAGATTCCACAATGAATACAGCTTGCCCCATCCACTTCCAGCTTATTTAAGCTGATCATAGACAGGCTTCCTAATACCGCACCTCTGAGACAAAGATACTTGCACCAAAAAGATTTTACAAGGAAAGTACCTATGATCGTAATTATCAGAAAGAAAACTGATAAATAATGCAGAAAGTCCTCTCCATCGGCTCCAAGCGCTATTGCAAGATAGGTGTACTGTTCCAGCGGCATTCCGTCGTATATGAGCCATTTAAATTTTATGATTCCCCAAAGTGTCAGAATAAGAACAAATAAATATTTACCCCCTCTTAAGTACCGTTCTATTCTATGAGGAACAGTAAAAGTCCTGCCCAAAATTCCTTCTCCAAGCAAGTTGGCAAAGCGCTGTATTGCCCCGGCTTTGCACATGATTCCACAGTGGGTCCTCCCAAACAATATTCCGGATATAAGAAGAGCAATCCAGACGGAAACAGTAGATAAAATCAGCTTTTCTTCAATTTTCCTTAAAAAGACCAGTTCTGCTGCAATCGGTATAATAAAAACAGATAGAAACAATCTGCTTTTAAATCTAGTGAAAACTTTCTTAAGTCGCTTCCCCATTTCTTTCACATTTTTCACCTCATTTTCTTATAAAAAAAGTGCTGTCAAGTTTTCTATTAGCCGATCCCTTGTACAGCAACTTTTTATTGTAGATTTTGCACCCCTATTTGATTATTGACTACCGATTCCTTCTTCCTGATTGTTGGGTCCCATCGATAAATTCCATATGAATACCGAATACGAGTTACCAGGCTCTGAGAGTAAGCATTACCATCGCAAGAAGGTTATTGGTCCTCGCAGAAATAAATCATATTTATAAATCGGTTTTGGGAAGAAGTATCGTAAAACTGATATCATTGCCTTCACATTGAGCTATAATTCTGCCGTCATGAAGCTCTACGATGCTCCTTGCGATCGCAAGACCAAGACCGGAACCTCCAGCCGTGGAGGTTCTGGCTTTATCAATCCTGTAAAACCGCTCAAAAAGGTTCATTAAGTCCTCATCTGAAATATGATCACCTTTATTTTGGATACGTATTGATATTTGTTCTCCTTCGTCGGATAAGTTTATAATAATTCTCCCCGGCTTATGGCTATATCTGATGGCATTCATCAGCAGGTTATCCAGAACTCTTGCCATCTTATCGGCATCTACAGATATTTTTATTCTATGTCCCGGCAATTCCTTGATGAACTCCAAACTTTCTTTCTCTCCGACCGGGATCAACTCTTCCACCAGCTGCTCGACGAATTCGCCTAAATCAACCTTGGTCTTATTCAACTTAATTCCTTCATTTGCAAGTTTGGTATATTCAAATAAATCCTCAATCAATGATTTCAGTTTTTGTGACTTGTTAAAAGCAATCCTCAAGTATTCTTCCATCTGGATACGGCTCTCATAGCGGTGTTCCAGCAACAGTCCAAGATACCCCATGACTGAAGTCAGTGGTGTCTTCAGATCATGGGAGACATTCGTTATCAGTTCATTTTTCAATTTTTCCGCTTTTCTTTCCTTCTCGATATTTTCCTTTAATTCGCTTCCCATATGGTTGATATTGGATGCAAGCAAAGCAAACTCGTCACTTCCCTTTACACTTACGCGGTGGTCCAGGTTGCCCCTTGAGATTTCCATTAAACCGTCTGAAATTGTCTGAATATAAGCCACTTTCCTTTTAGTCAACAGCATAAACAGGGCAACAAATACCATAATTCCTGTAGTTGCCACTACCACCGGGTATCCGCCTTCATCATAGACAATGCTCCCCTGGGGTATCCCGCTTACAAACAAATACCCTTTGAAATCTGCAAATTCTGCCGGGTATAAGCTTACAAATTCTTTCCTGTCATTCCCTCTCCGGTCTTCGATCTTTGCATCCATTGCATTCTTGATCAACTGAAAAAGATCCACTTTTTGAATCGGGTTTTCTCCTGCCTGCAAATGAATATTACCTTCTAAATCAGTGATCAGGATCTTAAGATCATGGTTTTCAGCTCTATGACTGATAAAATCCTGAATTTCTTCCCTGAATCTCTCATCCTTCAAATTGGATCTGTTATTTTCAAATCTATGGATAATTGACCTTGCTTCCTCATCGATCTCTTTCATTCCCCGGGTATAATCCACATGTGCGGACATTCTGCGATTCATGGTTTCCGTTATATGCTGTGTTAAGTGCATAGCGAGGCCTGAGAACGCTGAACAAATTAGAAATACTATTGCAATTTCAACCCGGAGGCTTTTCATCATATGACTAAAGAGACTTCCAGCTCCTTGTACGACCCAATTGAGGATTTTAATAAGATGTGGGCTGCTTCTTATCTCATTTCTCAATTTTATAGCCGACCCCCCATACTGTTTTGATAAACCGTGGCTTTCTCGGTTCATCTTCGAGTTTCTCTCTAATTTTTCTTATATGAACCATTACAGTGTTATCGGATTCATAGAAGTCTTCATTCCAAACACATTGATATATTTTTTCAATGCTGAATACCATTCCCCTATTTCTGGCTAATAACACCAGAATATCAAATTCTCTCGGAGTCAGCTTTATTTCTCTTTCCCCAATCCTTACTTCATGGGTCGAAGTATTGATCAGCAGGTCCTCAATCTCAATCAGATTTGCTTGAAGCGCCATCGCACCATTGAGCCTTTTGGCCCTCCTGATCTGCGATTTGACGCGGGCAACCAGCTCCATCGGATTAAAAGGCTTGGACATATAATCGTCCGCACCGGTACTTAGCCCCAGGATCTTATCGATATCCTCATTCTTGGCCGAAAGCATGATGATGGGTACCGGATTGCTCTCCCTAATTTTAATGCAAGCCTGCAAACCATCCATCCCCGGCATCATGACATCCAAAATGATTAAGTCCACCTTAAATTCTTTGATTTCTTCCAGAGCTTCCAATCCGTTAGACGCTTTAATGACATTGAATCCTTCATTTTTAAGGTAAACCTCTATCAAGTCTCCAATTTCCTTTTCATCATCAACGATGAGGATTGTTTCCTTGTCCATTGTGCTGCCTGCTCCTTATACAGTATGGTAAAAGTTTCAAAAACGCCGTTACCTATGATTATAGCAGAAATTGCATCTAAAACCACATGCTGTTTTATGAACATAGTTGAAAGAATAATGAGTACGGATATCAAGGTGATGATAGAAAAATTGATCCGGTTTCTGATGTTGCTTTGGCTGATCGCTTTGATCATAATGTAGCTTGTGAGGCAATGGATGCTTGGAAAACAGTTAAAAGGCTGATCATAATAATATACCGTATTAACAAGTCTGGATAAAAGATCGCTTCCATCCACAACAGGCCTTGGAACAGTAGTTTGAAAAAAATAATAGATGGTAAAACAAAAAACAAGGCATACATCAATAGTAAGGATAGTGCGTACAAAGGTTTTTTCATCTTTGATCAACAAGTATATCAAGATGATAAAGATGAAAACGATCCAAAACAGATAGGGTATCACAAAAGCTTTAATAAAAGGTACTCCCCGGTCGATATCCGTGACCAGGCTTTTTACTCCCCGGTCCGGATTGTTTAAAAGACCATAAAATATATTAATGCAAGGCATAGTTAATAAAAGCAACACTAAACGAAGTTTGCCCATCCATGTTTTCATAAATAACCCCCTATTCCCCATCAATCCTTTGTGCACCGGTACACGACTGCTGGTGGAATATTCAAAAGAACAAAGTCCAGCTCAACGGTTTTGTACCTTTTTTTCAGATCTTTCAGCAAATCCAGGGAGTATTGAAACGTTATGAATTTTCCTCCATGTGTTAATGCATCATATGCCTGGTCAAGAATCCTTTTGCGCAAAGAACTCTCAAATACTGCAAAAGGAAGACCGGAAATAATCAACTCAGGTTTTTCAATTCGGCCGCCACTGATAAGTTCCCCCATCTGCGCGGCTTCGGAATATAAAGACAGTCTGGGATACTTTGAAATCAGGCAATTTGTAAAGGCAGGGTCTTTTTCAAAGATATGAACCTGGCATTCCGAGGTTTTATACCTTTCAATATATTCAGTAAATACCCCTGTACCGGCTCCAAGCTCAATAATGCTGCAGCATGTCTCAACTTCACATTTTCTCACCATTTTTTCAGCCAAGAATCTTGAACTGGGCGTTACACTCCCAACGATACCGGGACTGTCGAAAAACCTTTTTAAAAATATCCATGGTTCGGGATATGTGCTGTGGTAGTTCATAAAATAAAATCTCCCGTCTTAAAGTAGCAAAATCGAACTTTTATGTTCGTTATCCATACACTTAGTTTAACGGGGATATCTTAATAATTATGTGTGGAATTTCTTAATATTTTCTTAAGAATAAATCACCTTGGCTTCAGAAATACCTAAATTGACAGGAATATGAGAAAAAAATACAAGATTGTAAATATCGTGCTGAATTCCTTTTTAAGATACCTTATATACTTTCATATCGCCTTAGCAATATTTCGCAGGCCGGAATATCCGGTTCAGCCCAGTCCAACTGATAGATATCTTTGATATCGATCCATTTTAATAAAGAGTGCTCTTTCGCTTCCGGGTTACCCTGAAGAATTGAGGCTTCATATACATGCAAAATAATCTTTCTATTACTGTCTTCAACGATTCCGGTAGCAAGGTGTTCTCCCACCTGAATATCAATCCCCAGTTCCTCCTGGAGTTCCCTTTTTAGCGCCTCTTGATGAGCTTCACCGTCTTCAACCTTACCGCCGGCAAATTCCCATTTTAAAGGAGCGCTCATTTTCTCAGAACGCTGTGCAGCAAGAATTCTTTTCCCTTCTCTTATTGCAGCGCCCACCACATGAATTTCCTTCATCACTTATTCTACCTTTCACTTTGATATCGTTCATTCTATCCAAAAATATCAAAAGAGGTCAAGTGATTCCACCTGACCTCTTTTATGCTTAACTTTTAATTGTTATTCTTCTGGATATTTTGCCCTCTTTGTATAGTGCGTATGCAAGAGTTTATGTGCCTTATGACTGCCTGGTTTTTCAAAGTACTCCTCATACAATGCTTTTACTCTTGGATTTTCATGAGACTTTCTGATTGGCAGCTCTCTGTCTTCCTCATAGATCGCTTTCGCTCTTTCTGCTCTCAAATCAACCCAGCTTCTTACTGTAGAAGGCTGAATCGGCTGTCCGCCGCCATTTACACAACCGCCTGGGCAACCCATAATTTCAATAAAGTGGTACTCTGCTTCTCCTGCGTTGATCTTATCAAGAAGCTTTCTTGCATTTCCAAGGCCATGAGCTACAGCCGCTTTAATTTTCAAACCACCTGCTTCAACAGTAGCTTCTTTAATTCCTTCAACACCGCGAACTGCATTATATTCTATATTATCGATGGATTTGCCTTCGAGGATTTCAGCCACGGTCCTTAATGCAGCTTCCATAACACCACCGGTTGCGCCGAAGATAACACCAGCTCCGGATGCTTCTCCCATAGGATCATCAAAATGTCTTTCGGGAAGCTCTGTAAAGTCGATTCCAGCTTCTTTGATCATTCTGGCAAGTTCTCTGGTTGTCAATACAACATCGACATCCGCATAGCCGGTAGATGAAAGTTCAGGTCTCTGTGCTTCATATTTCTTCGCAGTACATGGCATAATGGATACCACAAAAATCTTTGCAGGATCAATGCCCATCTTTTCCGCATAGTAAGACTTCAGTACTGCACCGAACATTTCATGCGGTGATTTACAGCTGGAGAGGTTTTCAAGGAATTCCGGATAGTTGTGCTCACAGAACTTGATCCATCCAGGACTGCAGGATGTAATCAGAGGCAGTTTACCGCCTTCTTTGATTCTGTGAAGAAGCTCGGTTCCTTCTTCCATAATAGTGAGATCCGCTGCTGTATCTGTATCAAATACTTTCTTGAAACCCAAACGTCTCAAGGAAGCGATCATGTTGCTGGTTACTCTTGAACCGATCGGCATTCCGAACTCTTCACCCAGCGCAACTCTTACCGCCGGAGCAGTCTGAACTACGACATGAAGATCAGGATTTGCCAGTGCCGCCCATACCTTGTCTGTATCATCCTTTTCACGGAGAGCGCCTACAGGACATACTGCAATGCACTGACCGCACATTGTACAAGATACATCATTCAAGGATTTATTGAAAGCACAGGTTACAGTTGTATTAAAACCTCTTTCCATCGTATCGATAGCGGATACGGTCTGAACATTTTTACACATGCTCACACAACGTCTGCAAAGTACGCACTTGTTAGGATCTCTAACGATGGATGGAGAGAATTCATCCAAAGGAAGCAATTTTGCTTCACCTTCAAATCTGAGGCCCTTGATATTAAGGTCTTCTGAAAGCTGTTGAAGCTCACAGTTGCTGCTTCTTACACAAGTCAGACATTTCTTGTCATGGTTGGACAAAATCAGTTCCAAGGTTACTTTTCTTGCTTCTCTTACTGCAGGGCTCTGAGTATAAATCTCAAGACCTTCGGATACCGGATAAACACATGCTGCCTGAAGTGCTCTTGCGCCTTTAACCTCAACAACGCACATTCTGCATGCACCGATTTCATTGATTTCCTTGAGGAAGCAGAGTGTTGGGATCGCAATATTTGCTGCTCTCGCCGCTTCCAGGATGGTATAGTTTTTAGGAACCTGTATTTTTCGTGTATCTATCGTAATATTTACCATTTCCATTGATTTCACTCCCCTTCCATTAAACATTCTTAAATATGGCTTTGAACGGACATTTTTCCATACAAACGCCACACTTAATACATTTTTCCTGATTGATCACATAAGGCACTTTCTTCTCACCCTTGATCGCATTCACAGGACACTGCTTCGCACATATATTACAGCTCTTACATTTTTCAGCGCTGATGACATACTGCATCATGGACTTACATACACCTGCAGGACATTTCTTATCCTTGATGTGCGCTTCGTATTCACTTCTGAAGAAACGGATCATGCTCAATACTGGGTTCGGAGCTGTCTGTCCCAATCCGCAAAGAGCAGATGCCTTGATGTTCTTTGCCAAAAGCTCAAGCTTATCGAGGTCTCCGTCTTGTCCTTTACCCGCTGTGATTCTATCAAGAATTTCAAGCATTCTCTTTGTACCGATACGGCACGGAGGACATTTACCACAGGATTCATCCACGGTAAATTCGAGGAAGAACTTTGCCATATCCACCATACAAGTGTCTTCATCCATAACGATCAATCCGCCGGAACCCATCATGGAACCGAGGGCAATCAAGGAATCATAATCGATCGGAGTATCCAAGTGTTCCGCAGGAATACATCCGCCGGAAGGTCCGCCGGTCTGACAGGCCTTAAACTTCTTGCCATTCGGGATACCGCCGCCGATATCATATACAACTTCTCTCATGGTAGTTCCCATCGGAACTTCAACGAGACCTGTATTGTTGATCTTACCGCCAACCGCGAATACCTTTGTTCCCTTGCTCTTTTCAGTACCAATGCTTGCAAACCATTCTGCTCCTTTAAGGAAGATCACAGGAATGTTTGCGTAGGTTTCAACGTTGTTCAAGATGGTTGGCTTCTGCCACAATCCCTTAACTGCCGGGAACGGAGGTCTTGGTCTTGGTTCCCCTCTGTGACCTTCAATGGAGGTCATCAATGCAGTTTCTTCACCACAAACGAAGGCACCTGCACCAAGTCTGATTTCAAGGTCAAAATCGAACCCTGTTCCAAATATATTTTTACCAAGCAATCCATATTCTTTTGCCTGTTCGATTGCAATCTGAAGTCTCTTTACTGCAATAGGGTACTCTGCTCTTACATAAACAAAGCCCTGGTTTGATCCGATCGCGTAGCCCGCAATTGCCATCGCTTCAATGAGTGAATGAGGATCTCCCTCCAATACGCTTCTGTCCATGAATGCGCCAGGGTCACCTTCATCCGCATTACAGCAAACATACTTCTGATCTGCAGTCTGCTTCGCTGCAAATTCCCATTTTAAACCGGTCGGGAAGCCCCCGCCCCCTCTTCCTCTAAGTCCGGATTTCTTTACAGTGTCAACCACCTGCTCCGGAGTCATTTCAGTCAAAACCTTTGCCAATGCTTTATAACCGTCAAATGCGATATACTCATCAATCACTTCGGGGTTGATGACACCACAGTTTCTCAATGCAACTCTAAGCTGTCTGGTGAAGAATCCAACGCCATCCAAAGACTTGGTGATGTCTTCCGCTTCCTTGTCTCCGGCTAGAAGTCTCTTAACGATTCTTCCTTTCAAAAGATGTTCTTCAACGATTTCCTTTACGTCCTTGATCTGAACCATGGTATACATGGAACCTTCAGGGTAAACTACAACGATCGGCCCTTCGGCGCATAATCCAAAACATCCGGTTTTAACAATCTTAACTTCATTTTCAAGTTTATTTGCTTGCAATTGAGCTTCCAATTCCGTCATGATCTTCTCACTGTTTGAAGATGTACAGCCTGTACCTCCACAAACAAGAACGTGCGCTCTATATATGTTTTGCATTTTATTTTAACCCTCCTTTATTTCAATTGACAATTGACAGTGGACAATGTACAGTAAACACTTTTACAATCCCAAAATCAATATTACCTTCTGCTAAAATCAAGTTCCTTCTTTTACAGTTTTATTCCACTCTACCGTCAAACTGATCTGCTCTTCAGTGGTTTTAAACTGTCAACTGTAAATTGTGCACTCGTTATTTCACTTCGGATGCGCCGATGGTCAAATCTGTACAGACTCTGCCGTTTACAACATGTTCGGCAACAACACGAACAGCTTTTTCTGCATTCATTTTCACATAGGTTACCTTGCTTCCGTCCGGATTGATGACTTCAATTACAGGCTCCAGCTTGCAAACCCCAATACAGCCTGTCATGGTTACAGATACGTTGCTGATATTTCTCTTTTTCAATTCTTCAAGCAATGCAGTCATAACCGGTCTTGCACCAGCAGCGATTCCACAGGTTGCCATTCCGACAACTATTCTTAATCCGTCCTTGTTGGTTCTCAGGCTGATCTGTTCCAGCGTTTTCTTTCTGATTTCTTCAAGTTCAGCTAATGATTTCATGCAATACACCTCCGAAAATAAACTTTATTCCCTCATCTATATATTCCTTAACCCAGGTTATCACTTCATATTCGGTAATCGGTACCCCGCCCAGTTTATCAATGACCTCATAGGAGTCAAAGGAAAACTCGTCTTTTTTATTGCTCAGCTGCAGCACCCATTGCGTCTCCGGCTTTGAGAGGATAACACCGACCATTGTTTCAGTTATGTCGCCCAGTGGTAATCGATCTAAGTGTGATATCTTGAAAGTAGCTTTAACCGTAGTCCCCTGATTTTTGGCCGAATAAATCTCGAATGTCCCGCCAGCCAGTTCTGCCGCTTCTTTAAAAAGCGGAACTCCCAGTCCGATTTTCCTTGTGGTTCTGGTCGTTGTGAAAGGGCTGGTAACCTGTTTTAAAAAGTCTTCATCCATTCCCGTACCATTATCTGATACGGTGAATATTATATCATCCGATACTTGATCCGCTGATATTTTGACTTCTATTTTTGAAGCTTTGGCAGTGATGGAGTTTTGAAGAATATCCATCAAGTGCAGTGACAGGTCTCTCATTTGTTTTCTGTCTTTGTATAGCTTTCAATAATTCCTTCAACATCATCAGGATTGAGTCTTCCATGTACATCCTCATTGATGGTGATTACAGGAGCAAGTCCGCATGCACCGATACATCTGCATGCATCCAGTGAGAACAAACCATCTTCCGTACATTCTCCAACTTCAATTCCGAGTTTCTCCTTTAATTTATCCAGGATAATCCCTGAACCCTTAACATAACATGCCGTACCCATACAAACGTTGATTTTATATTTCCCTTTTGGTTTTAATGAGAACTGTGTGTAGAACGTAACAACGCCATAGATCTCAGCCAAGGGCACATCCAGGCCTTCAGAAATCTTTTTCTGTACACTCATGGGAAGGTAGCCATATACTTCCTGAGCCTCGTGCAATACAGGAATCAAAGCACCTCTGACGTCCTTGTATTTCGCAATAATCTCCTGGAGCTTCTGATCTCTCTCATCAACACATGCTTCGGCAGTTCCACAGCAACAGCATTTGTTTTCGCTCATTAAAATTGACCTCCTTACGAAAAAATGAGATATTATTTACAAATTTTTCACAAAGGTTGTTAAGTATTTAACAAACCGTGATGCAATTATATCAAATTTTATGCAAACATTCAATAAGTATCATGAAATTTATCAATGCCAACCTATAACAAAAGGGCTTTTCAGCCCTTTTGTCCCCTACAAATCCTTTAACTTAACGAATTTCAGCAGTATTTAATGTAAATATTTCTATTATTCAAGCCATACATCAATTCTATGATAGACTCCATCTCTTACATTCCCTGCAAAAGGTTGGGAAATAACACTTCCAGCGATCTCTGCCTTCGTTTTGTCACCGGACAGCTCTATTTTCCTGATCTCTGCCCCGTCCCCGCCATAAGTATTCCTTCCGTTGGGATTATGGAAAACAAGAACAGTTCTGCCAAGGAAATTGATACTAAATGTATTTTTTTCAAGTAGCAATTCCCTCGGTCCTTCATTTTCATTGAGAATAACCTTTTTATCTTCTTGTGTAAACAGGCTGTGATGTAATGCAGGCTTTATTCTCAGCTCAAGCTCTCCATTTTCATTCACCGTAAAGGGTTCTTTCCCTACAGCCATGACCAGCAGCATATGATAAAACTCCGAAGTGGTCCCGCTCAGCCTTGCAACAAAACCGTTTCCATGCACGGTTTCATCGGGATTTGAGCTGCTTGCTACGAAGGAGGAGTTTTCAAATATACTGCGTCCGTATACTTCCGGCTTTTGGAAAGGAATCAAAGCCGTCTTCATATCTGTATAAAATCCTTCGTACACTCCACTTTTCACCAATTCCAAAAGGTACTTGTATTCCATGTGCAGGAATATGGATTCGTTTTCCAGCCACCCCGGTGTAAAAGCCCTAAGCCTCCCTATTTCCATCGGTGTGTCCTTTAATGAACCATTGACTTTATACATTCCCAGCTTTTCGTCATAAAGTTCACTCTCTCTAATGGAACGATACAGCTGATCAGCCCTACTTTGGTCCTTCTCGATTTTTAACGCGTGCACCTGGCCTTCCAGGAATGGCGGAAGCGGCTTCTGTTCAAATCTTTTTACTTTGATACAGCCGTTTTCCATTACGTATTCTACCGGCTTATTGATAAAATAAGTATTAAAGATGCCAAGGGCTTTATTATATGCCTTTTCCTTCGCTCTGTTCAGTTTGGTGATGCAAAGATCAAAAAACGCATTCACAGTACTTAAGGATAGTGTTGCTTCCTTCCCGTCAATACCATAGAGAACTTTTTCTCTATAGGCTTCCTTTGCAGAATATGCTGCATCCCAGTACCTAAAGTTCCCTTCCTCGGTATCTTCGTCCAAGGTTTGCTTTAAGCTCTCGGAAACCTTTGTCATGAACTCATGGATTTCTTCCGGCAAAAGAATACTTTCCTTTTCAAGGTTGTATTTCTCATTCCATTGCTTCAAAAGCAGGATGAGCCGCAAGAGTTCAAAGGTTTCAGAAGTCGACGACCCAAACAGTGCAGGCATTCCGTTGGTTGCATCATCCCAGTTTGGTTTGTCAGCTTCCATTTCAATACCGACTCCATGAGCATCCAGCGCTGCCATTTTGCATACGCACAGTGTCAATAGCTTCGAATACAAGGATGTGGAGTATATATCCCCTTTCCCGTATTGTACTCTGACCTTATTGGGTTCAACCTCCCGTTGGGAAAGCATCTGCATTTTCTCCGGAACTTTTTTAACAGCTCCGAACTGTCTTAATTCGTTATTCTTATAGGTTACATACTTTTCTTTTCTAGGGACCACCCGATAGATGTCATCATAGAAATTGAAAATCTTTTTATCGATCAGAAGCTCTTTGATTTTGTCAGGAAATACCCCTGCATAGCTCTCCAGCAGATCCGTGTTATAAAACCAGTGATCGCTCCAGTAACCCTCTCCATGTTCAGCTTCCTCAATCTTCCTGCTGCCCAGGATGATTTCATGGATGAAAGTTTCCAGGCTTGCCTTCAATTCAATCCCTTCCTGTTGAACATGACAAATCAAGGTGTAGGGGATAAAAGGCTTACTAAGGAAACCCCGAAGCTTTTCCGCCTGCTGCTCGGGTACCAGCTTTTTGAGCTTTTGGATGTTTTCCTCACTCTTTTCATAGATATAGCTCAAGCCTTTGACAACCAATGGGTTGTATCCGTCCAACTGGATCAGGTTCATAAAATAATGGATATTGGAGATTCCCACATCGGGGTTAAACCACACGTCGTTTCTCCGGTTCTGGTTGATGTCCCTGTAAGCACCGTTTCCCTGGGAGTAGAATGTCGGCATAAGCCTGAAGCTGTTATAATCTCTTTCAAGATCACCATGACGTCTTGAGTACACATAAAGCACGTCTTTCTTACCATCAGCCTCTAATGTCAGTGGATAGCCGCCTCGTAGGATATTGTCCAGGAAATTCTGCCGGCTGTAGGAATCAAACGCTTCAAAAGCGGAATGTACAAAGGCTTTATCCATGAGTTCTTGAATTAATTTCGCATTTTCAGCCGATTTTTGCTCAAAGTAACCGTCTTCAAGCATCCTGGGCGTATAGCTGTTCAACGGATGGACTCCTTCAGTATGTCCGATCAGGGTATACAGCGTTTGTTCTTCCTTCGCCCCCAGAGAAAACTTTACAAAACCCAAAGCACAGGGTGTTCTATTTTCAAAATGCTGTACCTCGTCTACTTTAAAACCTTCTTCGTTAAATCTTTGAGGGTATGAAAAATCCAAAACGTGTCCGAAAGCAACCGTAGGATCGATCACTGGCGCTGTCAGCTTTACGCCTCCCTGTTTGTCGTGAAGGAAGCTTATATAGAAGTTGCCCTTTTCAACCGGAATCACTTCCGTACTATCATTGGGCAGAACTTTTAACCTATAAAAAGGAACACTGTTTTCCATGTTTTCAACATAGGTCCAGGCCTCCATCGTTCTGCTCATTCCTTTGACATAGAAATCTGCCAGACCATAGGGTGTAATGACCGGAAGCCCATCCAACAGTTCAATTTCCACAGGCTCTCCCGACAGATTGGTCACGGTGGTTTCTCTCGCGAGAGCAGCAAAAGGCTCGTTTGGAATGGTAAAGTATTTGATTTTGACCGCAAGACCCAGACTTTGATTGATTTCTTCAATCTCCAAATCATAAGGTCGGATGGTCATGGTGTTTTCAATTTCATAAACCTGATTGGCCATGGTGTCCTGGAAAGGTTCATAAAACTTCTGTTCACTGCCCTTTCTGCACTTGATGAATGTCCTGAACCCCTGAGTTCCTACGATCCGGTAAGACTTGTTGGCGGGCTGGAATTCCATGATGGCCCCATCCTTGCTTTCCGTTCCAAAGCTGGCGATGCACTGGCCTCTGTTTACATAAAAGCACCACAGGGGAATCCCCATCAATCCGGAGATCCCGGGAAAGAAACTGGAAAAAGGCTTTGCCTTTGAATAATTCTTGATGACAAACTTCATCTTGTCTTTTTGATCGATCTCATATCGAACTGCTTTCTGGTTGTTCATATCTATCCACTTGACCTCCCGAAATATTTCTCTTGATTACTTTACCTATAAATATAATTCAGATAAGTTCCCTTTTGCTTGGGTCCGCTGCTTTTTAAAGCAGTATCCCACCCAAAGGTAAAAGAAGCTCCTCTTCCCTCAGCAACCCAAGGGAAGAGGTCAAAATAAGGTGTACCCCGAATAGGCTAAAAAAAGGAGAACTCAAAGCTTAGGGAGAGAGTTCTCCTTTTATCGGGGGCGTGTAAATGTTAATGTATATTAACTTGAATTACGTTAATACCGCTTGTCATGAAGTCTTTCAGTTTTTCAGACGAAATCCTGACAGTCTTGGAATCAGCAACAACCGCACTGATGTCCTTTCCGTTCAGTTTTACGCTCTCAATCCTGTAAGCCTGATATCCGGTCTTATTGGGGTTGATATATTCAACTGCTATTTTATTCCCTGCAAAGGTTGTATTCACCTTCGCCATACCGCAGGAATCAAACTGTTCCGGCATCAGCTTCGGCTGAAGTACCAAAGCACCGTTTTCTCCTCTTACTCCGTACATCTCGTTCAGAACTGTCAGCAGGAGCCAGCTGGCTGTTCCGGTCAGATAGTGATACATTCCCTTGCCGTCTGCTGCAAAATACTCGGGAACTCCCGGATAGATCTTGCTTCTTTCAGCATCCATGGAAAGGTTGAACAGGGATTTGAATACTTCATAAGCTTCTTCCACCATCCCTCTCTTATAAAGGGCATTCATGTACATGGTTACCATGTGGCAGAAGGTTGCTCCATTTTCCTTTTCTCCATAGGCAAAAGCAAAGCCTCTTCCGAAATTCAATTGATTGTCTCCAAGATCCGTATTCAGCCTGTATCCACCTGTTTTGGGATCCTTTAAATACTTCCTGCAGGCATCGTATGTCTTTCGGGCCTGCTCCTCTGTAGCGAGGCCAAACATGGTCGTGAACACTTGAGCTGTCAGATTCATACGTACCTTGCCGTCAAATTCTCCATCCACACGCTTTCCGTCATTATTGTAATAACCGTTGAAATAGCCGTCTCCGTGTTTTGTCTCGATCCATTCCTTTTCACGCATGAACTGGAATATCCATTCGCCTTTTTTCCTTAAATCCGCTGCAAGGACCTCAATTTTCACGCTGTTTGATTTTCCTGAGATGGTCTCACTAACACTGTCAAAATAAGCATTCAGTCTGGATTTCTTATATTCAATGCTGTTGTAGTTCTGTGTTCCTTCTCCGGCATCCAATAATGTGCCGATTTCTTCAAAAAGGTCTAAGCTGTCAACTTTCAAAGTCTCTTTCATCTGCAGCAGCAGCTCTGACAAACTGATTAGATTGCTTCCGTAGAAGGCAGTGAATGCTGCACTTTCACCCCTTTGTCTCGCCATGTCCAAAGTATCGTTCCAGTCTGCGCCTTCAAGGAGGATCATGTTATGTTCACCTACATTGAAGAAGCTGGTGAGATGCTGCACGATCATATGCTCAATGATGGTTCCCTGATAGATGCTTCCATCGGCAGTCTTCAGGTTTTGTCCCTTTTCCGGCGTCCAGGCAGCATCTTTTTGTGTTGCCCTTCTCAACTGAGCATCTCTGAAATATACCTGTTTTTCCAGCAAGAGATTCATATCTCCGCTTTGATCCACATAAAGCTTGGTGGTGAGGTAAGGCCACGAACCGTGATCCATCCATACGCGGGAGATATTGTTTCTATCTGCAATAAATTCACCGGGTTTGGTACCGATGATGGTAGCGTTGGTTCCATCCACCCTTACGCCGCCGAAGTTATTGAGCAGAAGTCCGCGGACGTCTTCAGGATTTAAAACAATCAAAGACAGGCAGTCCTGCCACAGATCTCTCCAACCTCGTCCCCCCTTGCCGTAATCGTGATAAGGCAGGAAGGAACATCCGTAAATCTTTCTGAGGATCGGCTGCAGATTGATCCATCTCATCCAATTGGAGAAGCCGTCCAGTCCGGATTCAAAGGTAATTCTTCCAACCTTTTCTTCCCAATAACGGATGCATTCTTTATATGCTTCTGTGACTTTTTCCGATGTATTATATCTGTTGAATATCTCTTCTATGGAATCCTTGTCCGTACAAACTCCCATCACAAGAATATATTCTTTTTTCTCACCGGGTTTGAGTATACAATCATTGAATCTTAATGCGCCAACGTACTCTTTCCCATCCAGGTTTTCATCTTCAAACAGTTTGGTATCCAGGTTTTTAACAACAGCCTCCGGCCATTCATAGTCCCCCGAGTTTCCGATAAATGAATGGGTTGACGGGATAGATCCAACAGGCAGTTTTCCTGTATCCTCACTTCCCAATACGTAATATACCGTGGAATTGAACTTATGGCCCCGTTCATCAAACAGGATGACAGGCTTTAAGGACATTCCGTATTGCAGTTTCTCCAAACGGTTTACCAGCGAAGTTACATGACGATGATCCCGGATGTTTTCGGCGGAGCGTCCGTACAAAGGAATGGAGGAAGTGGGTGTAATGCGGATCTCTTCAGCACTTTCGTTAGTAAGCGTTATCTTCATGATTTCAGCCTTGTCCTGATTTACCGGAACAAAACTCAACGTCTCGGACTTTAAGCCCATTTCTTTATCTTTATAGGTAAGTTTATGCCAAAGGAGCCCTGCTTCTACCGTTCTTTCAAAGGAACATTCCTTCTCGGTTCTCAAATAGTTCTGCTTTGCAGAATTTCCGGACGCAGACCAGGCACCCTTCCCATGAATATAAAACCAGAAATTTCTGGCGGATTTCGAATTATGAAGATCCTCTACCGATACCGGCGCCAATAGAAAATGGTGCTGACCGGTTTTGGCATCCCCATGCAGGATCGGGGTGATGGAAGACATCATTCCAGTTTCATTGCACAAGGGAAAATACAGTTCTTTTATGTACTCCGGGTCATCCCACTTGAAAGTACCCTTATCATCAATAAATGACCACGTTTTGTTTGTTTCTTTCATACCTTCACTCCTTAAATCAATTTATATGTGGGTTAAGTTTAGAACACTCTTCGCTATGAGCTCCTTACCTGGAGGTTACCGCTTCACTGCTTTCCTTCTTTTCATTCAATTTCTGCATATCCCTGGCAAACTCTTGCGGAGTCTTGATCCCTGCAAACAATTCTGCAATCAGATCTTTGTGGGTCTCGGCATCGGATCCCGACAAAGATGTATCCCATGCCAAGACGAAACCGGTACCGCCTTTCAGAAGCTTTGATATTTCAACTACCAAAGGACTCAAAGCGGATTCATCCACATTCAATTTCCATGCCGGTTGGCTGGCTCCAATAAGATAACTCTCCCTGCAAAAGTTCTCATCAATGGTTTTCAAAGCCCGGACAGCTTCTTCCTTATACTGCGTTCCTGCATTGATCATGAATGTATCGATTGCTCCTCCAAGAAAGCCATTGGGATCACCGCCGGAATTTTCAAGCACCGGGAAGTTTCTGACGACGATTTTCCCTTTTACCGGACAACCCTCTTTTTCCAAAGATCCCACCGACCAGCTTCCGTTAAAGTACATGGCCGCTTTTCCCCTGATAAATTCCAATTCGGCTTCATGCGCCGTAAGCCGCATCGATCTTTTATCGAAGGCTTCCACCTTCACCAGTTCATTGAGCTTTGCAGCAGACTCAACAAACTGAGGCTGATTAAAAGAAGCCTGCTTGTTTAATGCCTGGTTGCAGAGTTTTGTCCCTGCAGTCCGGATGGCTAGAATATTCTGATAAAGCATTCCCGGCCAACGGTCTTTTTCACCCACAACCATGGGTGTTACGCCGGCAGCTTTAAATGCCTTGACCGCTTCGAGAAGTTCTTTATAGGTTTCAGGGATTTTAACCCCGTTTTTTTCGAACAGTTCCCTATTAAAATAGAATACTACCGCCGTCACGTAAATCGGTAAACCATAGGTTTTTCCATCATAAATGAAGTTGTCTCTGCTTCCGGGGAGAAGTTTGTCGAGGGTGCCATCCTGAATATAATCATCCAGCGGCAGAACTTTTTCTGCCTCAACAAAGGGTCTGGCAAAACCGGCTCCCCAGCTGTAAAAAATATCGGGTGCTTCATTGACTGCAATGGCAGTTCTGATCCTGGTCTTGTAAGTCTCGGTCTCTGTTGCATCCGCCTCGATCTGTACATTGGGATTTGCTCTGTTCCAATCGTCCAATGCTTTTTCAAAAGGCTTTTTGTTCGAATCCGATTCCGTTCCCCAGATATGCCATAATTTCAGCGTAATCTTTGAGCTTTTCGTGTCTGCCGCCGGCGCTTTCTTACTATAGCCGAGATCACCCAACAAACTTTGCTTCACATGATTGCAAGCGGATAAATTGAGGGCTAAAGAAACCAGAATTCCCAGTGCAAGAAACTTAACAGACCTTTGGATCATTAGCAGGCACCACCTTTTTATAATTGGTAAAAGGACTGAACTGTGTCCATTTAATGATATCTGGTGTTTTGAATTCAATCTGAATTCGCATCAAATGTCTCTTCCTCTATCATACAGTAAATCACCAGGGTAGATTAATTCATGCATTTTACTAAATAGGTTAAAATTTTTACATGTTCTCTTTGGTAAGATTTATAATGCAATTATACGGAATTTTTTACTGAACACAATGTATAAAAGCTATCAGTAATGTAAAATCCAAATCACTTGATGTTATAAAAAATTCTTAAAGGAGATATCATTGATATCTCCTTTAAGAAAGCAATACTATTTTTTCTTCGGACCAACCTCTTGCTTACCTTAGCGTACACTACCAAATGCATGGCTTTTCAGACAGGCTGATCCGATTCCAGTACCTGCAAACTTTATAATAACCAATGCAACTATATGATGAAAAATCCTTAGTAGGCAACTCAAACACCTGAATTTTCTTATCTGAATTGTTTAAAGCTCGCCATTGATGTTTAAGCCTTGATTGCTCCGGCAACGGCTCCGTCTATGATATACCGCTGCAGGAACAGATACAGTATGAGCAATGGCGCTGCAACCATAACCAGCGCAGCCATCTGTAAAGTGGTATCATTCTGATATTGCCCGGTGAATACATGAAGTCCTCTGGTAATCGGGAACAAACTTTTGTTGGATAAGTAAATAATCGCTCTGATAACGTCGTTCCAAACCCCGATGGCTGATAAAATCGCCATGGACGCAATTGCTGGTTTCATCAGCGGTATCAGTATCTGAAATATGTATCGGAAATAGCCGCATCCGTCAATAGATGCTGCTTCGTCGAAGTCTCTTGGAATATTCTTCAAGTAGGATACAAAGAAGAACAGTGGGATTCCGCCTCCGCCCATCAGGCCAAGCATATAACCAAGGCGGGTATTATAAAGTCCAGCCTTGAGAAGCATCTGGAATTGAGGAATGGTCGCATCCGGCAGAAACAGGCCTGCGATAAAAAGCAAGTAGATGGCATTGCTGAACTTGATATAGTTTCTTGATATCGGAAAGGCTAAAAATACTGCCATCATGATGGATAATACCGTACAAACCACCATGTAGAAGACGCTGTTTCCTATAAACGATGCAAAATTAGCTCTGTTAAAGGCTTCGATATAGTTCTCATAACGGAAACTGGAGGCAATGGATAAAGTGTTTTGGATATATTCCGTCTTGGATTTAATCGATGTATTAAAAACATAGAAAAGCGGAAACAAGTATATAATCATTAAAACTGCAATAAATACGTAGGTTACAATCAATGAACCTGTGTTTTTTCTCATGCTTCCATCTCCCTCCTATTCGTCACATAATGTGAAACCAGGGTAACAATCAGGATAAACACAAACAACATCATGGCTACAGCAGCTCCAAAGCCCTGCCTCATAGAGAAGGTATTCATCCCTGCATTGAGGTTAAACGCAAAGTACATTACACGCATCGCCATGGTTTGGGTAAAGATGTTCAGACCGCCGGAGGCTGTAAACAATATGATCTGGAAAGAAGAAAGAGAACCGATCAGCGCCAGTGTAATATTGACAGCAATGGTAGGCCAGAGCATTGGGAAGGTAATATAGCGGAAGGCCTGGTTTCCAGTGGTTCCATCAATTTCACCCGCTTCATAAAGCTCTGTTGGGATTCCCTGCAATCCCGCCAGGTTGATCACCATGGAATACCCCATCGCCATCCAGATCTGACAGAAGATTACGTAATAGAGCGCTGTTTCTTTATCCGCAAAGAAGTTGCTGCTTAATCCGAAAATTCCTATCAACTGCGAGACAGGTCCATCCGTCGGGTTAAACATCAATAACCAGGTCAGGGATGTAACCATCACGCCTAATACTACCGGTAAAAATACGACTGCCCTGTAAAAATTCCTCCCTTTTATAAACTTATTATTTAATACAACAGCAATTGGGAGCGCGATGGCATTCTGAACAAATGTAACCAGCAAACAGAAGATTACTGTATTTTTCAATACCATCATCGTATCTCTGGGATTCTGTATAAAAAAGAATTCTTTATAATTTGCAATCCCGATAAACTTCCATGGAACCCCGGGAGTTCCTGTGATGTCCGTGAAGGAAAGAACAAAAGTGGCAATTGACGGCCCCAGATTCATCACAACATAGAACAATACGGCCGGCAGGATCCCCAGATATAATGCCCATTTATTAAAAGAGGTTTTAGTTGCCTGCATTTCATCATCATCCTTTATCTTTTTACTATACTGAACACGAAATTTTTATATTTATCTTTTGCTATCTTAGTTGCCTTGGTCTATATGGTGATCATTCCTTCTTCCTCTGTAATCTCATGATCACGATGAATATTTGGAAATTAATCAGATTCCTGTACCGTCCGATCCGGTACAGGAATCTGATATTGTTACAGCTTAGCTAATGCTTATGTATCTTTTTGATTATTTTGCTGCTTTTACAGCTGCATCCCAGTCTTTCTGCTGAAGTTCTGCAAGTTCCTTGGCAGTAGCGATTGTACCGCCGAAGGCCTTGAGCTGAGTTAACGGGAATACGCCTGCTGCATACTGTCCAACACCTTTAGGTTCGAGTGTGATTCTTTCAAATGCAAGTCTGAAGTTCTTGTTCTTGTCTGCGATGGAGTTGATGAACTTGTTGCTTACCTGTACGTCAGGCATTGTTGGGAACATGGAAAGTGCACTGATAAATGGAGTGTAGTTTTCCTTCTGTGAGAGGAATTCCATCCACTTGAGGCAGATATCCTTGTTTGCTGTTTTTGAGTAGATCTGGAACTGTAAATCGTATTTACCTGCAAGCTGAATAGGTTCAGCACCTGCAGTATCGCCTGGGATACAGAAATATCCGTATTCAAAGTCAGGTTTTGCTGCATCAATGGTTCCGGAATCCCAAGTACCGTCCGGCATCATCGCTGCTTTCTTAGCTACAAATCTACCTACAACGGAAGAGTAATCAATACCTGCAACACCTTTTTCAAAGTAAGTGCTCCACTCTTCTACTCTGTTCCAAATCTTCATGGAACCTTCATCCGTAAACTTTCTTTCGCCAGTCCAGAGACCTTTTGAGTAAGCTGGCATATCCGGTTCGTTAGCTGCAATGAAAGCGTGAGCCATCATGTTGATCGGCCAAGAGTCCTTGGCAGCACCTGTGAAAGGCGTGATATTCTTAGCTTTAAGCGTCTTGCAAATGTTCATGAGTTCTTCCCATGTTTTTGGCTCTGAAAGGCCGTTGTCAGCGAAAATCTTCTTGTTATAGAACACGCCGTTGAATCCAACCTTACCTACGTTGATACCGTATACCTTACCCTTGTAGGATGCAGCGTCTTTGATCATTGCAGGATCCCAGTTCTTGAGGAACGGTTGATCTGTGATATCGAGGTATGCTCCGGATTCTACGAACTGCTGCCAAGCGCGCTTGTCAACACCCTTCATGTAATCCTGGGGAACCTGGTCGAACGCAAAACCAGTAACAATATCTACATCACCCGCTGAAATTCTTGTCTGCTGAAGTGTAGGATAGTCATTTGCATTCACAGAGTCGATTACGAATTTAACATTAGGATTCTTTTCAGAGAATTTAGCATTCAATGCATTGAGCGGATCGATATTGGACTGCTGCGCCCATGTGATGATTTTGATTGTTACAGGCTTGCCATCCGCTTTTTTGTCCGTTTCTTTTGCTGCTTCTGTTTTTGCAGGCTCAGTTGCTGCCGGCTCTGCTTGTTTTTGTGCGCCGCATGCAACTGCTGTTGAAAGAAGCGCTACGATGGTCAGACCGGAAACGAGTCTGACTGCCTTTTTGAACCACAAACTCTTCATAATATTCCTCCCTAAAAATATGTTTTTGTAAGAGCACACGGCTTGAAAACCTTTGTTTCAAGGTACTTCGCCGGTTTCTCTTTCCTGTAGTCTTATGATAATGCAGGATGGGTTTTCTTTGAACTCACTGGATTAACTAAAAAGGTTAAAATTTTTACCAATGAAAAAAGAACCCGCTAAGGGTTCATTCTTTATTGGTGAAAGTTTTACATATGGATGTGATATTTATTTCTTCAGTTTAAAGTCGTTGATGGACAGTCCCGTATACTTTTTGAAGCAGATCCCGAAATAATGAGGGTCCGTGATGCCAACTTTTTCAGAAATCTGATATGCCTTCAGGTCTGTTTCCTTCAAAAGGCGGATGGCTTTTTCCATTCGGGTCTTCGTGAGGTACTCCACAAAAGTCTGCCCCGTCTCCTGCTTAAAAATACGGCTTAAATAACTGGGGTTCATAAAAAATGTTTTGGCTGTGCTGGACAGCGAGAGTTCACAGTTTGTAAGGTTCTCAGAGATATATTCCTGGATTTCCTTCACTGCTTTGTTGACTCTCTTTGTCTGCAGCCTTTCAACCGTATTCATCACAGATACAATCAGGTTGTTCAGGTATAATTTGATCTCCGGCAGCGTATCAAGCTTGAAAACCTCATCGTAAGGTTGTCCCTGGTGATGAAAAATATCAGAAATCCGGATATCCAGCTCAGTGATCACGTTTAAAACCGTAGAGATGACATTGGAAGCAATAACACGGATAGCGTCAATCGTTACCACATATCCGGTCAGATTTTCATTATAAAAACTCTCAAGAATTTCTACCGCCTTTTCCATCATTCCCGCTTTAATACAGAATGATAAGGATTCCAGTTGATCATTCTGGTATTGAAAGTGCTCGGAGGATGAAAAGTCGATGTCACTATAGCTGATGACCTGGTTTTTTCCGGCAACAACCTTGTAATTCAAAGCGTTGCAGGCTTCCTTATAGGAGGCACTGATTTTTCGTTCGCCCTTATGCAGGTTTCCTATACCGATGCAAACAAAACATTTCACCCTGTTAATAATCATGGATTTGATGGCTTCACAGCATTCCGTCATATCAATGGCTTCATCGGAATTCAAAATAACAATCCTCTGGCTGTTATCAAAAAACACCTGAACATGATCATCTTCTCTGAAATACTGCCTCACAAGCTCCATACACTGCATTTTCAGCAGGAGCTTTTCTTCCTCGCCGGCCGTATTTTGGCTATCCAGAAGGGACACTTCAACCACCGCAATCTGGAAACTGTCTGATTTGATCGCAATATGGAAATAGCTGAGGCGTTCCACCATGTCTTCCTTTTCTGAGTTGTTCTGAATCAACTCATTCAAAAGCTTTTCCTTCAAAAACGGCAGGTTCTCCTCCAGCTGTTTCTTGAGCTTGGCATACTCCTCCGTATGGGAACGTTCCTTTTCAATTTTCTCCTTCATTGCAAGGACGGCTTTTTTGATTTCCTCTCCATGAATCGGCTTCAATATGAAGTCCGCAATTCCGATCTTGATACTTCGCTTGGCATATTCAAATTCTTCATAGCCTGTAAGGATGATGATTTTCATCTCAGGATGCTTTTCAAAGACAACCCGGCTGAACTCAATCCCGTCCATATAGGGCATGCAGATATCTGTGAAAATGATGTCCGGCTTGATACTCTCCACCAGTTCCAGTGCCTCCTGGGCACAGGAGGCCTCACCTGCGATATCAAATCCGATTTCTTCCCAACGGATACAATTCCTTAAAAGAGTTCTGACAAGATATTCATCATCGACAATCAACACTTTAAGCAAGTCGCTGGACATTTTCGTTCTCCCCCTCTGCCGGAATTGTAATTCTTATTTTAGTTCCCGAGCCCTTTTTACTTTCAATGGTAAATATGTCTTCAACCCCATAGAAGATTCGAAGACGCTCAATGGTTCCCCGGAGTCCAAAGCTTATTTTCTGACTGTCATTCCTGATTTCAAAAATCTGTTGAATTTCCTCTTCACTCATTCCGATACCGTCGTCTTCTACCTCCAGGATTGTAATTTCGCTTCCACGAAGTGCCCTTACTGTAATCAAGCCTTTTTCGCCCTTGTGTTTGATCCCGTGATACAGTGCATTTTCCACCAGAGGCTGCAATACAAGTTTTAAAATCTTGTTTTTAATAATCGCCTCGTCGATCTCATACTCAACTGAAAAAATATCTCCATATCGGATTTTCTGAATGGTGAGGTAGTTCTTTACTACTTCAATCTCTTCTCCGATGGTAATAACCTCGCTCCCTTTACTTAAGCTGGTACGATAGTAGCTTCCAAGAGCCCGCATTACATTGAAAACATCTTCATTTCTTCCCAAAAGAGCCAGTGAACTGATGGCATCAAAGGTGTTATACAGGAAATGCGGTTTTATTTGTGCCTGCAGCACGTTCAATTCCGCTTTCCGCTTTACTTTCTGTTCATCTACTACTTTATGGATCAGGTTCTGGATTTCACCGATCATGATGTTGTATCCGTCCCGCAGTTTACCGATTTCATCGTTGCCGGCCTGAATATCCACCTTCTTAAAGTCTCCCTTTTCTACGCCCTTCATGGAATTCAACAGTTTTTTTATGGGGGTTGTAATGAGGCGTGAGATAAAAATCGTACCGATAAACAACAGCAAACTGTTTACAGCGATGATAATAAACGCAATGATGCTGAAAATGCTGGAGTCCTTGGACAGCTCGTTGAAGGGCATGACACTGATGATTCTCCATCCGTAACGGCTTATATTCAGATGAGATACCAGGTATTCCACACCCTTGACTCTTTCAAGATCTGATCCGATCTCTCCTTCTTTGGGTTTTTGAAACAATTGCCCAATGCTCTCATTTTTTTTGTCATTGGCACCGATGATTGCATTGTTCTTTTCATCGAGGATGACGATGTTTGTATCATACTTGCTGATAATGTCTCGATAGGAATTGATAAAGGAGTTTTCTGAAATGTTGATGATTAAAACTCCCAGGGTTTTTTGCGTGTAGATATCATTAATAATCCTGATCAGGGATATGTAGTTTTCATTGGAAGAATTGTTGAACACCCCTCCGGCATTCATTCTTAAGATATAGCCCCCATTAACAAGGCGGGCCTGTTGATACCACTCGGCTTCTTTCAGATCACTGATTTTCAGACTGCTGAGGGGAAGCTTATCTACTCCGAACCGCTGGCTGTTCTCATCAAAAATATAGATGGAGGAGATAAACGGAAAGGCCTCCATAAATTTTGCCGTATGGGAATAGATCTTTTTCTGCGCATCCAGATCGGCAAAGTTTCTTGCCGCTGCCAGATTCTCCGGGGCTCCCTGGGAATTCTTATAAAGCTGTGAAAAGTTCCTGAGCTTTCTCAAAGGCTCCTGTACATCCTCGCTGGTCACGATGACTTTGGAAAGGTTGTTGGCATTTTCTATCATGGAAACGATGTTGGCATTGATGGAATACAGGGTCTGAATGGAAACATCGCTCACCTTTTGTGACATGATGTTGGAATAAATCTTTTGATAAAGGACACTGCTTAAGGCAAAGGAAAAAATTAAAAGCACAAAATAAAACAGCATGATTTTTGTGCTTATCTTCAAGTCTGCAATTTTCTCTTTTATAATTTTATAACCACCCTTGAATATGTTCAGCATGTCCAATCCTCAATCAAAACCTATAGCATTAATATCCGATTAAGTGAGTTCAACTGCTTTTGGGCATCCCCGGCTGTCAAAACTTTATGTCACCCATAACTAGATTATAATCTCGATATGAAATCCATGTCAAACATATTAAAACATTCAATAGCGTATTGATATTTAAAAGCACAAGGTTCATTCGCTTTCAGCCGCATCAGATATTTCCCAGCAGCTTGACGATAATGTAATAAACGAAGGGTACAAATATGGAAGGAAGCAGGTTCCCCACCTTGATCTTTTTGATCTCGAGGATATTGATTCCGATGGCCATAATTAAGACGCTGCCTACCAGGGACATTTGATTGATGACAGCATCCGTCAGCCATGGCTTTATGAAGCCGGCCAAAAGCGTGATGCTTCCCTGATACAGAAATACCGGAAGTGCAGAGAAGGCAACTCCGATTCCCATGGTCGCAGCAAAAATCACTGCACTCACACCATCGAGGATTGATTTTGCGAACAGTGTACTGGTGCTTCCGGTGAGTCCGTCTTCCAAAGAACCTACAATGGCCATCGCCCCTACACAATAAATGAGGCTGGCCGTCACAAAACCCTCTGCAAAATTACTCTCGCCCTTCACCAGCTTGCGCTGAAACCAAGCCCCCATCTTGTCCAGCTTATCCTCTATATTAATCAGTTCTCCAATGAGCCCGCCAATCACCAGACTGAAAATCATCAGCATGATACGGTCCAATTTATCTCCAGGAACCACTTTGGTGATTCCACTCAATGTCCCTGAAATTCCGATAATTGCGACAGAAAGCCCTATGGCTTGAATAATGGTTGTCTTAAATCTTTCAGGAAGTCCGTTTTTTATAAAGGAACCGACAGTTCCCCCTACAATTACCGCTACCGCATTTACTATCGTACCTAGTCCGATCATTTTTGTCCCCCCAAAGCCTTCATTAGCTGAGTTCTAAATAAACACACAATTATAAATGTATCACAATTTCAGGTTATTGTATACAATAATCATTTCTGCTTTTTCTCTCTCCAGATGGGGCCGCCTCGGTCTCCAGGGATGGAAACAATATAGTATCCCCTTCGCTTTGCCCATTGAATCGCCGCATTTTTCAACTTGTCATTTTCGGAGTTCAAATAGTCCATAGCCATCTCTTTATCCGCATAGTGTTCTAATGCCTGGATCAGTAGATTTTCTGAGCCTTCAACTCCGATTTGAATATAGTACGAATAGATATGGGCAATGATCTCCATATTTCTGCTGTTCAACAAGGAAATAAGATACTCCCGGGCGGTTTCATCCATCTTTGCAAGTGCATTGGCAGCGGATTTTCTTACTGCTTCATCCGGATCCTTCAGTATTGCAGTCAAGCTATCCTGAGAAGCTCTATCCCCTATTTCACTTAATGCTTGGATTATTTCAATTTTTGCATAGGTTTGCAGAGACGGTTCCTTTAGTTTCAACTCCAATTGTTTTGTTGCCGCACTCCCGAATCTAAATACCGCCTGAGTCCCAGCACTTCTTGTTTCCGAATTTTCTTCGCACATTGCATCTATTAATGGTTTGATCGAAGCTGGTTCTTGAATGCACCCCAACGAAAAGGCAGCGAATTTTCTAACTCCCATATCCGAATTCTTCAACATGGGGATAATTGCAGCAGCAGAGTCTTGATCTTTTAAGCAAGCAAGGCCATACAGCGCACACTTTCTGATCTCAGGACTTTCTTCTTTGAGCAGCGCTTTTAAGGGCTCTATGGAAGGTACTCCGATCTTTATCAATATCTCCATCGCATTGGTCCGGGCTTTCTGATCTGATTCCTTAAATATATTGACGAGCCCTGGTACTGCCGGACTACCTATTTTTATCAATACCTGCTTTGCGTTAACTCCTGGGTTACCCGACTCAAGTTTTCCGACATTCTGATAGTCCAAAGCTTTATTCTCATCCAGGTCGATTCCAGGCTCCATTATTTTCAGTTCACCGGTCAGTTTCTCAACCGCTGGTTCACCAATTCGCACAAGTGCCTCTGCGGCGTATTTTTTGATCTCCAGCGCGTCCTCTCTCAGTACCAGGACAAGAGAATCAATTGCTCTCGTCTCATGCAGCAAACCTAAGGATCTTGCTGCAGTACACCTTACTTTTTCACTCTCACTTTTATTTTCTAAAACCGTTATTAAGGTTTCAGATGCGATTTGGTCTCCCATACTGCCAAGAGCCTCAGCCGCCCCAAGCTTTACCGGTTCACTCCCGTTTTCAACAGCTGAAATTAAAGGTGTTACCGCAGCGTTCCCTTCGTTGACCAATTCAGCAACAATTCTTTGCCTGGATTGTTCATCTGTATTTTCAAGCTGATGGATTAGCATTTCAACCCTTGATTGACATCCAGTGACTGTCATTGTCAGGAAAAAGGCAAGAATGAATACAACTGCTTTCCTTTGTGGAATAAGTGCTGTCCCTCTATTCATGACATTCTCCCTAAAAGAATATTTTTGTTGGTGGTTAAATGCAAATAAGAAGCCCCGATGTACAGGCATTACGACCTTTTTTGATTTTTTCCGCCATCAGAATATATGCGTGAATAAAAAGGTTTATGAGAGCCCTTTGAGAGGACAAGGTGATGTTATTAACAAAAAAAGAATCCCCATTCAAAATGAGGATTCTTTCGTCTATGTATGTCGTTTGTTATTCTATTTCAAAGCTTACGTTCTCCAAACCATGATAGAAATTGCCTGACTTAGCTGTAAACCTCAAAACACAGTAGTCCGGATCGGTGACGCCTTGGGGATAATACATTTCATAGCCTTCCCGCCACAGTCTCTTCTTTGACTCCAGATCCTCCAGCACCTCCATGTCCCCCACCAGCATCAGTCCTCTGAAGCCGTCGAAGTCAACGAAATAAACGCTGGCTTTGGGATTTTTCCTGAATTGTGCGACTCTTTTGGAGGATGTATTGGTTCCGAACCAAATGGTTTTCAGACCTTCCGACTCCATATTGAACATGCATTTTTGATTGGGGTAGGCATCCTCTCCGATGGAGCCGACGATTGCATTCCTGGACTCTCCAGCCAGTTTAAGCCCTTCCTTGATTGCTTCTTCCTTATTCATTGCTTTACCTCCCTTATTGATTGTTTTCCTCTTCCGACAAGTTGTGAAAGATTCTGTTCAGGAAAGTTTCAAACAAATCCACTTCCTCCTCTGAGAACCCTTTATAAAACAGATGCAGCATATCTTCGGATACATCTTCATAAGCCTTTTTCATCTTTCTGTTTGCTTCTGTAAGCTCGATCAGTACTTTTCGTCTGTCTTCCCTGGGATAAACCCTTGTGAGATGTCCTGCCTCTTCCATCCTGTCCAGCATTCTCGTGAGCGTGGATTTTCCCAGGGAAGTCTTTTTCGCAAGCTCCTGAATGGTAATTCCGTCGTTTTGCCAAAGCACAAAAAGAATTCTCCCCTGGGCCGGGTTGATTTCGTTAATATTGTAGTTTTTGAGTTTCTTTGAGAAAATTCGGCCAGCCAGCTGATGAATCTTTGAAATTAGAAAACCGCCTTGTTTGATTCCGGACATAGGGCACCTCATTTAAAAAATATGGATATGGTTCATCTATTTGTATATAGTATAATTGCATATACAACTATTTGTCAAGAAAAAAGCATGTATGATTCACTGCTCTCAATACATGCTTTATATCTCGTTAAATTATTCCCCCAGGAATGGAAGAATCGTTCTGATTTCAATATGATTCTCACTGAATTCATCAATAATTTTGCTGATAGTGGTGGAATCCGCATTGCTGGTCAGGAGCACAACTCCTATTTTCCCCTCGATCTCATCCTTTTGAATCACTTTTTCGATATTGACTGAATTCTTCGCCAGGATGGTACAAATCAGCGCAAGCTTGCCGACGATATTCTCCACATCCATCCGCCAGTAAAGGTTGTTTTTATTCTCGTTGACATTTTCAACACTGGTAATATCCCGGTAAGTTTCTCTCAGAAGGCCATCTGAACCGGCTCCATCAGATCCGATGATTCCCACGAGATCATCAAACATGGCTGATGCCGTAGGTTTTGATCCTGCACCCTGTCCGTAGAAACCAAGAACTCCGGTATTGGAACCCTTGAAAACGATAATATTATAATTTTCCACTGTGTTGGCTGCAATATGGTTTTCCTTGATAAGACAAGGACCTAAACGGTACCGGATACCGCTTTCCCTGTTCTCTACAATTGCCAGGGGCTTGATCTTATATCCCAGTTCACTGGCGTATTTCATGTCCAGCACATCAATATTGGAAAAAGGTGTCGTAGAAAGAGTTTTGATATCCACCCACTTTTTCATTGAGAACAAGGTTAGGATAACAGCCTTGTACAATGCATCAAAGCCGTTAATATCCTCAGAAGGGTCATTTTCGGCATATCCGAGTTTTTGAGCCTTCTTCAAAGCGTCTTCAAAGGACATGTTGTCCTTTTCCATCCTTGTATAGATGAAATTTGAAGTTGCATTCAGGATTCCAACCAGCTTCTCAATCCTTTCCCCCTTGAAGCACTCCTTGATAATCTTTGTGATGGGAATGCCGCCGCCGACCGTAGCATCATATCTTAAGCTCACTTCCCTTTCCTTCAGCAGCTGAAGAATTTCATTTCCGTATAAAGCCAAAACCTTTTTACTGGACATCACCACAGATTTATTATGTTCAATGGCTTTCACCACATAATCCTTTGTCTCCTCCGTACCCGAACCTCCCATGCATTCGCAGACGACGTCTATTTCGTTGTCATAGACCACATCATATGCATTGTTGGTGAGTTTCAAGTCACTGGTATCCGTCGCTCTTTTCTTGCTGAGATCACGGACATAGACCTTCCCTATTTCAACGTTGACTCCGTATTTCTTCAACATATTTTCCTGGTTGGCTTTGATGATATTCACCAGCTCAGCGCCGACTACACCAAGTCCTAAAATACCTACTTTCACAGTCCTGCTCATGAATGTTTACCTCCGTTTGCCTATATACACGTCTTGTTTTTGTCCTCGTACGGTGTACACATGTTTTTGTATAGTGTAATTATACGATAAATTGAGTATCAATGCAATATTTATTCGTTGTTCAGAGCAGGATTATTCTCAACACCTTGATATTTTAAGCCATACATCCGGTCTTAACCGTTATGAAACCGAGGAAAAGTTATATACATTGATACCGTCAAAAACTATATTCCGGAGAATCAAGCCATTCAGTTCCTTTCTGCAGAATATGAAGATTTGATCTTCTTCTGTTTTATATTCTACTTTCATCCTGTTTAAAACGTCCTCCGCCCGTTCGATTCTATCTACTTCAACAATCACATATCGCTGCATTTTCTCTGAAAGACAGCTTGCATTCATTTCCTCAACCCCTTTTGAGAACATTATAAATATTCTATATTAAATAGGACTTAATCATTTCTTAAAAATTCCTTAAATAAAACAGCCCCTCAGTGTACCCGAAAGGCTGTGTTGTGACCTATCAATCATATTGAACTTTTCTTCACTTCAACTGCAGTACGAAGGCTGCTCCCTTCCCTGGCCCTTCACTTTCTGCCCAGATCCGGCCATCCATCTCGGTCATATAGTTTGCACAGCTGTGAAGACCGAAGCCATGCCCCCCTTTTTTTGTTGTAAACCCATAAGCAAAAATTGTTTCAAGCTGATGTACCGGAATACCAACTCCCGTATCACTGATTTTGATTCGCTTAAATCCTTCTGCCTTTTCGATGGACAGGTTTATTTCTTTAGACTCTCCGCCGTTTTCCAAAATCGATTCTTTTGCGTTTTTGATGAGGTTCACCAGAACATGAAACAGCTTTGCCCTGTTTGCCCGGGCCATACAGGTTTCCTGATAGTTTTTAATGACTTTTATATTGTATTTTTCCAGGGATGCGGCATTCATTTTGAGCGCATCTTCCAGGACAGAAACGATATTGAGTTCTTCTACGGTAGATTTGATTCCGGCATAGTCTTTTTGGGAGGTAACGATATCTCCGATGAGACTGATTTTTTCCATCAACCGCTGAATATTGGCACATAGTTGGGCATGCAAGTCCAGAATAGGAGCATCAAGTTTCAGATAAAATTTAAGCAGTTTCTTACCCTTGGCATCCTTCAGAATAAACTGCTCCAAATCATGGATGTTCTCTTCCAAAAGCTTGTTTGCCCGCATTATATCTTCAATCGGGGAAGTATGCACCAGGTCTTTAATCAAATGAATCGTCACCTGGATACTGTTTAAAATATTCCCGACATTATGCAGGATTCCCGTGGTAAGATCCGCCATTCCCTCCCTGTGAGCCTGCTCAACCAGTTTTTTATAACTGCTGTCCAGTTTTTCCAGCAGAATGGCGCCACTGATCGCGGTACTGATGTTTACGCTTAAGGATTGATAAATTCTTTCGTCCATAGGTCCTGTCTCATATAAAGCAAAGCCGTAAAAATCATTGCCTACATGAAGAAGATTTGCAATCGCCAGATAAGGTTGGATACGATCCGACAAGATCACATCCAGCTTCTTTTTTACAGTACTTCGTTCCACCCTTTCTAGTGGGATCCGCTGTCCATTGCGGTATTGGAACAGCATTCCGCTGCGATCGGAAGAACTTTGATGGGTCTTCTGGTTTTTGAAAATCAGGAAGACACAGTTTTGAATTCCCAGCTTCGGAAGGTTGATATCCAGAGATTCCATCAGGTTTTGCACGCTGAAATTTGTAACCAGGATCTGGCTGATTTCCTGAAGTACTTCATTTTGAGATTTTGAGCGAACCAACTCACTGGCCCAGGCCCGTGTTTTCTTTTCCTGAATCAAGACCTGTGCCTGCTGAAGTATGTTTTCAGCACATAAGAATTTTTGCTTTTCCGTTTTAAGATAAGGAATAAGATAAGGCAGCAAGGATTTTCTCAAGACAGATACCAAATCTTCGATTTCAGGCAGCCGATTGCTCTGGAGATATTTTTTTAAAAGCAAATCGAGTGTTTCCAGGAAAAACTGTTGGTTTTCTTCATGAAAGTCCTTTAAAAAAGCTGTTATTAAATCTTCAATATCAAAATCCGAACAATTATTTTTTTCCTGAATTCTTTTTCTGATCTCCTTCATCCCTGCTTCACTGACGTCTTCCAACCGCAGGGATAGAGCGTCAACTTTTCCGGCGCCGGCTTTCCTTACAGCTTCCGTCGTACAGCCGCAGGAATCCCGAATGATCATTTTCCCCGGTACAGCCGTAGCCATTGAAACTGGAACTGAGCCGTCCTTCAACAGGTGTGCCATTTTTTCACACGCGAAATACCCGAGTTCCTTCCAGGGAAAGTATACGGTGGTAAACGCCGGTGAGGAATATTTCCCGATCTCGCCGTCTTCATAACTTGTAACAGCTACATCTCCCGGAACATCCAATCCTCTGGACTGCAGCTCATCTACTACGGCCTTTGTTTCATCATTAAACAGCGACACAACAGCATCAAAAGAAACCTTTCTTTCATCGAGCAGAATAGAGACAGCTTTTCTTCCCCTCTGGGGTACCTCCAGGTTCGCAATTTCCTCTGCACTGACAAGGAGTTTGGGATCATAGATTCCGTACTGTTCCATGGTATTCTTGTAAACATCTACCCGGCCGTCCGTCCAAAAAGGCGCGATGAATGCAATCTTTTTGAAATGGTGTATCTGAATCAAGTGCAAAAGAATGTCGCGGGTATACTCTTCGCCGGCAAAATACACACTGGGGATGTCCGGGTATCCTGCTCCCAGACTCACCAGAGGAATAGAGCCAAACCTTTTTTTGAAGTTTTCATGGTTTTCCTGGGTAACAGCCCTTCCCCACCCTAGAAATATCAACCCATCCAAAGGGTATTGTTCCAAGTGGTCCAGCAGCATGTTCACCTGATAGGAATCCCTCGAAGTCACATGGGCATCAAAATGCCCCACCCGAATGATGTTGAGGCCATGTTTTTGGGCAGCTTCATATAGACCTGCAGTTATATAGCTGTGATACTCATCATATGCATTTTCATCCAGGTACCCTATCGTGTAATTCTTTTTTATCGCTGCTCCGGGCATTTCGGTACTCTTCATCCTTCATTCCACCTGCTTGCTCAAAATTTCAATACTGCCAAAATTACCATCTGCCACGTGCTATGTTGAAAATCGAATCATGAAGGTTGCTCCTTTTCCATAGCCATCGCTTTCAGCCCATATGCTTCCGCCGATCTCATTCATATAGCTCATACAGCTGTGAAGGCCAAATCCATGCCCGTCTTTTTTGGTGGTATATCCATAGGAAAAAATCGCTTCCAGCTCCGTTACAGGGATCCCGCAGCCCCGGTCTTTGATGCTCACGAACTTTCCGTAGGGATCCTCATAAACCATTAAAGTCAGAACTCTCTCCGACATGGGGGTCTTCGACATGGCTTCTTTTGCGTTGTTGATCACATTGATGAGGATGTGGAACAGTTTTATCCTCTGGGCCAATACTTTAGGTGTTGATTCATATTTCCGTTCAATTTTTATTCCAAACTTCTCAAGGGATTCAGAAAGCAGTCTAATGGCATCCTCCAATGTACCCACAAGGTCCAGCTCTTCCAGTGCCAAATTCACACCTGCATAGTTTTGCTGGGAAGTAATCATTTCTCCTACCGAATTTATTTTATCCCCTAAACGGTTCACCTGGGTAAACAATTGACTTTTCAACGCTATAAAACTGTCTCCCAGCTTTAGATAAAACTGCAGCAGCTTTTTGCCTCTGGGATCACTGCAAAGGAAGTTATCAAAATCATTGATTTGTTCTGCAAGAAGTCGGTTTGCCCTGGAAAAATCATCAAATGAAGGAGCTTTTGTCAGCTCTTCCATTAAAACAGCCGATGCATTGATGCTGTTCAGCAGGTTTCCTATATTATGAATGATTTCTATTGCAACATCCGCCATTCCCTCTCGATGGGCCTGGGCAACAAGCTTCTTGTAGCTTGAATCCAGTTTTTCCAGGAGAATGGATCCGCTTAAGGCTGTGCTGATATAAGCGGACAATACATGATATACCCTCTCACCCATAGGTCCGGGTTCAAATAGTGCCAGGCCCAGGAATTCTCCGTTAACATATAACATATGCGAGAAAAAGATATAACTCTTCTCCTGGGATCGCTGCATCTCCAAGATCAGCTGCTTTGCACTGCTCCACCCGGTATTTTCGGTATGGATTCGCCTATTATTGCAGTAGCAAAACTCAAGTGCGCATCTCTCAAAGATCTTTTCCTGATTCCCTTCTGCAGGGTCAAATAAATAAATATAACTTCTAGGGATGCTCAGCTTCGGCAATCCCTGTACCAATAATTCCAGTAGGCTTTCCTTGTTGAACTTTGAAACAATTTCCTTGCTGATCACCTGGAGTGTTTGAAACATGATTTTTTCTACTACTTTTTCAAGCACCCTTGTATTAGCAACCTTCTCCCTTACTAAAACCTGAGCTTGCTGAAGCAAATCCCCCGCCCATAGAAGCGCATCGTCTTCACATAGAACATAAGGCAGCACAAGCCTTCGGAAGACTGATATGATATCCTCCAGGTTCGTATAGTTAAAGCTGCTGGAGACATTTTTCAGCTGCTGTGATAATGCGGACAGGAAAAACACGCCTGATCCTTCCCTGTAATCCCGGATAAAGGCATCCAATAATATCTCAAAACTGATCGAAGAATACGGATAGGCCTTGATCATTTCTTTTATAATTTCGTCCCGGTCCCGTTGTGAAATATTTATTAAAGATTGATTTGCCTCTTGCAGCTTCACCTCTCCGGCGAAATCACCTGCACTAGGCAGGCACCCGCATGAATCACGGTAAATCACTCTTCCCGGTACAATCGTATTCTGGGGAATCCGGCCATGTCTAAGCAGTTCCACCATTTTTTCACAGCCGTTATACCCTAACTCCATCCATGGATAATAAACCGTAGTGATTCCAGGAGAGGAGAATTTTCCAAACTCTCCGTCTTCATAGCTTACAACCGCAAGATCTCCAGGAACATCAATGTTTCTGGCGGACAGCTCCTTCAGAAGAGATTCCGTCTCAGCATTATATAAGGATACAATCGCATCCGGATCTGCGTTTCTCTCATCGAGCAGTATAGCAACAGCTTTTCTGGCTCTTTCTGCAAGGCTCAAGCCTTCCAGTTCCTCTTTGGTAACCACCAATTCAGGTGAAAAGAGCCCGTGTTCCTGCATTGTTTTCTGGTAGGCATCATAACGCCGGTCCGGTCGATACGGTGAGATATAGGCTATTTTTTTGGCATGGTGCTTATGGATGAGATGCAGCAGCATCTCTCTGACAAAAAGATCTCCCGGGAAATAGACACTGGGTATATTCTCAATGCCGCTTCCGATGCTGAGTAAAGGCAGATGATGAAAACGTGTCGTAAAACTTTCGTAATTGTAATAAGGTCCGGCTTTTGCCCACCCCAAAAACAACAGGCCGTCCAACTCAAACTGTTCAATATGCTGTAAGATCATATCCACCTGCTGTGTAAACTTGTAAGCAATCTGTGAGGAATAATACCCGAAGCGGATAATGTTTATGTTATACTTTTTTGCCGCTTCAGCAATCCCCATCATCAACTGGCTGTGAAAGTCATCATAAATATTGTCATCCAGAAAACCGATTGTCAATCGTTCTTTGGTGACAGGGCTTGTTTTTAATACGTAATCCATATGATTACTCCCGGTTCAACAATATTGGTTTTTTGCGAGAAGGGTTTATACTACTGGGATTTGAGCCGTTGGAGCAATTCTGTCAGAGGTTTCGGAGTATCAAAATGATATCCCTGCATAATACAGTTTGCTCTGTTTACAATGTCCCTTTGTTCCGGAGTTTCGATTCCGCTGACAATCACGTTCAAGCCAAGGCTTTTTATAACATCCATGATGGACAAAAGAAAACTTTGACTGTTAATATCCGTTGCAATATTCTCAACATACGCTCTGCTGATTTTCAGCATGGTATCCTGAGGCATCTGCTGGAGAAAGACAAAAGTCGGGTAGGCACTGGTAAATCCGTTCAATGTAAACTGGATACCGATCCGGCTTAACTCGTGAATGATTGAAAGAGAGAGCTTGTTTGCCTCAATGGAAAACTTTTCTTCAAGGCCGATCTTAAGGTTTGCCGGTTCGACTTCTGCTTTGCTCAATGCATCCTTGACGACCTCTATGAAACCGGCATCATAAAACTGCTTGGCGGTACAATTCACAAGAACGAACAAATGCTCATATCCTGCTGCACGGTGAATTTCTTTGAGATGCTTGCATGCTGTTCTCAGGATGTGTTCTCCGATCTCTATCATTTGATCTGTTTCTTCCGCAATATGAATAAACTGTTCCGGCTTTAACACTCCCAATTCCGGGTGATTCCATCGAACTAGAGCCTGTATGCCGATCACTTCATTCTTTGGGTTAATGAGGCTTTGGTAGTGTAACTCGACCTGTTTCCTTCTGAGGGCGTATTTCAGGCCGTTCTCAATTCTTAATTCATTATGCTGCTGGTGACGGAGTTCTTCGTGGAAAATACAGATTCCCTTTACCCTTTTGGCTTTATACATTGCAATATCGGCATATTTTAAAAGAGTTCCCGGGCAAGTGGATTCGAAAGGATACCGGCTTATACCGATGCTGCACGAAACCCGTACTTCGTTTTTAGATAAAAGATAGGGTTTTCGAATATTCTCAATGAGTTTTGTTGCGATCTTCGCGGTCTTTTCCTTGCTACCTTCTGCAATGATGGCGGTGATTTCATCCCCTCCCAGCCTGAAAATGGCCTCTGTCTCGGATGCCCCCCCCAAATAGTCAGGAATGTGGCAAACATAGCCGGCAAGGACCTTTCTCACCCTTTTTGATATCTCTATCAGTAGGAGGTCTCCCACATCATGCCCCAGATCGTCATTGACCTTTTTAAATCCGTCAATGTCGATGAAAAATAGGGAAAAGGGCTGATGACAGTCTTGATCAGATTGTATGACCGTGGATATGGATTGATAAAAGGAAGATCTGTTTAATAATCCGGTCAGAGAGTCATAATGAGCATTATAAGCAAGCTGTTTTTCCTTGTCCTCACGCAGCTTGATTTCACCGGTAAGCTTTTCAACCAGGTTTTTCAGTTCCTGGGTTCTCTTAAGTACCTCAGATTCCAAATTCTCAATATAAGCCTCATTCTGCCTCTGTAACTTCCACTTTTTTGTCATGGAAAGAGAGATTTGCTTGACGGATACATGGTCAAAGGGTTTTCGTATAAACAGCAAATGATCGTTTTGCCCAAGTTCCGAAAGGATCTGATCCCAGGAATAATCCGAATAGGCTGTACATATCACGACTTCAACACAGGGCTGGATCTGCCAGATTTTCTTGATGGCCTGAATCCCATCCATGCCCGGAGGCATTCTCACGTCCATAAAGATGAGGGAATACGGCTCATCTTCATCCACAGCTTTCTGAACCATCGCGATGGCTTCTTCCCCCTGGTAAGCATCGTCAATGGTATAGCAGACCGGGTACAATAGATTCCTGCTTTGGTTTGTCTCCGGTTCTGACCCGAAAAGCTCATCTTTCAAGGATTGAGTCTCTACATCTTGTATTGTGGTAGCTGAAGAATTCAGGATAAACTTGATGTCCTCATGAATGTCTTTATTATCATCAACGATCAGTATTCTGCTATACTCTTTTTCCATAATAAACTCCTTTGAGAATATGGTTTATTAAGCGGATAGAGTGAAAATGTGATACTGCGTATAAGCGTTGATCAATAGCCGGACTTACACCGCATGCTTTCGTTCAGTTGCATTATTCATCATGGAGGTTTCTGGGTAAAAACAAACGTGTTTCAATTTAAATACAGAAATGGAAGTCTAATTAATTTTAATTATACTATAATTTCTAGTTATTTCAACAAATAACGCAGGGCTACTACATAATTTTTATAAAATATATGTAGTTTGTCATAGCCAAAAATAAACGTCATGCTATTACCATCAGCAACTGTCAATAATAAAAATAAAATCCAAGGCATCCGTACTTACGATACTTTGGATTCTAAACCATTTCTTTAATGAGACTCGTATAGGTAATTTGGCTAATCTGTGATCAACTCTCCATTAACAATCTCCTTTTCTTTGATGACAGATTTATTCCATCTGCCTGAAAAGTAATATAGCAAGCTGATCGTAGTTGTCAGTGCAGTACTAAAGATGGCAGCTGTCCAAACTCCTTTTAACCCCAAACTCGTTTTGACCAGGATCATGGTGATGGGGATTCTCATGATACAAAGGGATGTGAAGGAAATCAGCATGGTTATTATGGTTTTACCTGATCCATTGATGATCCCATTGGATACGTATGTAACTATAAAGAACAGATATGCAAATCCTACAATCCGAAAATACCCTACCCCTATTTCTATAACTGCTGCATTGTTTACAAAAATTCGCATAATCGCCTCAGGAACCATGATGCAGGTGAGAGAAATGAGCAAAGTAACAGGAATATTCACCACAATGCCCCATCTGAAAATAGACTTTATCTTCTCGGGCTTCCCGGCCCCAAGGGATTGGGCAGTTAGTGTTGCAGCTCCAATCATTATTGCCATTGCAGGCATGGCAACAATGGAATCAATTCTGCTGGCGATGCCGAAAGCTGCAATGGCATCCGCTCCAAACATGTTTACAAAAGATGTAATAAAGGCATAGCTGAAGGATAATATCATCTGCTGTGCAAAGGACGGTAATCCGATTTTCAGGATCGACATCGCTATGGTTTTATCAAACACGAATGCTGTTGGATTGATCGGCAGCCCTTTATACTTACGTAGAACATAGGCCAGACCTCCAACCGTTGTAAATATGGATGCACTCAGGGAAGCTACGGCTGCTCCGTTTAATCCAAGATGGGGGAAAGGTCCGATTCCCATAATTAACAACGGATCCAAAGCTGCATTGATTCCTGTAGAAATAACGATAAATGCCATGGGTGTCATTGTATCTCCAATTCCTCTCAGGATGGATACTATGAGAAAGGATAGATACATAAAAACAAACCCGGCTAATGATATTTTCAGATAAGAGGATGCCAGACTCAATATTTCTGTTGGCGTCCCCAACAAGCCCAGTATCGAATCTGAAAAAATCAAACCTAAAACAGTAACCATTATAACCACAAGACCGCCCAAAAACCAGGAAACGTTGACGATTTTTTGAATCGCATTGTAATCTTTGGCTCCATAATGCTGCGAAACTAGAATGGATGTAGCCATGGTCGTTCCGGATGCCAGTGCCATCATCGCAAGAAATACGGGAAAGGAAACAGCGACAGCACCTACAGCGTTACCTCCCAGCAGTTTTCCTACCCAAACCGCATTAATAATGCTGTATCCCGTGGTAAGTATATTCCCTACCAGTATGGGCAGCGCAAACTTTATCAAATTCCGAGGAATACTCCCCTCGGTTAAATCCTTTCCAAACTTATTATTCATTTTTTTCTCCTTTACTTTTATTTCAATCATGCATTCCTTTTTCCAACTCATCCAAGACTTCTTCGATATACTTTTTGACTTCTTCCTTATCCATCTTTGCTTTAATGGCCTGCAAATTATAGACCGTCAGTGAAAAGGCTGAATCCGTGAGTCGGACAGAATCGTCTCCTTCCAGCCAATTAAAAATCAAGTAGAAGTAAGTACCCTCAAAGGCCATTGCAGAAACATCCAGATCCGGGACATCAATCTTACCTTGATCACTGAGTGTTCTAAAAAGATCCTTGATTCTAATGCAGTTCAGTTTAACAACTTCAAACCATTTCTTCTTAAACTCTGAATTCAGGCTCATTGCTTCAAACATCATGATTCCGGTAAGATCACGTTTTTGCTGATAAGCCCATAGGCTGGCAGTAATGGCACGCGAAAAACTTTTTACCAGCCCGCATCCTTCATAATTCAATACGCTTCCAATGATATCTGCATGCTTTTGCGATATTTCTGCATATAATGCAGCAAACAGTTCCTCTTTACTTTTAAAATAAAAGTAAAAGCTTCCGATGGAAATATCCGCCTCGTCAACAATGTCCTTTACCGTTGTATGATGGTATCCCCTAGCCGCAAAAACCTTTGCAGCGGTATCTAGAATATGCTGCTTCTTCATATCCTTGCGTTCCTGCGTCTCTTTGGATGTTTTATAGACCATAACCAACCTCCAAGTATAGAATGAATATTCGTTCTATGCTTCATTATAATACTTCTGATTTGTCTGTCAAGGAAAATTTGGAAATATACAACTAAACAAAAAATCCAAAGCTTCCGTTTTCCAGTTGCTTTGGATTTCATTTGCAATCAAGCAGATCAGATGTCCGGCGCCTCACTGATCCTATAAAACTTCGCTTTACTGTTCGTTATAGTTTTAATACTGGAACCTTGCTCATCCGCTTCTGACCCCAAATCATATTCCATGATTTTAACCGGTTTTATATCCTTTTCTATGATTTCGCCGTCAACGATCGCTTTTCCCGTAATCGCAGAAGGAGAGTCTTCAAGATGCCCACCGACCAAAACCTCCTCTTTTGTTATATGGAGACGCAGTTTATTGCTTTGTAGCACCCAGTTTCCTTTATACCCAACGTTTCGATTTTCTCCATCTGCAGAACTGGCTTTGAAGTGAAATGTCTTATTGGGATAAAAATAGTATAACGCTCCATATCCGGCACTCACATGCGGCTCCACATGCCAAAGTCCTACGATCTCATTTTCCAAATCTGAGGGCATTTTAATGATTGAAGCGATTTTAAATTTATCACCCTTCTGCTCTATTTCAAAATTCAACTTTTCCTTGATTGTTCCATCCTTCAAATCTACTATAAGGTTCATCCCATGCCCCCCTTGGTATCCCGGTTCGAACTTCAGATTCTTTTCCATGGAAGCAGAAGACTCCTCGTTGAATAAATTGTTTACATATTCGCTGACATCAACTTTCTTGATTTCCTCATCGGCCAGTAACTCCTTAATTCGGTCCCTGGTTTGAGTATTAGCCCCATAGTTCTTTTCCAGCCATAAAAGGTCAAGGTAATGTTCTATCACTTCCGATCCTCCCTTGGGATACTCGTCCAGGAAGTATAAAACCTCTTTTTTGAAATCCTTCCCGGTCCATTGATGGTGCGTCTCAATCCGGTGATATTGAACACCATAATCTTGCCTGAAAGAAACGATTTCTTCAAAAATACCATCATTATTATCATCCACCAGTCGGTATTCACCGGCGCCTGTTGCTGAAGCCTCTGAAAAAAGATTCTCCAGCTTGTCATTATGAAGGACATACACAGCACATCCCAGGGGACTTGCTCCGTTGGTAATTTTAAGATAGATGTATTTGGTCTTGGATTCATCTAGTCGGATTATTTTTACGCCATTGATGAAGTATCCCCTGGGATCAAAATCCAATTTAATCTCAACAACACCCTTATCTGTATGCTTAAAAAGGTAGTTATATTTATAATCGGAAAAGTCAGTATCCGTAAGATCCCTGCTTCCAAAGGACGCAAGTGTCTCCTTTTTGCCGTCACCGTCCAAGTCATCACTTAAAACCTGGATTAATTCATATTCCTGCAATTTGTCCCGATTCTTAACATTATCCAAATATTTTTTCAATTCACTATTCTCTGGCCCTATCTTATTAGTCGGTTTATCATTTGGAGCTTGTTTCGCCAATGAACTATCCGGTTGATTATCATTCACTGTTACATCCAGCATTCGCGGTTGAAACCTTGAATATATGAAATAGGTTGCAATCCCCAGAATAATAACACCAAGCCCTATTGCAGCTAAAATCTTCTTATTCGTGATCTTTCTCCGAACTGTGTTCATTATTCCCAATATCCTCCTTGTAGTAAGGCTTGAGAGATTGTACGATGTCCGTAACCTCCCGGCTCATAGAACAGTAAATATTGAATTCCGGGTGTTCAGTATCAAAACTCACATCCGTAGGTTGCCCTATGACAAAGGTCATACCGTTAAAATCAAAATATTTCACATTGTCTAAGAATCCTTCCTCTACGGTCCCTTTCTTATTGATATAAAAAAGTACGCCCTGATTCTCCGCTGGTTTTTGCGGATTAAAATATACATTGATACCGGTATCAGCTTCCTCTACTGTATATCGGTCCGTCCAATTTGCTGGAACCGGTATGAAAAATCCAAATCTGGAGCTTCTGATGCCCGCTTTGGAATTATCGCTGCTCTTCCTTTTCAATTTGAAAAATACGCCATTCTTTTCAGCAAGCAGAGTGTCCTTGTCTTTAATAATAAACACATCGTCCCCGCCGGATTCTTCAATGATTTGAATCTCTTTTTCCGTAATTTTCAAATCACCGGGAACCATTTTATATCCCTCAAAATACGCTGCACTGTCTTTTGTAATGTAAGTTGGTTTTTGAACTTTCAAAATAGTCCCCAGGTATTTTTTAGCATCATTTTCATCCCAGGCGGTTATATTTTGTGAACCGACTTTTTCTACTACGATCCATTCCCCTTCAAAAGCATTCTTTAAATCAGCGGAGTTCTTGTCTCCCGAATTTTGCTTTTGTGGATTGACTTCTATCGCTTCAATTATTTTTGCACTTGCACTAATCTCTCTTTCCCCAATAGAGAACTCATCGATTACAATCGCTGCATTCCCTTTTGAAGAACCTTTGAATGCCGGGTTTGCCATATCCATGTTTCTAATGATGAAACTGGAATTTTCATTGGCCAAGTCCTTTAACTGGGGGAGTTTTTTGGCAGACTTGCTATCTGTGACAAAAATATACGCTTCCGATCCGTCTACTACTTCCTTTGTATATTCTCCGGTCACGGTTATTCTTCCTGAAAAGATGATATCACTTAAGGAACTATTTCTGATTTCCAAGGATTTAACGGTAAGGCCCGCAATTCGATCGCCCACCTTAACTTTAGATTTATCAACGATATTGGTATGAGTAATCTGTACTTTATCGGCAAGTTCAGAGTTTTCTTTCTCAACTGCTTCTATATTCAGTTTATGCTCATTGATTGATTCATTCGCCTTATCATTGCTTTTTGTAGAGCATCCTGCAAATATTAAAATCAATATAATCATTACTACTATAGGCTTATTCAACTGTATCCAACTCCTGATCCATATTAATTAGGTATTTGGTTATCTCTTCTTTCTAAAAACAAATATACAGCATCGCATTCATTAGAGAATACATCTTTCTTCCATCTACTCATTTTTTCGCTCGTAAACCGATTTGTATTCTCGATGAAATTATATAGAAATATGTAAACTTTTTCAATAAAATAGCAATTATTGTTGTCATTGGAATTGATGGATATATCACCATCACTACGCTACTCTATAGCCAGCCCTAGTAGTGAATACCCCAGAAGAGAAAAAGATATCGTCGGTATCATTCCTTAATAATAAGGAGCCAAGTTCTATATCGGATAATGAAGCACGCGTATCGAATACCGACTCCAATAGTGACAAAGGACAACAAAAAAGGCCCGCAATCTTTCGATTGCGGGCCTTGGTGACCCATCCGCGACTCGAACGCGGGACACCTTGATTAAAAGTCAAGTGCTCTGCCAACTGAGCTAATGGGTCGCACTGGCTGGGATGCATGGACTCGAACCATGGAAATGCCAGAGTCAAAGTCTGGTGCCTTACCAACTTGGCTACATCCCAATGTTTAAGCGCAAAAATTATTATAAAGAGTATTGGGGCATTTGTCAAGTCAAAAGCATAATTTGTTGTCAGGTATTTTCTAGCACTATTTCCAGAATCAAAACCTGAAATCTGCTGCTTCACATTCAGTTCAGCCTTGTAGGACCAGGATATGCTTAAACTTTATGCTGCCTTTATCGAAATTGGACAACAAGGCTTCAACGGGAGGATGTCAAAGCCTTGTTGTCCTTCTGACTGACAATTTGATAATTAATACTGAATCCGCAGAACCTGTTCCGCTTTGATATCTTTCAATTCAATTTTGAGTATATCTTCACCCTGATCATATACTACTGTATAAACTTTAGTGCCGTTGATCTGAACCGGCTTTTTACCCAGGCCGTGTATTTTAAGAATGTAGGAATCCCTGCCGGTTTCATATCCCATCACTACAGGATCAATACGAAGTTTTAGCAACTCAGCTTCACTGCTTTGTTCAATCTCGGTTACAGAGTATTTGCCGTCTCTATAGCCATAGCTTACTCCATCATCTTCATAAAGTGAGTATTTTCCGTCATTGCCTGTATAAATATCCAAAGTTAATGAATTTGCTTTCTTCTCACCCACATAATTCATTTCCCGAATTGTTGGAATGACTGCTCCTGCTTTTATATACATAGGTAAAATATCGATGGACGCATCTGCAATAATATACCTTCCGCCTTCATGCTTTTCATTCGTCCAATAGTTATACCAGGCCCCTTCCGGTAAATAGACACAGCGTTTTGTTGTTGAAGGCCTGTAAACAGGGGCCACCAGGATACTCTCCCCATATAGGAACTGGTCGCAGAGGTTGTGTACATTTTCATCTCCAGGGTACTCCAGCACCAATGGCTTCATAATCGGGAGCCCTGTCTTGGAGGCTTTATAAAACTCATTGTAATGGTAGGGCAGAAGCTGATATCTCAATTCAATATACTTTTTGCAAACCGCTTCAACCTCCTCGCCGAAAGCCCAGGGCTCATGGGGTTTGGACCCTATGGTTGCTGTCTCTTATACACATCT
>JAOAAU010000011.1 GCA_026418695.1 Clostridia bacterium
GCCATCAAGTGTGACGGCAAAATGAATATTCCTGATGGAGAAGTATTTACAGCGCCGGTCCGGGAATCCGTCAACGGAGTCATTACATACAATGCTCCGGCAGTTTATCAGGGTGTTACTTTTGAAAACATCCGTCTTGAGTTCAAAGATGGAAAGATCATCAAAGCAACAGCAAATAACACCCAGAGAATCAACGAAATCTTTGACACTGACGAAGGCGCCAGATACATTGGTGAATTTGCTATCGGAGTGAATCCGTTTATTGAAACCCCTATGAAAGACACCCTGTTTGATGAAAAGATCAAAGGCAGCATCCATTTCACGCCCGGCAGCTGTTACGACGAATGCAACAACGGCAATAAATCCGCCATCCATTGGGACTTGGTGTTCATCCAGCGTCCGGAATACGGCGGTGGAGAACTGTGGTTTGATGATATTCTTATCCGCAAGGATGGCATCTTTGTACCTGAAGAACTGCATTGTTTAAACCCTGAAAACCTGATATAGGCATTGTAAATTCATTTGTGTGAGATGAGTTCCACAAAAAATCCAAGTTAAATTATATGGACAAAATGAATTTTAAGTGGTCCCCATCTTCTCTCTATTGAATAGTTTTTTAGTCCTCTTTAGGGGACTTGAATTTTGGCAGCCGTGGGTTTTAACCCGCGGGGATCCAACATCCCCGTGAATTTAATGATGATTATAAAGGCTAGTCTTACGACTAGCCTTTACTTATTTCGATCACAAGCCCTTCCACATGCCGTTTGCCCATTTTATGCCTTTTCTTTCTGTTATCTTTGCTCTCGAATACAATATCAAAGTCATAATTCTCCGGATACATTTCCTTGCTGTCAATATAGAGAGATAGCCGCTTCTTGTTGACTTTGAACTTGTTTTTCATCACCATGACCCCGACGTCGCCTTTGTTGTTTTCAAGCTCACAGACAATTCCCCTTTTATTCATACTACTAATATAGACACAATCTCCAATCTTGAATGTAGGAACACCTCCCTGTTCTTCACCTTTTGGTTGCCCGCCTTTTAGCTTGTTTTTAACTTGCTGAAAAGCCCTCTCTTCGGTATGTGATGTTGGTTTTACTACATCCGTATTGCGTTCCTGCTTCTCTGGTTGAACCCAGGTTCCGGTATACTGCTTCTTTTCCCCATAAGTGATCTCATGGGCCCGTTCGATAATTTTTCTTCCCATCCCAAGTCTTAAAGAGATCAGGAACGCATTACTTTCTCCCGGTTCCCCAATTTTCAGTTTGTATAAAGGTCTTAGGGTATTGATATCAAACTCCATACAAGCATTTTCAAAACCCCTTTTTTGCTTAGCATAAGTTTTGATTTCACTATAATGCGTGGTGGCAATGGTTGTAGCTCCCCGGTCAAACAATTCTTCCATGACTGAAACCGCCAGTCCCATCCCCTCTGCCGGGTCTGTTCCCGTTCCAAGCTCATCCAGAATCACCAGCGTATCCGGCCCACAGGAATGAATGATCCCAATAATGTTTTTAATATGAGAAGAGAATGTGCTAAGGGATTGCTCGATACTTTGTCCGTCTCCGATGTCTACAAGAATATCTCTGAAGATCGCCAGTTCACTCCCGGCTTCCAGTGGTACATGCAAGCCGGATTGTGCCATCATGGTCAGAAGTCCGACGGTTTTCAATGCAACTGTCTTACCTCCGGTATTGGGTCCGGTAATCACAAGGGTTCTATAGTTCCTGCCAATATTAAAGTCGAGAGGAACCGCAGAATTGCCCAATAGCGGATGCCTCGCTTGTTTGATTTCGATAACTCCCTCCCGATTGATCTCAACACTGTTACCGTCTATGGATTTACTGAGCTTTGCTTTTATAAATACAAACTCATAATGTGCCATGGCCTCCATATTGATGGAGATTTCTCTTTGACAGTTTTCAACCATCCCTGTCAGCCAGGACAATATTCTGTACTCTTCTTTCTCTTCCTCAATTTTTGCAATATTCAACTCCTCACGGAGCTTTTTAACGCCTGCCGGTTCAATGAACAATGTTGACCCGCTGGAGGATATGTCCAGCACATCGCCTTCCATACTTCTTTTATGCTCGCGTTTGACTGGAATCACGTAGATCCCGTTTTTCATACTCACTGCGCTATCCTGAATAAAGTCTTTGTAAGCAGGGGATTTAATAATGCTGTCCAGTTTGCTTCGTATCCGGTCTTCAAGGATGACAATTTTCTTGCGCGCTTTTGATAATTCCGGTGAAGCCTTATCATCTACAACTCCATTCCGGATACAGCGGTCGATTTCTCCGGAAAGCTCCCTCAATTCATAAATGGAATTGGCATAGTTGCTGATGTTTGGAGCAATTTCTCCTTTCCCGGACATGAACCGTTTGATTCGTTCTCCTCCTTCCAGTACTTTCAGAATAGCTTCCAAGTCCGTTGGAGAAAGCACCATTCCTTTCTCCAGCTTTTCTAGTGCCTTTTCACTCCCATCCAAGCAGAAAAGCGGTACCCCGGGGCTTACATTGAGGATATTCCTTGCCTCTGTAGTTTCCTCCATCCAACCTTCGATTGCGGTGATATCTGTGGAAGGCTCCAAATTCCTTAGCACTGCTTTGACTCTTTCCGATACAGCATACTCACACAATCTCTCCTTGATTTTTTCAAATTCCAGTAGCTGTTTTGCTGTTTGATTCATCTT
>JAOAAU010000041.1 GCA_026418695.1 Clostridia bacterium
AGAAGTCTATTGATTTATCAATATCTCTGAGAATATGGTTTTGAGGAACTAAATCATCAATACAATGAAATGATATTTGTTTACGATTATCTTCTGTTTTTTTATTTAACACTTTATCACCTAGAAGTCCTTATTACATGAAGTTTTCATGTGATTTTATTATATGATTTTCTGTCCTGTTTTCATATCTTTTTATACAGCAAAACCCACCTTTCGGTGGGTTTTGTCAACAGTCTGAGCTGCTTCTATTCCTAGAAGCAGCTTTGATCCTTAAGAAGTTCGGTGGTTCATGAAGCAGCTATTGATGAGATTAAGAAGCATTACACTCAGGAACAAGCTTATAATATCCTTTATAGGCTTTATTGTCGTGCCGCTCATTGTCCTTGGGTATTTTTCCATTCAGTTGTATTCCAGTGAAATGCAAAATACAGTAATCAAATCGTCTGTTCAGAGCAATGAGCAGGTCATTCGAAATCTGGACACCTTTCTTGGCACGCTTATCCGGCTTTCCGAATATCCAATCAAGGACAAAGATGTCCGGGCTTTGATGGTGAAGGATTACAAACAGTCTATCAATCCGGAGTACGAGCGATATAAGGATTTTGATAGTATGAAATACCTGCTTTACAATAATATCAAAACAATTTCAGATATGATTGATTCTGTTTTGCTTTATAAAGCCGGAACTTACGAAATCGTAGGGCGTATTCCGACGGATTCCCTGGTGATGAGCTATAACCCTTCTAAAGAAGAATGGGTAAAGAGAATCCTGAAAGAAGAAGGCGGACATGCGATCATTGGAGTTCACAGGGATTATCAGCAAAAGGCCGGAAGGCAGTATGTGATTTCAGTGGGCAGAAGCGTCATTAATCCGGGGAGTAAAGAGAGTCTGGGGTTTGTAATCATCAATGTAGGCATTGGGGAATTGGAAAGACTTTGGATGGATACCAACCTGACTCAAAACAGCCGGTTTTATTTATTGGATGAAAGCGATAATATTATTTTCAGCAGGGACCAGGAACAGGTCAGCAAGAGTATTCATAACGTCCTGGGAATGAAGATCGATTTTCAGAATGCATCCTATAAGACTTATGATTTTATGGGAGAGAAGTATTATATATTATCTTCAAAGTCCAAGTTGTCCAATTGGAAGGCCATAACTGTTGTCCCTGAGAAAGAGTTATTTTCTTATTTAGGAAAGATGTTCTACATCACGGTATTTATAACGACTGTAATCAGTATCCTTTCTGTGATTATGGCTATCCTCATTGCAACCAGTGTTACAAAACCGCTGTATAAGTTAAACCGAAAGATGAAACAAATCGGGAAAGGGAATTTTGATATCGAGATCGATCAATCCACCGGAGAGGTTGGAGAAATCAGCATCACAGTAAGGAAAATGATCGAAGAGATCAAACGGTTGATCAATAAGATTTATTGTGAGGAAGAAGAAAAGCGGGTAGCAGAAATGATTGCGCTGCAGGCTCAAATCAATCCCCACTTTCTTTACAATACACTGAATACCATCAAATGGATGGCAAATATGCAGGGCGCTGCCAGTATTGAGAATGCACTGAATTCGTTATCGGCCATCTTTGCTTTTACTGCACGGATCAAAGGGGACTTCATCACCATCGAGGAGGAAGTCAAATTCATCAAGGACTACCTCGCAATACTGAACCTCAGATACTATAACCGGTTTTCTGTATCCTATGAGATCGACGAAGCGGTTTACCAGTACAAAACTTTAAAATTCATACTGCAGCCGGTGATTGAAAATGCAGTATTCCATGGCATTGAGGGCGTGGAACGAAAAGGATTGATCAAGATTGCCATTCGTTGTGAAGAGGATAAAGTATACTTCATTGTTGAGGATAATGGAAAGGGAATCGGCAAAGAAAAGTTATTCAATATTTTTGAGGAAGATACTGAAGTTTCACGGAGCAAGCTGAACTCCATCGGTATTCCCAATATTCAAAAGAGAATCAAGCTGCATTTTGGGGAGCAATACGGAATAAGTATAGATAGTGTAGACGAGCAGGGTACAAAGGTAACCATTGCCATTCCGGCACTTCCTCTACAGATGGAAAGTGAGGGCGGATAACGTGAGAATTTTGATTGTTGATGATGAATTGTTGGTTAGAATCGGCATTAAATCCTGTATCCAATGGCAGGAGTATGGCATGGAAATTGTAGGAGAAGCCTCAGACGGGCTGGAAGCTATGAATCTGCTTTATCTGCTGAAGCCGGATGTGATGCTTTTGGATCTGAAAATGCCCAATATGGACGGGATTGAACTGATGCAAAAAATGAAGAAGGAAAAGATCCTGTGCAAGGTTCTGATCCTCAGTGGCTTCGATGATATTTATCATGTCAAGGAAGCCATGCGGCTGGGCGCAATGGATTATTTTCACAAACCCTGTATGAGCTCGGAAGATATCCTGAAAACATTACTGAGCCTTAAAGACCAGATTGAAGAGGAAACGGATTCCTCTAGGGAAACAGGTCAAAGCTCGGACTACCTTGAGAAGAACAAGCATATCCTGAGGGAAGCTTTTCTTAGAGAACTTGTGGAGGGGCGATATTCCGACAATGAAAGCTTTATCCGTAGATGCAGGGAAGTCGGAACCAGGCTTGAAAATAGAAACTTTCACTGTATCCTTTTTAGTATTCAAAGTATCGAGGAAATTGAAAAACGCTACGAGAATAATAAGTCCAATCCTCTTCAGGCTTCAGTTTCCAATATTATAAACGGCATTTTTTCAATGGAGGCGGGGGTTGAGTTCTTCGTTTATGACAAGAACACTTTTGTAGCTATTACTAGCTCGGGACAGGCTGTAAGTGAAAAAAGAGTGATTGAGGGAGCCAACTCGATCATAGAGCTAATTTCAGATGCTATGCAGCAATTCTTGAATGTTGAGGTAATCCTCGGGATTAGTGACCTTCATACCACCTGCGGGGAAATCAAAGCAGCATTTGAGGAAGCTGTGAAAGCTATGAAGTATAAGTTCTTTAAAAAGGATCTCTCCGTTATTCATTATCGGGACATCAAACGCAGCAGCGACAGGGAAGCCCTGATGTTTGTCGATACGCTCACCGGCAAGATGAAAGATGCTTTGTCAAAGCATGATTTTATTCATTTTGAAGGGGTTCTGGAGGAGTTTGTATGTTTTCTTGAGGAGCAGCCCTGTTTATCTGAAGAGGATGTAAAGAAACTGTTTAATGGCTTCTTATTCCTGGTGAGGGAGGGAAAAGCTTACCGTGATGAAATGGAGCGGATCAACAGTTGTGAAAGTATAAGACAGCTAAAGGGTATCTGGGAGGAACTCCTTCGGGAAAAGCTTGAGGGGATAAAAAAAGCAGTTCAATTCCAAAAATGCAGTTTCCTAATTAAAAACATCATTAGCTTTATTGAGGACAACTTCTATCAGGAGATTACGCTGAACTTTCTGTCAAAACAGTTCAATGTAAGTCCCAATTATATCAGCCGTCTTTTTAAGGAAGAAACGGGAGAGACGCTTTTTAACTACATCAATGCAGTCCGGGTCGAAAAGGCCAAATCCTTCTTGAAGGATATTGATTTGAAAGTATATGAAGTCAGTGAGCGGGCAGGATTTAAAAGCCCGGTTCATTTCAATATCGTTTTTAATAAATATACGGGTCTTACACCAAAGCAATATAGGGACAGCCTGTAGAAAACTTTAACGTGGCAGTAAAAAGACCAGACACTTGCCTGGTCTTTTTATATGCAATGGAAGTCGGGTTAATGACTTTATGCCTGAAAACAAATTATCGAAATGAAACAAAGGGAATTGAAGCGAGAAAATAGAATCTATATAAAATGTTTATCCTAATCAGTGCAAGTGTAATTCTGTTAAAGAAAGTATAATTAAAATAAATAAATTTTCTAGATTTCAATGGTAAACTGGAATTGTCTTTTCATTGAAGAAAACTATGATATTAGATTAAATAAATGATAATCCCGTTAGATTCTTTAGTTGAGGCCCTCTGCTATCATAAAAGCATGAGGGGACTCAAAACTTTTGGATCAAAGAAAGGGGAACGATTATGAAAAAAAGCTTTAAGGTTGTATCTATGCTGGTGGCTGTTTGTTTGGTCATGGGGATTGCCCTGACAGGCTGTGGCGGCGCGAAGACGGAGGATACAACAGCTGCGAAGGCTGGAACAGAGACAGAAAAGAAAGAAGAGCCGAAGAAGGAAGTTAAGGAAGTTACGATCCGTTATGGTTTGTGGGGTTCTGAAGAAGAGCAGAAGATTCAGAAGGAAGCAGCTCTTGGTATTGAAAAGGTTTATCCCGGAGTCAAAGTAGAAGTTACACCTTACCCTGACAGCACTACTTTCTGGCAGCAGTTACCTGCTCAGGTTGCTGCAAAAACAGCTCCTGACATTAT
>JAOAAU010000087.1 GCA_026418695.1 Clostridia bacterium
CAAAACCAGTTAAGTCGTATTTGTTCTCTTTAAGCATTGATATCCCCCCTTAGGGGTATATTTTACTATACATTGCATTATTTTTCCCTTGGCAATTACATGAAAAAGGCTGCTGACATATTTTCTTTGTCAACAGCCTGAAGCCTCAGAGTTCTGAGGCTTCTCTTTTTTGTACCATCGAGGTAATGAAGCCTGCGGATGCTCTGACCCGGGGTGTTCCAATAATGAGACTTTTTTATACAGCAGATAAAGATTTCATAGATATTTTTAAATTGTCCTTGATTTTGAGCTTAAATCTGGTAAAATTATTATGATAAAAAAATAACATACTGGTGCTTTCCACTGTTTGCCATATGCGAAAACGGGGTAAGGATTAGTAGCTACAGGGTTATAATAAATATACCATATAATAATATTAAGGAGTGAATCAATATGGCATTAGTAAATACCAAGGAAATGTTTAAGAAAGCTTACGAAGGCGGCTACGCAATTGGTGCGTTCAATGTTAATAACATGGAAATCGTTCAGGGTATAACAGAAGCTGCCAAGGAAGTGAATGCTCCATTAATTCTTCAGGTTTCTGCCGGAGCAAGAAAGTATGCTAACCATACATACTTAATGAAGCTTATTGAAGCTGCTATCATCGAAACTGGGCTTCCAATAGCTGTTCACCTCGATCACGGTGATACTTTCGAACTTTGCAAATCCTGTATTGATGGTGGTTTCACATCCGTTATGATTGACGGTTCACATCACTCATTCGAAGACAACATTGCTTTAACCAAGAAGGTTGTTGAATACGCTCATGAAAGAGGCGTAGTGGTTGAAGGAGAATTAGGAAGACTTGCAGGTATCGAAGATGACGTGAATGTATCCGATGCTGACGCAGCTTTCACAGATCCTGCTCAGGTTGAAGAATTTGTTACAAAGACCGGCGTTGACTCCCTTGCGATAGCAATCGGAACAAGCCACGGTGCTTACAAATTCAAGCCTGGACAGAACCCAAAGCTTAGATTTGACATTTTGGAAAAAATCGAACAAAGACTTCCAAACTTCCCAATCGTTCTTCACGGCGCATCCTCAGTTATTCCTGAGTTTGTTGAGATGATCAACAATAATGGCGGAAAAATGCCTGATGCTATAGGTATTCCGGAAGATATGCTCAGAAAGGCTGCTTCCATGGCAGTTTGTAAGATCAACATCGACTCAGACTTGAGACTGGCTATGACCGGTTCCATCAGAAAGTACTTTGCAGAAAATCCAAGCCACTTCGACCCAAGACAGTACCTCTCACCAGCGAGAGCTGCTATTAAGGAACTTGTAAAGAACAAGATCGTTAACGTTCTTGGCTGTAACGGAAAAGCTTAATCAACAAAAACTCAAAGCAGAGGATCGAAATGATCTTCTGCTTTTTTGTTAGGATCAGAAAGTGTACCCTTTTCCAAAGTTGTCATCCAAATGGATATTTCCGTTTTCTATATACGAAATGGATAGTTCTAATGAATGTTCTTGTGCTACAGGAATCGAAAACTCCCAGTTTTCGAGAGTTGCGCAGATGGGTTCCTTGAAGAAGGCCTCCACTTCATTTTGAGTAGTCCAATGATCCGGTGAATAGATGATTTTGATCTGCTTTTGATAGGAAAGGTTTTTAACCGTGATGTTTCCAAACAGCTTGTCGGGACTTCGAAGGACCCGATCCAGTTTCACAGCACATGCTTGAAGAATCTTAGTAGGAGAATACCAGGCTAACCGGTAATTATTATTATAGTTATTATCAATAATAAGGGACCTGCCAACTCCGCATTCGATAAAAAAGGTACATTCATTACTGCTATAAGTTCCAGGCGTCTTAAAGTACCAAAAAATATTTTTATTATCTGAATGTTGATGTTCCAGAGAAAGTGTATGCCATTTTTCTTTATTATACGAATAATGAAGGATCGGCTGAATGAAAAAGCTTGTTTTGAGGGTTACTGCAACTCCCTCAATATAAAACATGGAGGTTGAATTATATTCAGGTGCTTTGGCATACCTCAAGTGAAGGGAACAACTTTGTACTTCGGACATCTGAAAACCTCCTTTGTTCATTTATTTTATTATAATTCATTCATGTATGAGAATTATGTAAAACCGACAGAGAAATTGCTAAATTCTTATGAATCCATTGGATTTTAATGAAATTTCTGATGTATAATATGAAAAAAAGATTTTATGGTGGCGGGGGAGTTCATTTGAAGAACTATGAAGTGATTTTATTTGACCTTGACGGAACCTTAACGGACTCAAAGCCGGGAATTACGAAATCAGTACAGTATGCCCTCAATAAGTTTGGAATCATTGAAAACGATCTGGAAAAACTCGAACATTTCGTAGGACCTCCGCTGAAGGATTCCTTTATGCACAGTTACGGATTTTCCGAGGAGAAGGCATTGACTGCAGTCCGATATTATCGGGAATACTTTGCTGAGAAGGGGATGTTTGACAACTCCGTCTATCCTGGGATAGAAAACCTGTTAAAAGTCTTGAAAGAGAAGGGTAAAAGGATCGCTGTAGCTACTTCAAAACCTACGGTGTATTCCATCAGCATCCTTGAACATTTTGGACTTTACGGGTATTTTGACATGGTGGTCGGAAGCAATTTGGACGGCACCCGAACTGCAAAATCCGAGGTCATTGACTGCGCTTTATTGGAGTATAGAGCCTATAACAAAAGTCAGGTTGTGATGGTAGGGGATCGCATGCATGACATTTTAGGTGCTAAAGAGAACGGGATCGATTCTGTTGCGGTTTTCTACGGTTACGGTACGGAGAAAGAAATATCGAACTGCTGTCCAACATATACAGTAGGGTCAGTGCAAGAACTCTTCAACCTGCTGCTAGGGTGACAGATATAATTTCAATGAGATTTGGAAGTGCATTTCTAAAACCAAGGTGTTAAAGTAGTTTTTGATTAAGCCCGGGATCTGCCTTATGAACTTAAATAAAACAGTGGCAATTTGAAAAAATATTTATTACAATATAAGAATACCCAATCATGCGGGTTCCTGGGTAATAGGTTATGGATAAAAAGAAACAATTTTTTGTCCCGTAACCAATGGCCCATGAGCCTGATAAGAGAATATAAAGGAGAAACCAACTATGAGTGATGTAAGAACCAGGTTTGCACCCAGTCCGACAGGTTACATGCATATCGGCAACCTGAGGACGGCTCTTTATGAATACCTTATTGCAAAGTCGCAGAATGGTAAATTTATTTTAAGAATAGAAGATACGGATCAGGACAGGTATGTTGAGGGAGCAGTAGATGTCATCTACAATACGCTCAAGGTTGCCGGCCTGAAACATGACGAAGGTCCGGATATCGGCGGGGATTACGGTCCTTATGTCCAGAGTGAAAGAAAAAATCTGTATTTACCCTATGCAAAGGAACTCGTTGAAAAAGGACATGCATATTACTGCTTCTGTACCAAGGAACGGTTGAACGAGGTCAAGGAAGAATGTGAAAAGAAGGGCGTTCCTTATAAATATGACCGCCATTGTCTGGGCCTTAGCAAGGATGAAATACAAAAAAAGCTCGATGCAGGTGAAGCCTTTGTTGTCCGACAGAAGATGCCACAGGAAGGCTCTACAACTTTTGATGATGCGGTGTATGGAAAGATTTCCGTAGAGAATAAAGAGCTGGAGGACCAGATTCTGGTGAAATCCGACGGATTGCCAACCTACAACTTTGCCAACGTAATTGACGACCATTTGATGAAGATTACCCATGTTGTCAGAGGATCCGAATATCTGTCATCTGCTCCCAAGTATAACCTGCTATATGAGGCTTTCGGATGGGAAATACCTACCTATGTACACCTGCCATTGATTGTAAAGCCGGATGGAACAAAGCTTTCCAAAAGGCAGGGGGATAAATCCTTTGAAGATCTGATTTCCATGGGATACCTTGTAGATGCTATCATCAATTATGTGGTACTGCTTGGCTGGAGTCCGGCAGGAACCCAGGAAATGTTCACTTTGCAGGAACTGGAACAGGCCTTCAATATTAAAGGAATCAGTAAATCACCGTCTGCTTTTGACTTTAGCAAGCTGAACTGGTTTAATGCTGAATACATAAGAAAGCTGCCTCTGGAACAATTCCATGAAAAGGCGAAGCCGTATTATGAAGGCGTCATAAAAAATCCGAACATCGACTTGATGAAGGTAAGCAAAATCCTTCAGCAAAGAACAGAAGTATTGAGTGAAATTCCGGGGAAAATCGATTTCATCGATCAACTTCCCGAATACAGCAACGAGATTTATGTTCATAAGAAAATGAAGACCACGTTTGAAAACTCCCTGGATAGCTTAAAAGCAGCTCTGCCTGTACTGGAAGGACTTACTGAATGGGATGAGCAAACACTTCATGACAGCATGATGGAACTTGTACAGCAGCTGGGAATAAAAAATGGACAAATGCTTTGGCCGATTAGAACTGCGATCACAGGCAAGGATGTAACTCCTGGGGGAGCCATAGAAATTGCCGATATCCTTGGGAAAGAAGAAACATTAAGAAGAATTAAAAAAGGAATAGAACAGCTTTCAGCATAAAACGAAGGAAAGAGGGATGGGAATGAGTGAAGAAATAAAAACAGCCGGAACTGAAAAGCCGGTGAACTTTATACATGAAGCAGTTACCGAAGACCTGAAAGAGGGGAAGTATCGGAAAATACTGACCCGTTTTCCGCCTGAACCCAATGGTTACCTCCATATCGGACACGCAAAAGCCATTTGCATCGACTTTGAGACAGCAAAGAGGTTCGGCGGGCTGACCAATCTGCGGTTTGACGATACCAACCCCAGCAAGGAGGAAACAGAATACGTACATTCCATTATGGAAGACGTAAAATGGCTGGGCTTTGACTGGGAAGACCGGCTCTTCTTTGCATCGGATTATTTCGAGCAGTTATTCGGATATGCGGAAGAATTGATCCAAAAAGGGCTGGCTTATGTGTGTGACCTCAGTGTGGACGAAATCAGGGAATACCGAGGAACCCTCACTCAGCCGGGAAAAGAAAGCCCCTACCGTAACCGGTCCGTTGAAGAAAATCTGGACCTGTTCCGGAGAATGAGAGCCGGAGAATTCCCGGATGGGTCTAAAGTTTTGAGAGCGAAGATCGATATGGCTTCACCGAATTTGAACATGCGTGACCCTGTTATGTATAGAATTCGTAGAGAGCATCATCATAGAACCGGGGATGCCTGGTGCATTTATCCTATGTATGACTTCCAGCACCCATTGTCGGATGCTATAGAGGGGATTTCCCACTCTTTATGTTCACTGGAATATGAGGACCATCGTCCGTTATACAACTGGTTTGTTGAAAACACCAGTGTTCCGGCGAAACCAAGGCAGATTGAATTTGCACGGCTGAACCTGACGTATACCGTCATGAGTAAAAGAAAGCTCATTGAGCTGGTAAAGAATGCCTATGTGAGCGGCTGGGATGATCCAAGAATGCCTACGCTTTCAGGATTAAGGCGTCGTGGCTTCACTTCCGCCTCTATCCGTGATTTTGCTGAGAGAATAGGTGTAGCAAAGACGTTAAGTACTGTGGATATGGCTCTCCTCGAACACTGTATCAGGGAGGAACTGAATACAAAGGCGCAAAGGGTCATGGCAGTGCTTCGCCCTGTGAAGCTGATTATTGATAATTATCCTGAAGGTCAGGTTGAAGAATTTGAAGCTGAGAACAATCCGGAAGACCCATCCGCAGGATCTAGAAAAGTGGGTTTCTCCAGGGAACTCTATATTGAAAGCGATGACTTCATGGTCAATCCCCCAAAAGGGTACTTCAGAATGTTCCCGGGCAGTGAGGTAAGACTCAAACATGCTTACATCGTGAAGTGTGAAAGCTATGTTGAAGACGAAAACGGCAGGGTGACTGAAATCCATTGCACCTATGATCCATCCACCAGGGGCGGAAATGCTCCTGAAGGTAAAAAAATCAAAGGAACAATTCATTGGGCTTCTGCTGCACACGCGGTGAATGCAGAAATTCGCCTTTATGACAGACTGTTCACCATTCCTGATCCGGATGTGGAAGAAGGGAAGGACTACAAGGAATTTCTCAATCCAGAGTCTCTTCAAGTCCTTACAGGCTGCAAAGTTGAGCCGGTATTGAAAAATGCAGTCATTGAGGACCGCTTCCAGTTCCTTCGAATGGGTTATTTCTGTCCGGACAGAGTGGATTCCAAACCGGATAAGCTTGTATTTAACAGAATTGTACCCCTCAAGGATTCCTGGGCCAAGACACAGGGGAAATAATAGGATGCAACCGTTGATGGTATATTAAATCCAAAAATGATTTTGTAGGTGTGGACGACTCTGTCCGCCCGTTTCAGCAATGATAATGGATAAAGTATGATATTCAATATATGTCGCATCCTTCATCGGATGCGACGTATATCATCATTCGGGCACAATTCTCCAAATATTCTGTAAATTTCTTAGGGATTCACCTTGACAGCAGCTTTTGAAGTATGTATAATAGCTTTTGCAGATGAGATTTGCGGGTTTAACTCAGCGGTAGAGTGTCACCTTGCCAAGGTGAAAGTCGCGAGTTCAAATCTCGTAACCCGCTCCAAAATGCAGAAGTAATGGTTGGAAATGAGAGGTTGGAATAAGTTCTGCTCTCGAGCAAAGCTTGGGTCTCACTTCTCACCTCCCACTTCTTACTTCTAGAAATGCGGGTGTAGTTCAATGGTAGAACATCAGCCTTCCAAGCTGATTGCGTGGGTTCGATTCCCATCACCCGCTCCAAGGAATGAAAGCCATCCGGAATAAACCGGATGGCTTTTTTACTGCATTATTACGCTCTGTATTTTCCATAAATTGTGATGAAATAAAAGTGTTTGATATGAATTAACATAATTTTAATTAAAGTTTAAAATATCTATTGAATATATTATTTTCAACGATTATAATGTATTCTGGTGTGATTTTTTTTATTGCTGTCATACCATTCGTTCCTTATTTTGAACCTAGACATAAGAATACGAATTTCTGATTCCTGGTTATCCAATTTAGTTCCATGTTCTCAATAAAAGTTACATTCCAGTTATGAAGCACTACAACATCGAATTGAGAGTTCCAACTTGCGATTCCATGCCGGCGGTGATGAGTTGGGATTTTCCATTAAATTTCATTGTGGATTGTCATTCAGCAATGGCGCCAAGACAATTCATGGTGATAAAACAACCATATGTGAGCAGCTATGTTTTCAACAAAGTGCGCTGCATATTGGAAAGTGCAGTATCCGGAAATGCAGTAAAGGGTGAACAGATGCCTTTATACTTGTACGGCGGGTTATTGTGGGACAAGTATTCCTCTTGATGCTTCAAGTCATGTTATATAGACTACATGTTTTGCAGTTTCAGACGTAATTGCATTTCTGGTTCAAGGTATATCTTATATATTATTTATTTGCTGTTAAATCACAAGTAGAAGGGGATGTATTCACATGGGTAATAGTTTGTTGCTATTGGCTCCAATTGGATCAGTACTTGCTCTGCTCTTCGCTGCGTATCTGGCATACACAGTAATGAAACAGAGTGAAGGTACGGAAGTGATGGCGAAAATCGCGGCTGCTGTTCGTCAAGGTGCAAATGCTTATTTAAAAAGACAGTACACCGGCGTAGCGATGTTTTTCGCAGTAATGGTTGTTATTTTGACAATCCTTGCATTTCAGGGATATCTGACAATGTTCGTTCCTTTTGCCTTCTTGACAGGAGGTTTCTTCTCAGGTTTATCCGGCTTTATAGGTATGAAAATTGCTACAAGCGCAAATGCTAGAACTGCCAATGCTGCAAGAACCAGCTTGAACAGCGGTTTGAGAGTAGCTTTCTCAAGCGGTGCGGTTATGGGCTTGGTTGTAGTAGGTCTTGGGCTTTTAGATTTGAGTATATGGTATTATTTCTTAAACTGGTTCTTTAGGGCATTACCGGATGCTCAAAAGATTCAGAATATTACTAGCGCTATGCTTACATTCGGTATGGGTGCAAGCTCCATGGCATTGTTTGCCCGTGTTGGCGGCGGTATCTTCACCAAAGCGGCGGACGTAGGCGCTGACCTCGTAGGTAAGGTTGAGGCAGGGATTCCGGAAGATGACCCCAGAAATCCTGCGGTTATCGCAGACAACGTTGGTGACAATGTTGGTGACGTTGCAGGTATGGGTGCTGACCTTTATGAATCCTATGTAGGTTCCATCGTATCAACAAGTGCTCTTGCTGTTGCAGCCGGCCTTGGTATTGATGGTGTTACAGTTCCGATGACCATGGCAGCGATCGGAGTTTTAGCTTCGATCATTGGTACCTTCTTTGTACGTTCAGGCGAACAGGCTGAACAAAAGGTTCTTCTCAAGGCCTTAAGAAGAGGAACTTATGTCAGTGGTATCCTGATTGCAGTGATCTCTTATTTCCTCATTACTGCGGTTTTAGGCCCGGAAAAAATCGGTGTTTATTTTGCGGTATTAAGCGGCTTGTTGGCAGGTATTCTTATAGGTTTCTTTACAGAGTACTATACTTCAGATACGTATAAACCGACTCAAAGGCTTTCATCTACTTCACTTACAGGGCCTGCGACAATCATCATCGGCGGTATGTCACTCGGAATGCTTTCAACAGCAATTCCTGTTGTAATCGTAGGTGCAGCTGTACTTGCAAGCTTCTATCTTGCAGGTGGCGCAGCTAGCTTCCAGATGGGACTTTATGGTGTAGGTATTTCTGCTGTTGGTATGCTCAGTACCTTGGGGATCACACTTGCTACAGACGCTTACGGACCTGTTGCAGATAATGCTGGTGGTATCGCTGAAATGTCTCACTTGGATCCGATCGTAAGAAAGCGTACCGATGCATTGGACTCATTAGGAAATACAACTGCTGCGACTGGTAAAGGTTTTGCCATTGGTTCAGCAGCTTTGACTGCGCTGGCGTTAATTGCAGCGTATAAGGAAGAAATTGAGTTAATTGTTAAGAAAGAAAACTTGAATTTTGTATTCGACTTATCCATTATGAACCCAACTGTATTGGTTGGTTTGTTTATCGGTGGAATGCTGCCGTTCCTGTTTGCGGCTTTGACAATGGAAGCTGTAGGAAGAGCGGCTCAGAGCATCGTTGTTGAAGTAAGAAGACAGTTCAGAGAAATCAAAGGCCTGATGGAAGGAAAAGCTCAGGCAGATTACGCAACTTGTGTTGATATTTGCACCAAGGGTGCACAGAAGGAAATGATTCTTCCTGCACTTCTCGCAATCATCGTTCCGATTGCTGTGGGCTTGGTTCTTGGTGTTAACGGTGTTGCCGGCATGCTGGCTGGCGCTACTGTATCAGGTTTCGTACTTGCAATCATGATGGCAAACTCAGGTGGTGCATGGGATAATGCAAAGAAATACATTGAAGCCGGCAATCATGGCGGCAAAGGCTCAGACAGCCATAAAGCTGCAGTAGTTGGTGACACTGTGGGTGATCCGTTCAAAGATACCTCAGGACCTTCCATCAACATCTTGATTAAGCTTCTTTCAATGGTATCCATCGTGTTCGGATCATTGATCCTGCACAATTCATTATTCTAAAAACTGATTCCTTAATAGAAAAACCCTAACAATCTTGTTAGGGTTTTTTTTGTTCCAGCGTCAATAGTCTTCAATGAATTTACCATAACCGCAAATAATGATGAAGCAAAAAACACATAAGGTGATAAGACCGACGACATGCAGTTTGGATAAAACCTCCTGATTGAATATACTGATTACGCTTTCCAAAGAGACAAGTATTCCTGCAGCCGCTATATTATAGCCGACCCATTTTTCAATTGGTGCTCTTTGATAGAATAAAATCATAACACCCAGGATGATAAGCAGTAAGCCGAGACAGAAAGGAACTACAGGCATAGTAATCACCCTTTTGATTCCGGACGGTCTTTTACCTATTATATATAATGCACATGTCTTTAGGAATATTCCATAAAGCTTTAATGATTAAGCTGGATGGCCATTTCTAATGAAAGGATTAGCAGTAATATTGTACAAAACCCCCCTAATATAATGATTACGAAGGCATTTGGGGACAAAGGAGGCCATAAAAAGGCCTATATCAGGAATGCCTTTGAGAGATAGCCGGGTGTCCTGCAGTTGAACAAAAGGCAGGTCACATCAATCAACAAAGTGCGTTTTTGACATACTGTGCGGGATAAAAATGGTTATTGTCAGAATACGCCACGCAATCATAGAAGGGGGATTTTGAATATGGGACTTCAGTCGACAGTTCTTCAACTTCTCGGAATCGTTGGGGGGATCACCGTGATTGTTTTGATCCTTGCAGCAATTTTCAAAAACTACGTATTCAATGGGGACAAAAATGAACCTGAAGCACAGAAGATATCCGCTGACAGCAAGAACGGTTTCGGATTTAAGGCACGGGTTGCTGTTGTATCCGGCTTGCTGGCGGTTCTTTTTTCACAAAGCTCGGTTTTTGCAAATGAGGCAGACTTAAAGATTCCCAAGTTGAATCCGGCGCAGAATTTACTGCTGATGGCTGGCTTGGCTGTTTGTCTTCTTGGGATGGTATTCGGATTTTACCAGTTCAAAAAGGTAAAAAACCTGAAAGCCCATGCATCCATGCTGGATGTGGCCAATACCATTTATGAAACCTGCAAAACCTACCTGATCCAGCAGGGAAAGTTTTTAGGAATCCTATTGCTTTTTATAGGCTGCTGCATTGCCTTCTACTTTGGCTTTTTACAGAATACCGGTTTCGGCGGTGTCTTGCTGATCCTCATTTGGACGGTGATCGGTATCCTGGGCTCTTATGGCGTTGCCTGGTATGGGATTCGAATGAATACATTGGCCAACAGCCGCATGGCCTTTTCCTCTCTTGAAAAGAAGCCGTTAAAGCTCTTGAATATTCCGCTGGATGCGGGGATGAGTATCGGGGTTCTTCTGATTTGTGTTGAGTTATTTATTATGCTCATCATCCTCCGTTTTGTGCCAAGGGAATTGGCAGGTGCGAGCTTTATCGGATTTGCAATCGGTGAATCCCTCGGGGCCAGCGCATTGCGTATTGCCGGCGGAATCTTTACCAAGATCGCAGATATTGGCTCTGACCTGATGAAAATTGTCTTTAAGATTAAAGAGGATGATCCCCGTAACCCCGGAGTCATTGCCGATTGTACCGGTGATAATGCAGGAGACAGTGTCGGACCGACGGCGGATGGTTTTGAAACATATGGCGTAACGGGAGTTGCATTGATCTCGTTTATCTGCCTTGCCGTGGGTACTGCGTTCCAGACGAATTTATTGATCTGGATATTCGCTATGCGTATCTTGATGATTGTTACTTCCGTTGCTGCATTCTATATGAACAAAGCATTCAGTCAGGCCAAATACGGAAATGCTGAGGATATAGATTTTGAACAGCCCTTAACAAACCTCGTTTGGATTACTTCCATATTATCCATCATTGTCACATTTGTGATCAGTTATCTGATGATTGGCCCGGGTTCGGAAGTGGCTGCAAAATCCCAGGGTTTATGGCTGATTCTATCGATTATTATCAGCTGTGGTACTTTAGGTGCGGCATTAATTCCTGAGTTCACGAAGATATTTACCAGTCCGAAATCCGGCCACGTTCAGGAAACGGTCAATGCTTCAAGGGAAGGCGGAGCTTCTTTAAACATTCTTGCTGGGTTGATTTCGGGTAACTTCAGTGCGTTCTGGAAGGGGATGGTATTCTTTGGATTGATGTTTATCGCCTATATTGCCAGCAAGCAGGGTTTGAGCGATATTATGATCTATCCTTCCATCTTCGCGTTCGGGTTGGTGGCCTTCGGTTTCCTAGGAATGGGGCCTGTCACGATTGCTGTTGACAGCTATGGCCCGGTAACCGACAATGCCCAATCCATTTATGAATTATCCCTGATTGAAGCCATTCCGAATATTGAAAAGGAAATTGAAAAAGATTTTGGATTCAAACCGGATTTTGAGAAGGGAAAATATTATCTGGAAGCCAACGATGGTGCAGGAAACACCTTCAAGGCCACAGCCAAACCGGTATTGATCGGTACAGCAGTTGTTGGTGCTACAACAATGATCTTTTCATTGATTTTGGTCATCCAAAATGTTTTAAAAGTGGAGCCTGAGAAGATTCTGAATATTTTAAATCCATATACGATATTGGGATTCCTGTGCGGCGGGGCTGTGATTTACTGGTTTACAGGAGCCTCAACCCAGGCTGTTTCAACGGGAGCTTATAGAGCAGTAGAATATATTAAGAGAAATATCCAGCTTGATGAAAATGCAAGCCAAAAAGCAGCAACAGAGAAGTCCAAAGAGGTTGTTAGGATCTGTACCCAGTACGCCCAAAAAGGAATGTTCAATATCTTTATTGCGATCTTCTCCTTCGCATTGGCATTTGCGTTCTTCTCTGCACCCTCCGGAAGCAATGAGCCTGTCGCCTTCTTTGTTTCCTACTTGGTTTCAATTGCAGTGTTCGGTTTGTTCCAGGCGGTATTTATGGCGAATGCCGGAGGCTGCTGGGATAATGCGAAGAAAGTTGTTGAAGTTGATTTGAAAGAAAAGGGTACCGCACTCCATGATGCTACAGTCGTTGGTGATACGGTCGGTGATCCTTTTAAGGATACCTCTTCTGTGGCTTTGAACCCCATCATCAAGTTTACGACATTATTTGGATTGCTGGCGATGGAAATCGCTATTTCTGAATCCTTCAGAAGCATTGCCCCTTATATTGGAGGAATCTTCTTCATCATTGCATTGGCCTTTGTATGGCGTTCCTTCTATGGGATGCGGATTACATCGAAGTAATGATGTTCAGAATGCTCAATCCAGCCAGATAATATTGAAGCCTTATTGGAGTTTGTCTCCAGTAAGGTTTCTTTTTTCGCAGGGATAGTATATAATTATTGATTAATGAAGTAATATTATTTTCAATTTGATTTATTTTACTGTCAATTGCATAGCGTTAATTGGCAACTATATTGATAGGGGGTATCCTATGTTTTCAGTAACCCTAAGGGAAATCATGGATGAATTCCAACTGGAAGACGTATCGGAATGTTGCAGAATTGATGAAATTGTTATAGCCAGTGCGGATATCAACAGGCCGGGTTTGCAGCTTGCAGGCTATCTTGAGTATTTTGGAACGGATAGAATACAGATTGTCGGGAAAGGTGAGATCGCCTACCTGGAAGTCCTCAGTTCAGAGGAGCGCTACCAGCGTTTGGACGAGTTTTTTAAGATTGGCTTTCCCTGTATGGTAGTGGCCAGGGGATTGGAGATATTTCCGGAGATGGTGGATGTATCTAAGAAATACGGGATTCCTGTCTTGAAGACAGAGGATGTCACCTCCAGATTCATGAGCGGTCTTATTCGCTATTTGAATGTGCAGCTGGCACCCAGAATTTCCCGCCATGGCGTTCTGGTAGAGGTTTATGGTGAAGGGATTCTTATCCTTGGTGAAAGCGGCGTAGGTAAAAGCGAAACTGCACTGGAGCTTGTTAAGAGAGGGCACCGACTGGTAGCGGATGATGTTGTTGAACTCCGAAAGGTATCTGATAAGACCCTTGTCGGAACTGCACCGGATATCATCCGGCACTTTATGGAGATCAGGGGAATTGGAATCCTGGATGTGAAGAACCTCTATGGTGTCGGTTCTGTTAAAGTGACGGAGAACATCAATCTGGTGATCCAATTGGAACTCTGGGATGAAAAGAAGAATTATGACAGACTTGGTCTGGTTGAAGAATATACCGACATTCTGGGCATTAAAGTCCCAGCATTGACCATCCCCGTAAGACCTGGACGAAATCTGGCTGTCATTGTGGAAGTTGCAGCCATGAACAACAGGCAGAAAAAGATGGGCTACAATGCGGCTCGGGTATTAAATGACAGAGTGCTGGGAGAAATTAAAAGCAACTCAAACGTAAGACGGGAGGACTTGGCTTGAAAATAGTTGTAGATACGCATACCCATACCATATCCAGCGGTCATGCGTACAGTACCGTTCAGGAGATGGCAAAGGAAGCTCCTCAAAACGGGATTGAAATGTTTGCAGTGACGGATCACGGGCCAGCGATGCGGGGCGCCCCATATTTATATCATTTTGGGAACCTGAGAGTGATCCCTGATACGATATACGGAGTAAGAATATTAAAAGGTGTAGAGGCCAATATCATGGATTATTCAGGGAAAACGGACATGCCGGATGAGTACCTGAGAAGACTTGATTTTGCATTGGCCAGCTTTCATGATATCTGTATTGAACCTTCAACAGTAGAAGAGCATACCGAAGCCCTGATACGGGTTTTACAGAATCCCTATATTGATGCGATTGCTCACCCGGGCAATCCTCAGTTCAATGTGGATATTGAAAAGGTTGTCCGGGCAGCCAAGGAAAACGGAAAGTTTATTGAGATCAACAATCATTCCTTCTCTGTTAGGAAAGGAAGCGAAGAGAACTGTAAAAGGTTTGCTGAAAAGTGCAAGGAACTTGGAGTCCGGATTGTATGCGGAAGTGATGCGCATATCAGCTTTGGAGTCGGGAAATTTGACAAGGTTACTCAACTCCTCGATGAGGTGGGAATGCCGGAAGAACTGGTTTTGAACACTTCAACAGCTAAATTCGAAGAGTATATCAAGCAAAGAAGAGATCGACGGAGCAAGAGGTAAGCAGGTTCAAACTGCAGCTTATGGATGATGATCAAGCACAATAGATTTAACATTTTTTGTGCGGTTGAGAGTTATCCGGGACTCAAATATAATATATTTATACGGAGAGACAATAAAAAGCAGTTTTTGCTGCGTGTAAGGGGCTGTAAATATTTTGAATAGAAGTGAGACTGTACTTGCTTTTGAAAAGATTGTTGGAACTGAGAATGTCCGATTGAATGAGCTATTGAAGAATCATACGTCTTTCAAGCTGGGTGGACCTGCGGATATTTTTTTAACGCCAAGGAATGCAGAACAGTTAGGCCGGATCATCGGCTTATGCAACTCAAATCAGGTTCCGTTTTTCATTATGGGAAACGGCACCAACCTTATTGTAAGGGATAAGGGAATTCGCGGAGTTGTGATCAAGGTATTTGAGAACTTTCGTGAATATTCCGTAGAGGGGGAAATGATCACTGCGGAAGCAGGATTATTGCTTTCCCAGGTAGCCAATATCGCGCTGGAAAACGAATTGGCAGGATTTGAATTTGCATCCGGAATACCAGGCACGCTGGGTGGAGCGGTTACCATGAACGCAGGGGCTTATATCGGCGAAATGAAGGATGTTGTTTGTAAAACGGAATATATGGATAGAGAAGGCAATTTGAAGACCCTCGAAGGAGAAGCCCATCAATTTGCTTATAGAAAAAGCTTTATTCAGGAAGCCGGCGGCATTGTACTCAAGACACAGTTAAGGCTCAAAAAAGGGATAAAAGCAGATATAAAAAATCTGATGGATGATTTAAATCAGAGAAGAAAAGACAAACAACCTCTTCATATGCCCAGCGCAGGAAGTGTTTTCAAAAGGCCGGAAGGATATTTCGCAGGAAAACTGATTGAGGACTGCGGGCTTCGAGGATTCAGGCTGGGGGGGGCAGAAGTTTCCGAAATGCACTGCGGATTTATTGTGAATGCGGATAATGCAACCGCTGAGGATGTACTAAAGCTGATTGCCCATATACAGAAGGCAGTAAAAGAAAAGTTTGGCGTAATGCTGGAGAGAGAAGTTAGAATCGTAGGAGAAGAGTAGATAAAATGAAGAAAGTAGAAATAAGAAAGAAGAATAGATAAAGAAAAAGAAGAGAAAAGAAAAAAAGATCGAGGGAAAAAGTGCAGTCCTGTTTATTGTAAAATTTGATTCCTAATGTAAGATACGATAATGGTACTCCAATGGAAAATTTGATGATCGAGATGAAAGCATAGAAACTAATGTATGAAGAAATAATCATTAAAATCTTTTTCTCCTTTAGTATTTTTTTAAAATATTGGATTAGTATGCCAGTTGCTTTTTGATTCTACTTTCTTAATTATTAACTAGAAGTGAGTGGGGGTAAAAATGAGATTCGTAATCATTACCGGTATTTCTGGGGCTGGTAAAAGCCACACCATCAAGTATATGGAGGATCTGGGCTTTTTTTGTATAGATAACCTACCCCCTGAACTGATACCAAAGTTTGCAGATATCTGTAAGAGAAGTGCGGATAAAATGGACAAGATCGCCCTGGTCGTCGATATCCGAGGCGGGGAGCTTTTGAAAGAGCTGCTGCCGGCTCTGGATGAGGTCAACGGATTGGGTGTTTCTTATGAAATTCTGTTTCTGGATGCAGGGGACGAGGTGCTGATCAAAAGGTACAAGGAAAGCAGACGTGCCCACCCGTTAGCTCCGGAGGGAAGATTGATCCGGGGAATTAAGGAAGAAAGAAGAATTCTTGAGAATATCAAAGGGCATGCCAACCACATCATTGACACATCCAATCTGACGCCAAAGCTCCTGAAAGAGCAGCTAACACAGATCTTTGTTGAAGGAAAAGTGTTTGACGGACTCATCATCAGTGTGACTTCCTTCGGGTTCAAATATGGAATTCCATTAGACTGTGATCTGGTATTTGATGTGCGGTTCCTTCCTAATCCGTATTATATTGATTCCATGAGAAAATTAACCGGAAAGAATGAAACAGTACGGGAATATGTATTAAAGTATAAGGAAACACAAGTATTCCTCGAAAAATTGAATGATATGCTGGAATTTCTAATTCCGAATTATATAAAAGAAGGTAAAAGCCAGCTTGTGATCGGTATCGGTTGTACCGGTGGAAAGCATCGGTCGGTAACCATTGCGGATTCCATTTATAGTTCTCTGGCAAGTAAAGGACATCGGGTGATTGCCGATCACAGGGATATCGAAAAAGATAATAGAGGTGCGGTAAAATGAAAATTTCCCATTGGTTCAAGCCGGGAATGAAAATTAAAAGATGGCTTGTTCTTGGCATATTGGGACTGATCTGCATCAGTTTTGGGTTGTCTTTTTTTCTTAAATATATTGAATTGAATCCCCTGGCAAATCTTCTGCCGATAGGATTGATTGCAGCGGGCGGGGTTTTATTAGTCATCGCCTTAAATTATACGGTTCGGACGATTTATCTTGCGATTTTAAGCGGCGGCGGAAAGGTTTCGATGGATGCCGGGAGATTGAGCAGTTTGTTGTATGATAAGAGAATCCTTATCCGGGGACCAAAGATTGTTACGATTGGGGGAGGAACAGGCCTTTCCTCCATGCTTCGCGGACTTAAGCTGTATAGCTCCAATATTACTGCGATCGTTACAGTTGCAGATGATGGCGGAGGTTCGGGCGTTTTACGACAGGACCTTGGAATGCTTCCGCCGGGGGATATCAGAAACTGTATTCTTGCTCTGGCCAACACCGAGCCGATCATGGAAAAGCTGCTTCAGTACAGGTTTCAGGAAGGGATGCTGAAAGGACAAAGCTTTGGCAACTTATTTCTTGCCGCAATGGACGGCATATCCTCCAATTTTGAGGAAGCTGTGCGAAAGATGAGTGACGTTTTGGCGGTTACCGGGCGTGTGCTTCCTGTAACGCTGGATGATGTCCGGTTGTATGCGGAGCTGGAAGACGGGCATGTAGTCTGCGGAGAGTCCAATATTGGAAAACACAACAGTTTTCATCCGGGAAAAATCAAAAAGGTATTCATTCAGCCTGGGAATGCAGAACCTCTTCAGGATGTCATCGAAGCCATCAGCGAGGCAGATTTGATCGTGCTGGGACCAGGAAGTTTATATACAAGTATCATCCCGAATCTTCTGATCAGAGAAGTATGTGAAGCGATGAAAGATTCCAAGGCGTTAAAAGTTTACGCCTGCAATATCATGACTCAGCCCGGGGAAACGGACAGGTATTCACTGTACGATCATATTGCTGCCATCGAAAAACATTCGTATAAAGGAATTATTGATATGTGCATTGCCAACAACGCCGAGATACCGGAGGAGCTTGAGAAAAAGTATCTTGATGACGGAGCAGAGGCAGTTAAGCTGGATGTTGAAAAGGTGCATAAAGCCGGAATTAAAGTAATTTGCGGCGATTTTGTCAGTATAAAAAACAATTACCTTCGTCACGATTCTATGAAGTTGGCCCAGTCTGTTATTGACCTTGCTGTAGAGATGGTTCTGGGAAATGATAAAAAAAGAATGGTGGATTACTATTATGTAAAGGATAGATTGAAGAAACAGGTGGAATCATAAAAGAAAATTTGAAGTGCAGTTCGTGAACAAAGTGACTTTGGAACCAACTGGCTTCTAAATTCATCCGTTTCAACTTGACTTAAACATCTTGGACGCTAATGGAGGATTCATCATGGAATTTGGCAAATCAAACTGGAGAACCTATGACCGCGGAATTGAAAAGGAATGGCTTCTTACCAACGGGATCGGAGGTTACTCATCCTCAACCATGATTGGGGCAAACACAAGGAGATATCACGGTCTGCTGATCGCTTCCCTAAAGCCCCCGGTAAACAGGCACCTGATTCTATCAAAAATTGATGAAAGTCTTACAATCAACGGCGAGGTACATCCCCTTTATTCTTTTCAGACCCCTGATTACACCATGGAGGGGTTTAAATACCTTCAAAGATTCGTTAAAAACCCTTTACCTACCTATTTATTCAGCATAAAGGATGCTTTTATAGAAAAGAAAATCAGCATGATCTACGGTGAAAATACAGTTGTCATCGTTTACCGCATTTTTGGCGGTGAAAATGCTTCTACACTCCGTCTGACACCTCTTGTGAATTTTAGGGATCATCATTTCAATGCAAGTCGGCAACACATGGATTTTGTGCAGACAACAACAAAAGATGGCGTATCCATCAAGCCGTATCATCTGGATCTGGATATTCAAATTTTTTGTAGTCAGGGAAAATATATTCCTAAAGACAATGATTACTTTATGAATATGGATTATGCAGTGGAGAGGGAACGGGGCTTGCACCCTACGGAGGATCATTATATTCCCGGATACTTTGAGGTGGAAGCAGCTCCCGGCAAGGAAACGGTGGTTACAGTGGTTGCCACGATTGAGAAGGAGATCAAAAGAAAGGATGGTCCTGCGCTGATTCAAGCGGAAGAAAAAAGATTGCAGCAACTGATTGACAAAGCCGGATATGAGGATCCATTGGCTCAAAGGCTCGTTTTGGCGGCGGATCAGTTTATTGTTCATAGAAGCTCTACAGATTCGAAAACAATTATTGCTGGTTACCCATGGTTTACCGATTGGGGAAGAGATACCATGATTGCTCTCCCGGGTGTAACGCTATCGACAAAAAGATTCGACGATGCGAAAAACATTCTATATACGTTTTCTAGATACGTAAAATATGGATTGGTCCCAAATGTATTTCCGGATGGGGGAGATGAACCGCCTTATAATTCCGTGGATGCATCTTTATGGTATTTCGAAGCGGTGTATAAATATATTCAATATACAGGGGATGAGCGGTTCATCTTTGACCATATTTATAGTGCCCTGGATGAAATTATCCAGGCATTCAGGCAGGGAACCATTTTTAAGATCAAAATGGACACGGACCATTTAGTTTCTGCAGGGGATCCGGGCACACAGCTGACCTGGATGGATGCAAAAGTAGGGGATTGGGTAGTGACGCCAAGGCATGGAAAGGCAGTAGAAATTAATGCGCTTTGGTATAATGCTTTAAGAATATTTGCAGACCTCTCAAAACGTTTGGGAAAAGAGAATGCTTTTTATGAAGAGTTGGCTGAAAAAGTAAGGCAGTCTTTTGAGAAAAGCTTTTGGAATGAAGAAGAGCAGTGCCTTTTTGATGTAATTACCGGGGAGTCCCGCGATGACAGTATAAGGCCAAATCAAATAATGGCTGTAAGCCTTTCCTATCCGGTTCTAAACGGCCACAAGGCACGAAAGGTAGTGGAACGGGTATGGACGGACCTGTATACGGCTTATGGGCTGCGAAGCTTGTCACAAAAATCAAAAGAATATGTAGGGATTTATTACGGGGATCAGGTCAAAAGGGATGGGGCATACCATCAAGGAACAGTATGGACGTGGCTTTTAGGGCAGTTCATTACCGCTTACGTAAGGGTGAATGGAAATTCGGAAGAAGCCCAAAAGATGGCAATGAGGTTTATTGAGCCTTTTAATGACCATCTGGAGGATGCCGGTCTTGGATCGATTTCGGAAATATTTGACGGGAATGAGCCGTTGATACCAAGGGGCTGTTTTGCACAGGCGTGGAGTGTAGGGGAAATACTGAGGGCTTACGCGGAAGATGTTCTGGTACGATGAATTCTATTTACAATTTCATAGGTTTTATGATATAAAATTTATAGGATTGCAAGTCGGATGATATTGAAATGTTGATGCCAGCTTGGAAGTGCATTTTAAAATTACCAACTGCGCATGGAACAATTATAAAATAAGAAACACTGGATAAGGGTGTGCGGGTTTGTCTTTTTCATCTTCAGTTAAAAATGAACTGTGTAGGATTGAAATAAGTGAAAAGTGTTGTTTGTTTTCAGAACTCGCAGCGGTAGTCCGGATCAGCGGTATTGTAAAATATACCGGCCGGGATGAGGTCAATGTTAAGATTGTTACTGAAAACGCGGCTTTTGCAAGAAAGTTGTTTTCCTCCATTAAAAAGCTTTATAATATTTACCCTGAAGTAGTTACCAGAAGAAGCAAAAAGTTAAAAAAACACATTTCCTATATCCTGGTGCTGACTTCTTCCATGGGGTTGAAGGATATTCTTGAGAATATGGGCATCATGCAGGGAGTGAATGGTCAAGCGGAGTATTTGAATTTTGACAGCAGATTGTTAAAGAAAAACTGCTGCCGGAAATCCTACCTTCGGGGTGCTTTTCTTGCAGGGGGCTCCATCAGTGATCCGGAAAAAACGTATCACCTGGAAATAGCGACGCACAAAGAAATCATCGCGCAAGAATTAAGTCACCAGGGAAGCCGGTTTGGGCTTCACGGAAAGGTCATCAGCCGCAAAGGAAATTTTGTCAGCTATCTCAAAGAAGGAGAGAATATTGTAGATTTCCTGAATGTGATTGGTGCCCATACTGCTTTATTGGATCTGGAGAATGTGCGAATCCTCAAGGAAATGCGCAATAATGTAAACCGGATCGTAAATTGTGAAACTGCAAACCTTGAGAAAACCGTGAATGCATCGGTGAGACAGGTTGAAAATATCTTATATATCAGGGATCATATCGGTTTCGAGCGTATCCCGGAGAATTTAAGGGAAGTCGCTGAATTAAGACTGCAGTACAGCGACGCAAATTTGAAAGAGCTTGGCGAAATGCTGGATCCGCCTTTAGGGAAGTCTGGTGTCAACCATAGACTGCGTAAGTTAGACAGGATTGCAGAAAATGCAAGAAGTTTGAAAGGGGAGTTGTAAATGGTTGAAAAAACTGTTGAAGTTACTAATCCGACAGGACTTCACGCGAGGCCCGCGGCTTTATTCGTGCAGACAGCTGGTAAGTTCACATCGCACATATGGATTTCCAAAGATGAAAAGAAGGTGAATGCAAAAAGCATCATGGGTCTGATGTCCCTGGCTGTTTCCCAAGGAACCAGTGTAACGATCGGTGCAGAAGGTGAAGATGAACAGATAGCACTCAGGGAGTTGATCGACTTGATTACTTCCGGCTTTGGAGAATAATTCCGGCTTGGAAAAAGAAAATCTACAATAGAAAGTAACCTGGAAGTTATTATTTAACAAGAGCTTGGCAATATTGCCAAGCTCTTGTCGTTTTATTGTGTTAAAAAGTTTTCATTCTGCAAAAGGTTACAAAATATGATGAAGGAATTTTCTTACATTGAGAGAATTGAGAATATACCAAAGATAACGGTTCAAGTAGTAGTACTCACACAGCAGGGTCATATCGAATTTTACTGTTACTTTTGAATTGGCGATTATCATTGAATCAAATGGAGGGATCAGATTGCAGATTAAATTTTCTAACAAAGGGACAACCTTGATCGTTGGAATCAATGGAGAATTGGACCATCACTCGGCAGAATACATCCGGCAGAAGGTGGATGGAGAAATCATCAAGTCTTCTACCAAAAACGTGATCTTTGACTTGTCCAATGTTTCTTTTATGGACAGTTCCGGGATCGGTGTGATTATCGGAAGATATAAAAATATTCAGAAATTAAACGGAAAGACGGCATTAACCGGATTGAACGAACATGTTAAGCGGATTTTCGATATGGCCGGGCTTTTAAAAATCATCCCTGCCTATGGGAATGTTGAAAGTGCGCTTAAAAATTTTTGAGGGGGAGCTAATGTTATGCAGCCAATCAATGAAATGAAACTGGAGTTTAGCAGTAAATCAAGCAATGAATCCTTTGCCAGGGTCGTTGCAGCGGCATTTGTATCACAGATTGATCCTACGTTGGATGAATTGGCAGACGTAAAAACCGCTGTTTCAGAAGCCGTAACCAATGCGATTATTCACGGGTATGAGAACAAACCGGGGTTCGTGAAGATGATTTGTAAACTATTTCCCGATACTGTTGAGATCACCATCGAAGACCAGGGAATAGGGATAGAGGATATTGATCTGGCAAGGCAGCCCTTGTATACGTCCAAACCCGACATGGACAGGTCCGGTATGGGGTTTACAGTCATGGAGAATTTTATGGACAAGGTGGAAATTGAATCGGAGGGTGGAAAAGGAACGGTCGTCAGGATGTATAAGACTTTCAAGTCTGTTGTCAAATAATTTTTTTTGATAGTATATGTAAATATATAGTAAATATGGGAATAATAACAAATTAAAGCTGGCAGTCCGGATTGAACGTGATAAAGCTTATGATCGCGCTTCAATTTCCTTGACTTTTGTCGTGAAAATAAAATTCGTCCAACCATAACCATTTTCACGGTGAAACTTACTCAGGATAAAGAATGTTACGGAAAGGCAAAGGAAATAGTATGAACGAATTTGCAGATGATGTCATGCTTGAGCTTATACAAAAGGCGAAAGACGGGGACAAGCATGCGCAGTCCATGATGATAGAGAAGAACGTAGGCCTTGTATGGAGTATTGTAAAAAGGTTTCAGAACAGAGGGTATGAGAGCGATGACTTGTTCCAGATCGGGTGTATCGGTCTGATTAAAGCTGTAAGTAAATTTGACCAGACCTTTGGCGTCAGGTTTTCTACCTATGCTGTTCCGATGATTATTGGCGAAATCAAAAGGTTTATTAGGGATGACGGAATCATTAAAGTCAGCAGATCTTTAAAAGAAACTTCCAATAAAGTCAGGGTTACCAAGGAAATTATGAGCAAGGAGATAGGACGGGAACCTTCCATAGGGGAAATGGCAGAGCGGCTGAATATTTCCTCGGAAGAAATCGTAATGGCGCTGGAAGCTTCCAATACACCGGAATCTCTATACAACACGGTAAAGGAAGGGGATAGCAATCCTATTCTGCTGATTGACAGGATTAACAGTGAAGGGATCAATCATGAGCTGGATATTATCGATAGAATCGCTTTAAGGCAAATTCTGGAGACATTGAAGCCCAGGGAAAAACAAATCATTATTCTGAGGTATTTTAAGGAGAAAACCCAGATGCAGATCGCAAAAACCCTTGGAATATCGCAGGTCCAGGTATCCCGAATAGAAAAAAAGATACTGGAGGAAATACGGCAGAAAATAAGCAGTGTTTAATAAAGTCTGAAGTCATGATTATGAATAAATTTAAATATAAATAAATTGGGCAGTTTTTTGCTTCACTAATAACCTTGTATTCGGAGGTCGAGAAATGAGCAGTAAAGATACAGCTTTAAATCAGCCTGCTTTGGTTGGGGTTTCCAATGAAAAGCAGAAGGTGGAGACGTCAGGATATAGAAAGATCCAAAGAACCATTGCAATAGTCTCCTGTATTATGGCTGTGTTGGTATTGGTATTCTCCATCCAGAATTTTATTAGATTCCGAGCAGAAAAGGAATATAGGAACGAAGTTTCCATTCTGAAGTCAAAAGTAAATGAGATAAAGATAAAAGTGAAGTCCTGTATTGATCCTGGTGAAAAAACGGTTGCAGAAAACATTCAGGAAATTGAAAGCCTGCCTCAAAGCAGCAGTTTTAAAGACGAACTCAAGCGTCTCAACGACCATCCAAAGTATAAAACAGTTCAAGTTAAGGAAACAACCGCCAGTCTCGGAATCGATTTGCTGATGGAAGACCTTGATTCATTGAAAAATGACGGTGCCGGGCTGAGAAGCTTCATGAAAGATCAGCAGGGGGTGGATGATAAGTTTCTGGCATTGAAAGAACGAAAAGATTGTACCTACGAAACCTTGCTGGAAGTATGTGCTGAGTTGGAAAGAGAAAACTCCGAACAGAAAAGCAGGGTAAACAAAATGGCCGCAACCAGTCAAATGGAACAAACCGTCAAAAAGATCCAAAAAGCGATGGAATTCAGGGGGAAAAGTATAAAGTTTTATCAATGGGGACTGATGGCAGACATGGATTCAAAACTGGCGATGCAAACCTGCAATAGCTTTATGGAAGAAGCGACTCAGTACATATCCACTGCAAAATCATCACGGGGAGTACTGGACCAATATACCGGAAAAGCAAAAAAAGCAACCAATGAGGCCAGAGTACAGGAAGAAATGGTTCGAGAAAATCTCCAATCAGCTCAAAAGCATTATGTTGAATCAATAAATTGGATGGAGAAGTATAAGAAAATGATGGGGATGATCAGTGAGAAATAATCCCCAATTTAATGACGAAAATTAAAAAGATGTGAATTTAAAAAAGAATTGAAAACAATATGCTATTCTTTCCTGCATATTGTTTTTTGTTTTTCTAATAATATAAAGAGCGGAATCACTGATTTTGCGCTGATTTTGACGATAATGAAGGTCGAATAATACTTGGCAGTCCAATGATATGCACACTGTTTATTGCCAAGTATTTCTTATTCTTGAAAATGAGCGGGAGTGGGTAGAATGACTTTTTTATTACAAAAATATAAACTGCAGCTGATTGCAGTATTATTCCTGTTAGCGTTGGTTATAGCAACTTGGATGATGACAACAAAAACAAAAACCAATAAAGTACCATCCCGGGGTGTTTTTGTAATGGTGCAGCCGGAAGGAAATGCTTTAGTATAAAATATTGACACTATCGTTATTGGGTGCTCAGAAATTGTTTTTAGAGTTTGATCACTAGAAGAGGGAGAACTATGGAAAAAATTTTAACAAAACAGGAATATGTCAAATATGTTGAGGAAAAATCTCCAAAGTCTAAATTGGCACGGAATATGACCAGAGCTTTTGTCGTTGGCGGGTTGATCTGCGTCATTGGACAGCTGATTTCAAACCTGCTGAGGACGAGGGGATTTAGCCAGGAGATCGTTTCGAATCTTACAACCATGATTATGGTGTTTTTGGGTGCTCTGTTTACTGGACTGAATATTTATGATGAATTGGGTCGTTTTGCAGGAGCAGGCTCAATCGTGCCGATTACGGGTTTTGCAAATTCCATTGTTTCACCAGCGATGGAATTCAAAAGTGAGGGTTATGTTTTAGGAGTAGGAGCAAGAATGTTTGTGGTTGCAGGCCCGGTCCTTGTATATGGAATATCCGTTTCAGTTGTAGTAGGCATCATCTACTATCTTCTAAGGTTTTAGTATGTGAAAGCTGGATAGGATTAAGCAAGGGGATAAACTATCGTTAAAATTCCATAAGTAGTTAAATTCAACAAAATATACACTAAGTTAGGTGGTACTATGGCAAGCAAAAGAAATGGAAAACAAACTGTAAAAATTCAAACCCCCGTCAGTATTGCTTCATCTGCATGTATTGTAGGTCCCAAAGAGGGACAAGGCCCGCTGAGATTATACTTCGATGAGATCATTGAGGATGAGTTTTGGGGGGAGGAAAGCTGGGAAAAAGCTGAAAGCAAGCTGCTAAGAGAGACCTTTGCAAAAATTATCAATAAAGCCAGTAAAACAGTGAATGACATTCAGTATGTCATTGCAGGAGATTTGCTGAACCAGTGTATTGCTACCAGTTTCGGGTTGAGAGAATCCGGGATTCCATTCCTTGGACTTTATGGCGCTTGTTCTACCATGGCGGAGTCCATGAGTGTGGGAGCCATGTTGGTGGAAGGCGGATTTGCTGACAATCTGATTTGTGTTACATCAAGTCACTTCTGCTCAGCGGAAAAACAATTCAGGTTTCCTTTGGAGCTGGGAGGACAGAGACCCCCAACTGCACAATGGACTGTTACCGGTTCCGGTGGGGTAATGCTCTCGAATCAAGGGACAGGGCCTTATATTAAGCATGTCACAACCGGCAAAATCGTAGATATGGGAATTAAGGATGCAAACAATATGGGCGCGGCAATGGCTCCAGCAGCGGCGGATACAATTCTGACCCACTTCAAGGATACAGGGCTGAAGCCGGAAGCATACGATCTCATTATCACAGGTGACCTTGGAAAGCTTGGAAAAACAATATGTGATGAGCTATTAAGAAATCAGGATCTGGACATCAGCAGCAGATACAATGACTGCGGGGCCATGATCTTTGATCTTGAACGTCAGGACGTTCACTCCGGAGGAAGTGGCTGCGGTTGTGCTGCTTCTGTATTGTCAGGGTTTGTTTTAAATGAAATGAAGAAGGGAACCTTGAATAATGTGCTGCTTGTTGCGACGGGTGCCCTATTGAGTCCGACAAGCACCCAACAGGGGGAATCAATTCCTTGTATTGCACACGCGGTTAGTATAAGCAGAAATTTATCATGATAAAGATAAATACAAACTATTTTGAAGGAGAGGTACAATGTTAGGCAATATACAGACTTACCTTAGCGCATTCATTGTGGGAGGGATTATTTGTTCCATCGGACAGGTGCTCATTGACAGGACCAAGCTGACATCTGCAAGAATACTTGTTGCGTTTGTAACTTTAGGTGTTGTTTTGACAGCCCTGGGTATCTATCAAAAAATTGTGGATATTGGGGGAGCCGGTGCAACCGTGCCGCTAACCGGATTTGGATACACACTGGCTAAAGGAGCATTCCGGGACGTGGATCAATACGGTTTGCTCGGTGCATTCACGGGCGGAATAAAGGCTGCAGCCACAGGCATCACTGCGGCTATTTTTTTCGGGTATCTGGCGTCTGTAGCTTTCAGACCAAAAGCAAAGCGATAATAAAGTAAAAGGAGGTGCATTGCATGGATAAGCATAAAGTGATTCTTGTAACGGATGGAGACAGCGTAGCACAAAAAGCGGTGGAAGCAGCAGCAACCAATATCGGTGGGAGGTGTATATCTGCTTCGGCAGGAAACCCGACGATACTTACAGGAAATGAAATTGTTGATCTGATAAAAAAAGCACATCATGATCCGGTAGTAGTCATGGTGGATGACAGGGGAGCCAAGGGAATGGGAAAGGGTGAGCAGGCCATGGACTATATCCTCAACAACTCTGATATTGAAGTGCTGGGAGTGGTTGCTGTGTCATCAAACGGGAAGGACTGCAATGGGATAACGGTATCCTGCTCCATCACTAAGGATGGGGAAGTAATCGAAGGTGCCGTTGATAAGTATGGGAACAACGTCAGAACCGGAAGAATCTGCGGAGATACGTTGAGTGTCTTAAGGTCAAAGAGAGACCTCCTTATTGTGGGGATTGGTGATCCCGGGAAAATGGATTTCCAGGATGAGATTACAAAAGGGGCACCAATTACCACAAAAGCACTGCAGGAAGTTATGACCCGCAGCGGCTATCGGCACTAGATTCATGAGCTTTAATGAAAGAACAAGAAGGATTATGAAATATGGAGATTAAGTGATCTTTTCCAAGCTTAATCTCATCTTTATGTAAAGTATTCAATTCTGCTGTCAGGAAAATTCTCCATAATCATTGCAGAGATGGTCTCCTTTAGTTCCTTTGCGGTTTCTTTAGGATAAACATATTTAAAACGACCGAATTTCCCCCATTTCAAGGTTCGTTTAGATTCATCCATATCCAGCTTGGTGCCGGGAAACCTTTGTAAAATGAAATTCTTTGCAATCGGAGTAAACCTGTGCTGGATCAATTCAAAGGTAACAGTCTCTTTAGCAGGGTTCACATCTACCTGCTGCCGAAGCTTTTCAAAAAGCTCCTTGTACTCTTCCCTCCAACCGTCATACACCATGATGGGTGCTACGATAAAACCAATGGGATATCCGGCTTTGGATATCTTGGAAGCGGCTTCAATCCGCTCGTCAAAATCTGCAGTATTATGTTCAAAGTTTTTGATCACATGCCTTGAATTGATGCTAACTCTGAATCTTGTATGGCCGTTATGCCGGATTGGCAGCAAGGAATCAACATTGCTGAACTTGGTGACCACCCGGAGCCGGGCATTTTCCAGGCTGCCAAAAAACTCAATGGTTTTTCCAAGACTTCCCGTCAGATGCTCCAAGGCTAGTGGATCCCCCGCACTTGCAACTTCGAAGGTAGTGATAGGCTGATTGTTTTTTTCAATATGCTTGAGGATGGTATCAAAGATATCTTCAAGATTGACGTAGGTTCTCAGATAGGGCTTATAGCCCTGGGTTGTCTGGAGGTAACAGTATTCGCAGTTGGCTGGACAATTGGTAGCAAGTGAAAATTCAAAATCTGCAGATGGCTTGCATACGTCCAGACTCATGCTTTTCTTTGTTGTGATTACCAGGGTCTTTTTAGCCCGGGCATATTTTTGCTGTTCATTATTTCCAGGGATGGAGCGGGAAACATTTTGAATGGAAGTCTTGATGATCTCCGTTCCCTGCTTTTCAAAAAATTCGAAAAGTTCATTCCCCAGGGGATATTTTAGCGCTGATGGCTCAAAAAACACGGTTTCAGGCATAAATAGCTTCATTTCTACCTCCGAATTTGTTCTGCATCAGATGTAAAGACATCTGATTTTATTCTCTAACCAAGTATATTATTTCGAAAATCTTATGGATTCATCCATCGAGATAGAAAGAAGATCGAGATTTTATGGAGATGACGAAAAAGATAAAAAAAAGAAGGATTTTTACGAGATTTATAGAATAAAACATATAGAAACTTAGAAAAACAATTTTTTATGGCGAAATAAAATCTTTTCTGTTATAATAGTATCCATAAAATATGTCTTTCGATTCTTTTGGGATTCAGGGGAAAATTGAGTCTTAGAATCTGTTTTCTAAACATTGACCCCCTATAAGCAAAAATCAACTTAATAGATTCTGAACTAAAGATAATTCTACATAAGGAGGGAATCAATACATGAACGTTGAGTATATCAATCCTTTCATTGAAGCCAGCCAGACAGTCCTAAAGACGAGCGCCGGTATTGATGCCAAACTAGGGAATGTTTTTTTGAAGACTGCACCTTATAAAAGTGATACAATTGTGATTATCATAGGTTTAACAGGAAAAATCAGGGGTCAGGTAGTTTTTTCCATGCCGAAGCAGCTTGCTTTCTCAATTGCTTCTGCCATGATGTTCGGGATGCCTGTAACTGAGTTGGATGATATCGCAAAAAGTGCAATATCCGAGCTTACGAACATGATTTTGGGGAATACGGCAACGATTCTCTACAATAAGGGGATTGGCATAGAAATCACCCCTCCGTCATTGTTAATGGGAGACAATATGGTCATCACCCCAAACAAAATGAAAACAATCTGTATTCCTTTAATCATCAATGAGAAAGATACCCTTGAAATTGATGTTTCTGTTGTAGATGGCTAGTTCGAATTTAAAATTTGTGAGTTTTGAAAGGTGGCTGAATAACCACCTTTTTTTATTGCAAAGGTATGGGAAAAGAAAATTTGGAATTTAAATAAAGTTATGCGGATATTTTGGTGAAAATGAGATGTAAATAATATTATGTTTTATGGTAATATATAGCTGTAACAGAGATGTACAAAGATTGAATAGAATGTTGGTTTACTGGGAGTGATTGATTTGAAATTTAATATAGTACTGGTTGAGCCTGAGATTCCGCAAAACACAGGGAATATTGCCAGAACCTGTGCAGCCACAGGAACGAATCTTCATTTGGTTAGGCCTTTGGGGTTTTCAGTGGATGACAGGTATTTGAAGCGAGCAGGTCTGGACTATTGGGAAGATGTGAATGTGCAGTATTACGATAGTTTTAAGGAGTTAAGAGAGAAGTATAGGGACAAGCAGTTTTATTATGCTACGACAAAAGCGGTGAATACTTATGCCGACGTAAAATATCCGGAGGACTGCTTTTTTGTTTTCGGCAAGGAAACGGCCGGGCTGCCGGAAGAACTGCTCAAGGAAAACAAGGAGTGGTGTATACGGATACCGATGAAGGAAAGCATAAGATCCCTCAACCTTTCGAATTCTGCAGCAATTGTCCTTTACGAGGCAATCCGGCAGCGGGGCTTTGAAGGCCTTCTGGGTGAAGGAAAGCTGACAAGGTACGATTGGTAGTGACCATTCGTTATAAATCAGACGGAAATCAAGTATAATATACTTGGCGAGGGAATAAGATTCAATATTATTTAGTTGCATCGCTGTAGGCTACATGAATAATTTTGAAGCTGCATCAGAATGAATTGTACCCATCATGCCTGCATATTTCCATGGCAGCAGACAGTAAAAGACGGGGTGAATGAAATGATCGATAGAAACCGTATGGTGAATGAGTTTATAGAACTTGTAAAGATTGACAGTATCAGCTTGAAGGAACGGGAGATGGCAGATACTTTGAAAAGCAAGCTGGAGAGCATGGGATACTCTGTTTATGAGGATAATGCAGGACAGGAGACCGGGGGGGAAACCGGCAATCTGATCTGCACAATCAAAGGGAAAACAGGGATCCCGGCAATTTTACTGATGGCCCACATGGATACGGTTGTGCCTGGGATCGGCAAAAAACCAAGGATTGAAGGAAATCTGATCAAGACGGACGGTACTACCGTTCTGGGCGGGGACGACCTGGCGGGCGTTGAATGCATCCTGGAAACCATCAGGGTTTTAAAAGAAAACAACCTTGAACATGGCGACGTACAAGTTGCTTTTACTATTGGTGAGGAAATCGGGCTTTTGGGGTCCAAACATCTGGATTACTCGAAAATCTATGCTCAGTACGGATTTGTCATGGATGACGGAGGTCCGATCGGGCATGTTGCGGTGAAGGCGCCCTCTCAGAATAAAATTGATATCACGGTCAAAGGGAAGGCAGCCCATGCAGGTGTCGAACCCGAAAAAGGGATTAATGCCATTCAGATCGCATCCGAAGCTATTTCCGAGATGAAGCTGGGGAGAATAGACGAAGAGACAACAGCCAACATTGGGATCATCCAGGGCGGCCAGGCAACCAATATCATCTGCGAAACCGTGGAAATGAAAGCTGAAGCCCGGAGTAGGGATGAAGAGAAGCTCGAAAAACAAACGGAACACATGAGAGAGTGCTTTGAGGAAGCGGCGGAAAAGTTTGGAGGCAGCGTTATTTTCAAATCTGAGAGGATGTATCCTGCTTTTGATATCCAGGAAACAGACGAGATCGTTAAAATATTACGAAAAGCTGCAGAAAAGTCGGGTATTGAATTAAAGCTGGAAGCTACCGGGGGCGGCAGTGATACCAATATTATCAACGGGAAAGGGATCCAGGCGGTGGATATCAGCATTGGGATGGATAAGGTTCATAGTGTTGAGGAACAGATCAATATTGAGGATATGGTGAAAGCTGCTGAGTTTTTAGTATCCATCGTTACAAGTGTGGAATAACAATGAAGAATGAAAAATAAGTAAGTACAAATATCGGGAGAGTATTATGAGTAAAATTGAATAGGAACAAAGCTTGGATATTGAGTATATCATAGAAGCAAAGGATTGTACGGCAAAGATTTTTTGGATCGAAGTTTGTAATATGATCTGCTAATTTTGTTTTTTGATTCTTCTCTGTTCTTTCTTATTTCTTAACTCTCAGTTTTTTCTTTAGGAGGCGGACTTATGGTGAAACGTATTGGTGTATTGACCGGCGGCGGTGACTGTCCGGGGCTGAATGCGGTTTTAAGAGCAGTTGTTAAAACTGCAATGGTGAAGTATGGATATGAGGTAGTTGGTTTTAAAGATGGCTACAAAGGTCTTGTGATCAATAACTTTATTACCTTCAAATCAGGAGATGTTTCCGGGATTCTTGATAAAGGCGGTACGATTCTGGGAACTTCGAACCGGGATAATCCTTTCCACTTCAGAGTGGAAAAGGACGGAAATGTTGAGTATAAAGACATGTCGGACCGGGTGGCGGACAACCTTAATATGCTGGACATTGACTGTATGGTGCTGATCGGCGGGGACGGAACTTTGACCAGCGCCAGGGATTTTTCCAGGAAAGGCATCAAGGTTGTAGGTGTCCCTAAAACTATAGACAACGATTTATCAGCGACGGACACCACCTTTGGTTTTATGACTGCTGTTGAAACAGCTACCGAAGCTATCGATAAGCTGCATTCAACAGCAGAATCCCATCACAGGGTGATGATTCTTGAGGTCATGGGAAGATATGCGGGATGGATTGCGATTGAGTCTGGGATTGCCGGCGGCGCAGATGTTATCCTGATTCCGGAAATCCCTTATGATATCCATCGGGTTGCGCAGAAGGTCATGGAAAGGAAAAATGCGGGGAAAAGCTTCAGTATCGTTGTTGTCGCCGAAGGTGCAAAACCTCTGGATGGCGAAGTGGTTGTCAGTAAGGTAATCAGCGACAGTCCGGACCCTGTCCGGCTCGGGGGAATAGGAAACAGAATTGCTGAAGAGATCGAAAAGCTTACGCGGATTGAAACAAGAGTTACAGTTTTAGGTCATCTTCAAAGAGGCGGTAGGCCTATCCCTTATGACAGAATTCTTTCTACCCGATATGGTGTGGAAGCGGTAGAACTGGTTCATCAGGAAAAGTTCGGAACCATGGTGAGCTTGCAGGGGAATACGATTACTTCCGTATCTCTTGAAGAAGCCGTAGGGAAACTAAAGACTGTACCGCCGGACGGAGAACTCGTAAGAATTGCAAAGAGTGTCGGTGTTGCTTTTGGAGACTAAATAAACGTAATTGAAATTTTTCATGACAGACAAAACACCCGATATACCGTACATATAGGGAAAACGGACTTGCAGACGGGTTTGAATTTGATAATATTGAATGTACTAGAACACTTTGGCTTCCGGCTGAAGTGTTCTAGTAGCTTTTCAAAAACAAATTTTGCTGTAATTATTTATTATCCTTTTTGCTGTATAGAACCTTGGGTATGAAGTAATCGTTTACAGAAAGAAAAACAGGGTAAATTAACAGCAACCATATGTTCAATAGAAATTGTGGACCCTAAGTACATACAGGAGACCGTAATGATAGAATTTAGTGATATTAATATAAATGACAAACCCATATTTGATGCTTATTTGAAAAAGTTAAATCCAAACGCATCAGAGCTGACATTTACAAACTTTTTTATGTGGAGAAATTATTATAATTTTAGATACACGGTTATTCGGGATCTTTTATGCATCATCGCTGTTCCGCAAGAAACCGGACCATTTGCGTTCATTCCAGCGGGTGCTTTTTTGGGGGATGCTTTACAAGAGGCTGTTTCCAGGTTAAAAGAGTATTTTGCCTCAAAGGGATGGAACCTGGAGTTCAAGAGAGTTGAGGAAGAAAAGCTCCAGCTTTTCGAATCCATCGTCACTTCCTCACAAGACATTATTTTTGACAGGGACAGCAGTGATTATGTCTATTCCTCCGAAGATCTGATCAATCTAAAAGGGAAAAAGTATGACGGAAAGAGAAACCATATCAATAAATTTAAAAAGCTATATCAATTTGAGTACATCCCTTTAGGGCAGGAACATCTCGACCAATGTGAGAAAATTATGACAAAATGGTGCGCTGAGCGGGATTGCGAAACCCACAGAGGCTTTTACTGTGAAAAACTTGCAAACACGGAACTCCTGAAGAACTATGGAAAAATGGGATGCAGAGGGGCTCTGATCAAGGTGGATGGAGAACCGGAGGCCTTTACAGTCGGAGAAATGTTAAACAGCGAAACTGCAGTCATTCACATCGAAAAGGCAAATGGAAATGTGAATGGGCTTTATACATTTATCAACCAGCAGTTCTGTGAAAATGAATGGAGTGAAGCTTTATTCGTGAACCGGGAGCAGGATCTTGGGATTGAAGGGTTGAGAAAAGCCAAGCTGTCTTACCATCCGGCAAAAATGGTGAACAAATATACAGTTAAAATTATTTGAGGTATAGTTTTAGCGCTATAGGAAAAGATAATTTCTGAAAATATGGTTCTTGAAAAACAGTTTCGAAGTATGCAGTAAAGAGCATTCGGCAGATAAAGATTTGGTGCGCGTTATAGACTTTGTTAAAAAATTAATAATTTTGGTTCCCAACTATTGAAAAAGTAATTGAAATAATATAAAATAAATTTTGGTTTAGGATAACTTTATCCAAAACATGAATTATTTACTGCATTCAGGCTACATTGTAGCTAATAATTGTATTAATTCAAATAATTATATAGGAGGGCGAAACAAATGGCAGTAAAAATGGGTATTAATGGATTTGGACGTATCGGACGTCTTGTTTTCAGGGCTGCAATCAACAACCCTAATGTAGAAGTAAAGGGAATCAACGACCCTTTCATTGATCTTGAGTACATGACATACATGTTGAAGTACGACACAGTTCATGGCCAGTTTGAAGGCACTATCGAAACTAAAGACGGTAAACTCGTTGTTAACGGTAAGGAAATCGCTGTATTTGCAGCAAAAGATCCTACAGAAATTCCTTGGGGAAGCTGCGGAGCTGATTACGTTGTTGAATCAACAGGCGTATTCACTACCACTGAAAAAGCTTCAGCTCACTTAAAGGGCGGCGCTAAGAAAGTTGTTATCAGCGCTCCTTCCAATGATGCTCCTATGTTTGTTATGGGCGTTAACCACAACAAATACACTAAGGACATGGTTGTTGTATCCAACGCTTCATGTACTACTAACTGCTTAGCTCCTTTAGCTAAGGTTATCAACGACAACTTCGGTATCGTTGAAGGTCTTATGACTACAGTTCACGCTGCAACTAACACTCAGAAGACAGTTGATGCTCCTTCCATGAAAGACTGGAGAGGCGGAAGATCCATCCTCGGCAACATCATTCCTTCATCCACTGGTGCTGCTAAAGCTGTTGGAAAGGTTATTCCTGAACTCAACGGCAAACTCACTGGTATGGCATTCAGAGTTCCTACTGCTGACGTATCTGTTGTTGACCTCACTGTACGTCTCGAAAAAGCAGCTACATACGAAGAAATCAAAGCTGCTGTTAAGAAGGCTTCTGAAAACGAACTCAAAGGTATCCTCGGATACACTGAAGACGCTGTTGTATCAACAGACTTCATCCACGATGCTCGTACTTCCATCTTTGATGCAGAAGCTGGTATCGCACTCAATGGCAACTTTGTAAAACTCGTTTCATGGTATGACAATGAATGGGGTTATTCAAACAAGGTTGTTGACCTCATCGGCCACATGGCTGCAGTTGACGCTAAATAATTGAATTAAACATAAAAAAGAACCCTGTTCCTAAGGAACAGGGTTCTTTTTTATGTTTTTCGTGTCAAGGGGACGGTTCTGATGACACGCATTGGTGTGTCATCAGAACCGTCCCCTTGACACTGTCGTTTATCCAGATAAATGGATTGTTGTAAAAAATGGTAGATTAATGTAAAATTATATCATAAAATATCGTATTATAAATCTGGCTAAGTACAAAGGAGGAAGGTAATGAAAACAGTTAGTTCACTTCAAAGCACGAACAAAGTAGTACTGCTTATCAACTGCTTATTAAGCTCATTCCTGATATTGGGCTATATTGGGGAATATTTAAAAGGATTGAAGTCCTTAGAATATGTTTTTACCTTTATAGTGATTGTTTGCATTCCTATCCTCACTGCAATTATTGTTTATTTTAAGGATGGAGAGAGCCGGTATTTGAAGTATATCACACTGGGTGGATACTTTATCATGTATACCTTTGTTATGATTACTTCAGCAAAAGCAATGGTATTTGTTTATCTCTTCCCGATTATTCTGATGTATTTCTTATATTTTAATTTGCGATTGATTGTAACCGCCTGTGGAATTGTGTTTTTGATCAATATTGCCAGAATTCTTGATCAGGCATTGATAAAGGGTGTGAAGGATCCTTCAGCTATTACGGATTATACCATTCAATTCGCAGCCGTCGTATTGTTTTCAGTAGCCCTGATCATTGCAACACGGCTATCCAATAAGTTTAACAGTGAGAACCTGGAAAATATACATAAAGAAAAGGAAAAGCAGGAAAGGATATTGGCGGATGTCTTGAGAGTTGCGGCTGTAATGGAAAGCAACTCAAGAGACGTGCATAAAATCGTGGATGAATTGGCATCCTCTTCTGAGATTGTCTCCAGTGTTGTCAAAGAGATTTCCTGCGGTGTTGAAAATACCTCTGAAAGTATCCAGCACCAGTTGGATATGACAAAGAATATTCATACGCTGATAGTGGACGCCTCTTCACTATCGGACAAAATGAGCAAGCTTTCCGAAGAGACCTTCGATGCACTGAATGTTGGGGTCGGTAATGTTAGAGACTTAAACGAGAAGGCTGTATCTGTCAGTGAAAACAGTGAAGACGCCTATGGAAGAATGGTGGGACTGATGCAGAAATCAAGTGAAATTCAGGGAATTACTCAGATTATTACCGGAATTTCGGAACAAACCAATCTTCTTTCCTTGAATGCATCCATCGAAAGTGCCAGGGCCGGTGAGGCGGGGAAGGGATTTGCTGTTGTAGCCGATGAAATTCGTAAGCTTGCGGTTCAAAGTAAGGATTCTGCCAGCAATATCGCCAATATCCTGCATGAACTTCAAGAAAAGGCAGAGGGTGCTGTTGAGGCGGTAATAAAGCTGAAAGAAGTCAATACACAGCAGAACGAGCTGATTGCAAATACAAGACAGGTGTTTGAAGACATTTCGAATAAGATGAAAATATTCAATGAAAATGTAAATCAGGTGGGTCGCAGGATCAGTGAAATTGTAAATTCCAACAACAGGATCATTGAGAGCATCAACGAAATCTCTGCAGTCAGCGAGCAGGCTACAGCCAATGTACAACAGGCCCAGACCATTGCAGAATCAAGCAGAGATAAAGCTGGCGAAGCCAAAGAACTGGCAGGGGTGTTGATTGATACCTCTAAAGAAGTAAATAAGTTCCTTTAGGATTTACCTACAGCAGTATAATATTAGGCAGCTCCTTGTATTGAGGGCTGCCTTTGTTATTTATGCCGAAGAAATACCGGATATTCCTTGCTGAATCTGCTTCTGTGAAGGATATTTCCGTATAATAGAAATGATGAATAATGCTTTTATAATTCGGAAATTTTGTAAATCCAGTTCGCAAGAAAAAGCAGGAATTATTGTAGATTTCAGGCATAAAAGATTGTTAAAAAATAGATAAATTTTATCGGTAAGTATTGAAATAGGTGGTAAAAAGATGTATACTTTTCAGTGGAATTGTGGTTTCCTACCCTTAAAGTGGGAAACTGGTGAAAATCAGTATGATTTCCGGCTTTATTACACAATTTAAATATGAAATCATTAAGTATAGGAGAGTGAAGTACATGGGCATGATGAACAAAAAGACCATCGAAGATATCGACGTGAAAGGTAAAAAAGTCATCGTAAGAGTTGACTTTAATGTTCCGTTGGATGCAGACAGAAAAATAACTGATGATAAAAGAATTGTGGGAGCACTCCCGACAATTAAATATTTGGTTGATAATGGCGCTAAGACAATCCTCGTTTCCCACCTTGGAAGACCGAAGAATGGTTTTGAGGACAAGTATAGCATGAAGCCTGCTGCTGAAAGATTGAGCGAGCTCCTTAAAAAGCCTGTTATTATGGCTTCAGACGTCATCGGGGAGGATGCAAAAGCAAAAGCAGCTGCATTAAAAGATGGCGAAGTACTTATGCTGGAAAACGTAAGATTCCACAAGGAAGAAGAAAAGAACGATCCTGCTTTCACTAAGGAACTTGCAAGCCTCGCAGAAATCTATGTGAATGATGCTTTCGGAACTGCACACAGAGCACATGCTTCAACTGCAGGTCTTGCTGATCATTTACCGGCTGTCAGCGGTTTCCTTATTCAAAAAGAACTTGAATTCATGGGCAAAGCCCTTGCAAATCCTGCAAGACCTTTCGTTGCCATTTTGGGTGGTGCGAAGGTTTCTGACAAGATCGCAGTTATTGAAAACCTCATTGATAAAGTAGATACCCTCATCATCGGTGGAGGTATGGCTTATACTTTCTTAAAAGCTAAAGGTTACAGAATCGGTAACTCTATCTGTGAAGATGATAAATTGGATCTTGCAAAGACCCTCATGGAAAAGGCTGAAAAGAAAGGCGTCAACCTGATGCTTCCTATTGGCAGCATTGTCGGTAAAGAGTTCAAGAATGATACAGAACATAAATATGTTCCTTCTGATGATATGCCGGACGGATGGATGGGTATGGACATCGGTTCATTGACCATTGAAAAATTCTCCAAAGAAATCAGAAAGGCAAAGACCATCGTTTGGAACGGACCTATGGGCGTTTTCGAATTTGAAAACTTTGCTACTGGAACTAAAGAAGTTGCAAGAGCAGTTGCTGAATCCGGGGCGGTTTCAATCGTTGGCGGCGGAGACTCTGCTGCTGCTGTTGAACAGCTCGGTTTTGCTGATAAAATTACTCATATCTCCACTGGCGGCGGAGCATCTCTCGAATTCCTCGAAGGAAAGGTTCTCCCCGGAATTGCAGTATTGCTGGATAAAAACCCAAGAAAGAAAATCGCTGCCGGCAACTGGAAGATGAATAAGACTCCAAAAGAAGCAGTTGAATTTGTAAATGCCTTAAAGGCAAAAGTTGCAGATGCTGAAGCAGAAGTTGTTGTTGGTGTTCCTTTTGTATGTCTCCCTGGTGTTGTAGAAGCTGCGAAAGGTTCAAATATCAAAGTAGCTGCACAGAACATGCATTGGGAAGAAAAAGGTGCATTTACCGGTGAAATTTCCGGTCCAATGCTTGCTGAGCTTGGCGTTGACTATGTAATCATCGGACACTCCGAAAGAAGACAGTATTTTGGTGAAACTGATGAAACTGTAAACAAGAGAGCTCTTGCAGTATTCAAATACGGTATGACTCCGATCGTTTGCGTTGGTGAATCCCTTACGCAGAGAGAACAGGGCGTTACTGCAGACCTCGTAAGATACCAGGTTAAGATCGCGCTTCAGGGTATGAGCGCTGATCAGGTTAAGAAAGTAGTTATCGCTTACGAACCAATCTGGGCTATCGGTACAGGCAAGACTGCTACCAACGAACAGGCAAATGAAGTTTGCGCTATCATCAGAGATACCGTAGAGGCGCTTTATGGTGAAGAAGTAGCAGAAGCTACAAGAATTCAGTACGGCGGAAGCGTTACAGCTGCAAATGCAGGTGAACTCTTCAATATGTCCGATATTGACGGCGGCCTTGTTGGCGGTGCCAGCTTGAAGCTTGATGACTTTGAAAAGATTGCAAAGTACAACGGCTAATTCATCAGTCATTAAAAAAATATTCAATCATAACATTAACCCTCTGGTTTCTAACCGGGGGGTTAATTAGCATATGAACCTCATCACAACTGGCAGGATTGAGAGTGTTAATATGACAGAAAAGAATAAGGCATTACTGGAACTGATGCGGATCCCCGGTGTGGGGAGGCAAACTGCTCAAGATCTTTTGAACCTGGGATTCCATTCGGTAGAAGAATTAAAAGGAATGGATCCGGAAAAAATGTATAACGATCTATGCCGCTTTCAAGGGTGCAAATTGGATCGATGTATACTGTATGTTTTCAAGTGTGCCGTTTATTATGCAAGTAATACAACGCATGATCCTGAGTTGTTGAAATGGTGGAACTGGAAAGACAAAAATTTAACAAATAGTTATTTAAATCAAAAGGATTGTGGTATATAATAATGTAGAAAAACTTTGAATATGCAATATACAGGCTGATTACAGGACTGGTTCATATTTTAAATATCTTGAAGGAAAACGTAAACAAACAAAGCTTGATTCACGTTTTCAACTTAGAAATGGAGAGGGTAGACGATGAAGAACAAATTGGTTGCACTTATTATTTTGGATGGTTTCGGGAACAACCCCCGTATAGAAGGAAATGCGCTGAAAGCAGCAAACAAACCCAATATAGACAAGCTCATGGCTGAAAACCCAACGACTGAAATCCGCACCAGCGGTATGGATGTTGGGCTGCCAAGAGGACAGATGGGGAATTCCGAGGTTGGACACACCAACATCGGTGCAGGAAGAATCGTATATCAGGAATTAACCAGAATTACAAAGTCCATTGAGGATGGAGACTTCTTTGAAAAGAAAGAATTCCTGGATGCCATCGACAATTGCAGGAGAAACAATTCAAAGCTCCACCTGTTCGGATTGTTATCTGACGGCGGTGTACACAGCCATAACACACATCTGTATGCATTGGTTGAATTAGCGAAAAAGCAAGGATTGAAAGACGTATTCATCCACTGCTTCTATGATGGAAGAGATGTGCCTCCTGATAGTGCCAAGGCTTATAC
>JAOAAU010000112.1 GCA_026418695.1 Clostridia bacterium
AGCTGGCAACATGGAAGAGAAGAAGGGGGATGTTACCTCCTTTTCAACGACTATTTCTAATATTTTTCTGGGGACAACATACAGAAAATGCGATTTGTTTGGCGTAGTTCACCAAAAAAATCGCATTTGTCTTCAGTCTGAAATATAAAACATTAGCGTTTTATATTTTTCTTATAGTTAATTATATCACATTTTAGCGTTTTTTGTATACAAAATATTTCTTGTCGATTTTCTAACTATTTTCGCGAAAATACCTCAATAAGTGCTATTACTTTAATTCGTAGATGTTTTTATCCAAACACAATCGAGCACGTTCCTTTGTTTTTTCATCAGCATTCAAGGCGTTCTCCAAAAATTCAGGATGCTCCAATAAAAAGCTTTTCATCGCTTCCTTGGGATTTGCAATGTATCGAACAATCATCAAATGCTGTTGATCATTGATAATTCCCATTGAAACAACCGTGTCAAAGAAAGCTTTTGTAATACTCACCATCGCATAGGATTTAACACCATGTGAGGAAAGCAATTCTTCGCCGCCTTGTTTTCTGTCTACAACGACAAGACTCCACTTAAAATTCCCCTGGATGCTTTTGATTGCCGGAATCCAAGCTCTTTCATAGCTGGAGGCTTCGGTGATCAGATCCGCTATATGAAGGACATTTCCGCCTTTTAAATCGGCTACTTCTCTGGTGCCATGATCGTCCGTAACAACTGTTTTCAGATCTTTGTATATCGTAACGTGGGGTTTGTTCAAGATTTTTGCAATGATCATTGAAAAGAACCAGTCTCTTCTTTCTCCACCTGAAATATAATCAATTTCATCGAGCTGGATATTGTTCTTTATAAAGAGAACCATTTCATCAATGAGTCCTTTATAGATCGCATCCTTTTCATAGTTTTCATTTGTAACATCAAGAAATTTTTTCGGGCATTCCAGAATGTTACTTTTTACAGCATCAATCAGACCAAGCAGCTGGTTGGCTTTGTCTTCACTTCCATAAAGAAAATGGGTATTGATGTAATAGGGCCCGATGGTTCCTGAGGTATACCAAAATGGTTTATCCTGGGGACAAACCCTGATGGCCTTGGTATCAAACAGCCATGAAACCAGTTTTGAATTGATGTTTTCCATAGTCAACCCCCTGAAAATATTTTATTATATATTATCTTTTCGCTCGTCAAAGCTCTTCTTATATTCCAAAAACCATTCTTGATTTTGAAGCGTGCTGAATTCTTTTCCCAAATGGGAAGCATCACCTTCAAGAACAACCGAAAAGCGTCCGTCTTCATAATCGATGATCGTGATGGAAGTATTGTCATACCACTGAATATCGATCATACTCTCAAGACTGCAGTGCATGAAATTGCACATCATCGCTCTGATAGCTGTACCATGAGTAACGATGCAGATGTTTTTCCCCTTGTTTTCGTCAACAATTCGAAGCACTTCATCCATCAATCTTTTTTGAAATTCTACCATGGATTCGCCGTTGGGCATCTGATGAACATGGGGTTTATTTTCCCAGGTTTCATTTTCCTTCGGCCATAGAACCGGCAGTTCGTCCCAACGTCTGCCTTCCCAGTCTCCACCGTTGATCTCTTTCATTCTATCCGTTTGGATAACGGGAAGATTTTTGACCTTTGAAATATAGGCCGCAGTCTGCATCGTACGTTTCAGACTGCTGGCATAAAGAACGTCAATTTTTATATCTTTCAATCGTTCCGCAGCTTTTTGTGCTTGAACATGGCCTTTTTCAGTGATGTCTCCATCCATCCAGCCATGAAACTCTCTTTTGACGTTTCCCTCTGCTTCTGCGTGACGGACAAAAATCAATCTTGTCTTCAATGCTCCACACCCTGTTCCATAGAAAAGTGATTGGTTTATTGATTGAGTTCCAGTTTCCCAACGATTTCAGAAACACAGCCAATATGATACTGACGTAGATATGCTTCCATTCCATGGATTACATCCAGGCAAGCTGCCGGGTTTACAAAATTTGCTGTCCCAACCATGACCGCCGCAGCTCCTGCCAGTAAAAATTCGATGGCATCCTCTCCTGTTGTAATTCCACCCATGCCGATGACAGGAATCTTTACAGTTTTAGACACTTCATACACCATTCGTACTGCAACCGGTTTTACTGCTGGTCCTGAAAGACCGCCCATGTTGTTTGCCAAAATTGGTTTTCTTCTATGAATATCAATGGCCATTCCAAGAATGGTATTAATGAGGGATACCGCATCCGCTCCGGAATCCTCCGCAGCTTTTGCTGTTTCCTTAATATCCGTTACATTGGGGGTCAGCTTTACGATCAATGGCTTTTTGCAATACGCCTTGACCCTTTTTGTAATCTCAGAAATCCCTGCACAGCTTGTTCCAAAAGCGATGCCTCCTGCCTTGACATTGGGACAGGATACATTCAGTTCTATTGCATCGATATCCGCATCTCCAAGAATTTCAGCCATCTCGCAGTAATCCTCAATAGTGTTCCCGGCGATATTGGCGATTATTCCAAGGTTGTACTGCCTTAAAAAAGGAATTTCTTCTTTAATAAAAGCTTCTACTCCCGGATTCTGAAGTCCGACACTGTTCAGAATTCCTGCAGGAGTTTCTGCAATCCGAGGTGGTTTATTTCCCTGTCTCGGCTTTAAGGTTAGACCTTTGACAGAGATTCCACCAAGCTTGTTTAAATCCATGTATTCCGCATATTCACGTCCGAACCCGAAGGTTCCGGAAGCAGCAATCACAGGATTCTTCAGCTTTAAACCTGCTATATTTACACTTAAATCTACATTATTATTCATTTTAGCCTCCATAGACTCCTAAAAAAGCGTCAGAAGCGAGCAGTACAAGGAAGTTGAGCCTTAAAAAGCGGAGTTTATTCAAGATAAATGAGCATTTTTAAGGTGAAAACTGACGCTGTAATGCGACGCTTATCACGATTTTAATCGAAGATCACCTCGTTGCTCCAAAACACCGGCCCATCCTTACATACATGGCTGTATTCCCATTCATCTCCAAGCCTTGTTTTGCAGGCACAAACCAGACATGCGCCAATACCGCAGCCCATTCTCTGTTCCAGCGATACCTGACACCGGATATTGTTTTTATGTGCAATCTCTACTACCTTTTTGATCATTGGAGTCGGTCCGCAGGTGTAGACGATATCATACTTCTTTTTATCTATTTCATTGATAAACAAATCCGTAATCAGACCTTTGTGTCCAGCACTGCCATCATCTGTTGAAATAAATAACTGATCGGAAGCTTGCGTGAATTCTTCCTCAAGTACAATCAGTTCTTTATTTCTAAAACCCAGGAAGGCATCCTTATGCTCAGCAGAAGATGCTTTAAGAAGATTCAGTAAAGGAAATATTCCAATACCTCCGCCAACAACAGCGATCTTTTTAAATTCCCCCTCCACGCGGAAAGGATTTCCTAAAGGACCGATGATATCAACCTCTGAACCAACCTTCTTCTGTGACAGGTATTCTGTTCCAATCCCCTTGATCTGAAAGACAATGTCAAAGGTATTGGAATCGCGATCTACATTACAGATACTGATGGGTCTCCTTAAAAGCGCATTGAGTCCCTCACTGCATTTCACATTGACAAACTGCCCGGGTAAGGCAGTCTGTGCAATGATTTCGGATTTCAAAGTCATTTTGAAGACACCTGGAGCCAACTTGTCCAAGGCAGCAATTTTTTCTTTTAATACTTGTGCCATGATTTCCTCCGATCCTGATGTTGTGTCGATGAAACATCACTTCAATGAACCTTTTGCTTAAGCAATGATGTATTCCATGAATTTCAAGCATAAAAGTTGAAGTAGTATTTCATTTGCTTCCTAGTCAAACACACTGAGGTTTACAACCTCCAGGTCTTTCTCATTCTTGCCCAGTTTCAGACAGCTCAATACTGCTTTCACCGTATCCAGCGAAGTCAAGCAAGGAATGGACATTTCAACGGATTTTCTTCTGATTTTGAATCCGTCACGATCCGGCTTTCTGCCTTTTGTCGGCGTATTGATGACAAGGCTGATCTTGCCGGACTGGATCAGATCCAGGATATTCGGTGAACCCTCGTCAATCTTCTTAACCGCATTGGTAGCAACTCCATTATGGTTCAGCATGTTGGCAGTTTTACCGGTAGCATAGAGTTCATAGCCAAGCTTTTCAAACTCTTCAGCGATCGGTAATAATTCCGGCTTATCCGTATCTCTCACGGTCATCAGAATTCCGCCGCCTTTTTTAGGCAGCTTGATGCCGGATGCGACGATCGCCTTATAAAGAGCTTCCGGGAAGGTTTTTGCTATACCAAGTACTTCACCGGTAGATTTCATTTCAGGCCCTAAGCTGATATCTACATCATGAAGCTTTTCGAAGGAGAACACAGGCGCCTTAACCGCTACATAGTCGGATTCTTTATATAACCCAGTTCCGTAGTTGAAGTCGCTGAGCTTTTTCCCCATCATCAACTTGGTAGCGATGTTCACCATCGGAATTCCGGTAACCTTACTGATATAAGGTACCGTACGGCTGGAACGCGGATTTACTTCGATCACATACAGCTGGCCGTTATACAGGACGTACTGTATATTTACAAGGCCAACAACATGCAGCGCTTTCGCCAGTTTTTTCGTATAATCCACAATTACTTCTTTTGTTTTCTTATCGACGGATTGGGTCGGGTACACGGAGATACTGTCTCCGGAGTGCACGCCGGCTCTTTCAAGGTGCTCCATGATTCCAGGGATAAGGATTTCTTCTCCGTCGCAGATAGCGTCCACTTCGATTTCTTTTCCCATCATGTATTTATCAATCAGGATCGGATGTTCCTGTTTCACCCTGTTGATGATCTCCATAAATTCGGTAACATCCTTGTCATTAAAGGCGATTTCCATTCCCTGACCGCCAAGTACATAGGAAGGTCTGACCAGCACAGGATATCCGAGGTCATTTGCAGCTGCAAGGGCTTGTTCCAATGTGAAGACAGTCTGTCCCTTTGGTCTTGGTATGCCGACTTCCTCGAGGATGGCATCGAATTTTTCTCTATCTTCTGCCGCATCCACATATTTGGGTTCCGTACCAAAGATTTTTACACCCATTTCATCGAGAGCTTTAGTCAATTTGATTGCTGTCTGGCCACCAAACTGAACGATAGCGCCTTTTGGTTTTTCGGTTTCCACGATGTTTTCAACATCTTCCGGAGTCAAAGGTTCGAAGTACAATCTGTCGGAAGTGTCAAAGTCCGTACTTACAGTTTCAGGATTATTGTTTGCTATGATGGTTTCGTAGCCCTCTTCCTTCAGCGCCCACACCGAGTGAACGGAACAGTAGTCAAACTCAATTCCCTGTCCGATACGGATTGGTCCTGAGCCGATAACAAGCACCTTTTCATTGTCTGATTTCTTAACTTCACAGTGCTGGTCATAGGTTGAGTAGTAATACGGTGTAACCGCTTCAAACTCAGCCGCACAGGTATCTACCATTTTATAAGTCGCGTTCAGGCCAAGTTCTTTTCTTCTATTCTTAATATCTTTTTTGTCACTGCGGATGAATTTTGCGATGATCGCATCGGTGAAGCCCATTTTCTTTGCTTTGCGAAGAAGAGCATCATCCAGTTCCTTGATGCTGATGGACTTCAGTTTTTCTTCCATCAACACCAGCTCTTTGATTTTGCAGAGGAAGAATTCATCAATTTTAGTGATACTAAAGATTTCTTCTACCGTGATTCCTCTACGAATCGCTTCTGCTACCACCAGGATTCTCTCGTCATTGACATCCTTCAATTTTTCAAGAATCTGATTTGCATCGTACTGCTTGAACATTTCCTGTTCCAGTGTAAAGAGGCCCAGTTCAAGAGAACGAATGGCTTTCATGAAGGCCGCCTCAAAGGAACTGCTGATGGCCATTACTTCTCCGGTGGCTTTCATCTGCGTCCCGAGGGTTCTCTTTGCCTTGACAAACTTGTCAAAAGGCCACTTGGGAATCTTTACAACCACATAATCCAGTGTTGGTTCGAAGCAGGCATATGTCTTTCCTGTGACCGCATTTTTGATTTCATCCAGCCCGTATCCGATGGCGATCTTTGTTGCAACCTTGGCGATCGGGTAACCCGTAGCTTTGGAAGCTAAGGCGGATGAGCGGCTAACTCTTGGGTTTACTTCGATGACTCCATACTCAAAACTTGTAGGATGAAGCGCAAACTGTACGTTACAGCCACCCTCGATTCCTAATTCCGAGATGATGTTCAGAGAAGCTGTTCTCAGCATCTGATACTCTTTATCGGCCAGTGTCTGTGAAGGAGCTACAACGATACTGTCTCCAGTGTGGACACCAACAGGGTCAATGTTTTCCATGTTACATACTGTGATAACATTTCCCTTGCTGTCTCTCATTACCTCGTACTCAATTTCTTTCCAACCAGCAATACATTTTTCAATCAGGACTTGTGTTACTCTACTGAGTCGTAAACCATTGGTCCCGATTTCTCTCAGTTCTGCTTCGTTATACGCAATACCTCCTCCGGTACCGCCAAGCGTATACGCCGGTCTTACGATGACCGGATAATCTATTTCTTTAGCAAATTCCAGAGCATCTTCAATGGTTGTAACAACCTTACTGGCTATGCAAGGCTCGCCGATTCTTTCCATGGTATCCTTGAAGGCCTGTCTGTCTTCAGCCATTTTAATGGCTTCAGTTGCCGTTCCAAGGAGCTTGACTCCATTTGCCTGCAGGAATCCGTCCTCAGCCAGTTCCATCGCAAGGTTCAAACCTGTTTGTCCGCCCAGCGTAGGAAGAATGCTGTCCGGTTTTTCTTTCAGGATGATGTTTTTCACTACATCTGCACAAAGCGGTTCGATATATACTTTATCTGCAATATTGGTATCGGTCATAATGGTTGCCGGATTGCTGTTGACGAGAACAACTTCAATGTTCTCTTCCTTCAGCGCCTGACAAGCCTGTGTCCCGGCATAGTCAAACTCAGCTGCCTGCCCGATGATGATTGGGCCGGATCCGATCACCAATACTTTTTTTACATCATTACGTCTTGGCATTCCATGTTCCCCCGTTCTAATAGTTTGGAAGTTTTCTAATCTCTATTTGTCAGTTACACATTTCCAATAATTTTATACTTATAAAACAAGAACCCGTTAAGAGCAAGCTTTGTTATTTTTCATCATTTCTATAAACTCGTCAAAAAGGTAAGCGGTATCCGTCGGACCGGGCGCTGCTTCCGGATGGAACTGCACCGTAAATACAGGCATATCTTTATACTTCACGCCCTCGATAGTACCGTCATTCATATTGACATGGCTTATTTCCATCCTGCTTTTATCCAGTGTGTCTTCAATGATGGTATAGCCATGGTTTTGTGAAGTAATGTAGGTTTTATCCTTCTTCAGGTCTTTTACAGGGTGATTGCAGCCGCGGTGGCCATACTTGAGCTTTTCAGTGTCCGCATTGTTAGCCAGGGCTGTCAATTGATGCCCCAGGCAGATTCCAAAAATCGGTTTTTTGCCCAGCAGCGCCTTGATGGTCTCAATCTGAACCTTGCAGTCCTTAGGATCCCCAGGTCCGTTGGTCAGCATGATACCATCAGGATTGATCGCAAGGATTTCATCCACCTTTACCCATGCCGGAAACACATGGACTTCGCATCCTCTTTTCAAGAGTGACCGAACAATATTTTGTTTGATTCCGTAGTCGATGACTGCCACTTTCAAACCATCTCCAGGATAGTGTAATACTTCCTTGGTAGTTACCTGTTCAACAGGGTTTTTAATCTCATAAGCTTTGATCTCATCCATTTTGCTGTTCAGGTTAAAGTTCGGGTTGGTTGAAATAATCCCCTTCATTGTTCCCTTATTTCTAAGAATTCTGGTTAAAGCCCTGGTGTCGATTCCTTCAATACCGATGATATTATTTCTTTTCAGGTATTCATTGAGAGTTTCTATAGACCTCCAGTTGCTTGGTGTTTTACAGAGTTCTCTTACAATGAAACCTCTGACTTGCGGTTTTGCAGATTCGATGTCTTCAAAGTTGACCCCGTAATTCCCTATTAACGGATACGTCATGGTGACGATCTGTCCGCAATAGGATGCATCGGTCAGTACTTCCTGGTATCCGGTCATTCCGGTATTAAATACGATCTCACCGATGATTTCACCGTTGACCCCAAAGCTGTTGCCGTGAAAAATTGTACCGTCTTCAAGCGCCAGTATAGCCTTCATTTATATTTAACCTCCAAAAATAAGATACAAGTTTAAAATAACATTACTTAACCCTTACTTTTCACTGCTGAATTGATATCGTCCCTCATTCGGATTGCTTCTGCCCGTGCTGCTTCATCAAATCTTTCCGGCATGTAAGTTCCTTTCCAGAGTTCCGACTGGTAAGCACACATGATGCTTCTGGAAGCATTGATGATTGCACCAAGCCCATCGGAATTGAAGGAGTTTGCTGCATCTTTCGCGCTTCCGCCCTGCGCACCATATCCCGGTACAAGAATGTAAGCATTTTTCATGACACCTCTGAGGAACTTCGCCTGTTCAGGGTAAGTTGCTCCTACTACCGCACCCACGCTGCTGTAGCCATGCTTTCCTACAACGCTGCTGCCCCATTCCTGAACATGTTCAGCAACGATTTCATAGATGCTTTTACCGTCCTGAGTTTTTAAATCCTGAAGCTGTCCTGAGGATTTGTTGGAAGTTTTCACAAGAACGAAAATTCCTTTGCCATAGTTTTTACAATCATCGATGAAAGGTTTGATTCCATCGATTCCCAAATACGGATTGACAGTCAGTGCATCTGCGTCAAAAACCGGCATGCTTTCTTCCGTTTCAAAATTGGTTTTTCCTAAGAATGCTGATGAATAAGCTTCTGCAGTACTTCCAATGTCGTTTCGCTTACCGTCTGCGACGACAAGCAGTCCTTTTTTCTTAGCATACTTTACAGTTTCATCAAAAGCTCTCAAACCTTCAAGTCCATACATTTCATAATAAGCAAGCTGTGGTTTTACAGCCGGTACGATATCATGCACTGCATCGATTAATTTTTTATTAAAAGTCAGGATTGCTTCCGCAACTCCTTTGGCCCCTTTGCCGAATTCCTTGAATGATTCCTCCTTTAAGCTTTGAGGAACATATTCGATTTTAGGATCCAGTCCGACAACGGTCGGATTTTTCTTTTCTTTAATCTTATCTATTAAAAGATCAACAAACATGTCTTATCTCCTTATTCATTATAGAAGAATCTTTTCTTTAACGATCACTTTACCGTTGACAATGGTTTCGTAAACAGTTCCCTGCAGTTTAAAACCATGATACGGTGAATTCTTGCTCTTGGACTTAAACTTACTGACATCTACGGTATATTCCTCATTGATATCCACAATGGTGATATCAGCTGCTTGCCCTATTTCCAGCGAGCCTTTGTTCAAGCCGAGAATTTTTGAAGGATTTACACTCATTTTCTCTACCAGCTGTTGTATTGTGAGGTGTCCCGGTTTAACCAAGTAGGTGATTGCCAGGGGTAATGCAGTCTCAAATCCAACCAATCCATTTGCAGCGATGGTAAACTCAACATTCTTTTCATCGACGTGATGCGGTGCATGATCTGTAGCGATGATATCAATGGTACCATCCTTCAAACCTTCAATGATGGCATCCACATCCTTTTGAGTTCGAAGCGGCGGATTCACCTTTGCCAAGGTATTGAAGTTCTCACATGCAGCTTCTGTCAGTGAGAAATAGTGCGGGCAGGTTTCAGCCGTAACTTTTACACCGCGTTTTTTTGCATTTCTGATAAGATCAACGGATAACTCCGTGCTGACGTGAGCAATATGAATCGGCGTCTTCGTATATTCAGCCAGAATCAGTTCTCTTGCCACCATCACCTCTTCTGCGGCTGCAGGTATCCCTTTCAATCCCATGGTGGTTGAGTAGTATCCTTCATTCATGACACCTTCTTCTGCTAACTCAGGATCTTCACAATGAGAGATGACGGTGATGTCAAACATGGAGGAATACTGCAGTGCTTTCTTCATCAAGGAAGCATTTTTAACCGGCTTTCCATCATCAGAGATCGCAACGGCACCTGCGAATTTGAGTTCACCGATTTCTGCCAATTCTTCACCTTTTGAGCCCTTGGATATGGCGCCTATTGGGAAAACGTTGACAATCCCTTCGCTTTTTGCCTTGTTCAAAACATATCGAACCATGGCTTCGTTATCGATGACCGGGTTGGTATTCGGCATACAGGCAATGGATGTGAATCCGCCCATGGCTGCGCTTCTCGTTCCCGTTTCAATATCTTCCTTATATTCAAGTCCGGGATCTCTAAGGTGGCAGTGCGCATCTACCAATCCCGGGAACACATACTTTCCTTTTGCATCAATGATATCTCCGTTGGAGAACTCGATTTCATTTCCAACCTCGCTGATTTTCCCGTTTTCAATGAGGATATCGAAGATACCGTCTCTATTTGTCTTTGGATCTACAACATGTCCGTTTTTAATTAATATTTTCACCGCTGTTCCTCCTTGTCAAAAGATACAAAAGTGCCATTCTTACAGCTACACCGTTCATGACCTGTTCATTGATCACCGATTGGTCTCCATCCATGACGTAAGTTGACAATTCCAACCCTCGGTTGACCGGTCCCGGATGCATTACCAGCGCGTCTTCCTTTGCGAGTTTCAAGCGCTTTTCGTCCAAACCGAAGAATCTGGAATACTCTCTGGTCGTCGGGAACAATCCTTTTTTCTGTCTTTCAAGCTGTATTCTCAAAGCCATGACCACATCCGCATCAATCATCGCTTCCTGAATTGTATTGAAAACTTTAACACCTGTCTTTTCGATTCCCGGAGGCAGAAGCGTAGACGGTCCTGCAACACTCACTTCCGCTCCCAGCTTGGTCATTCCATAAATATTGCTTCTTGCCACCCTGCTGTGGTAAATATCCCCGAGGATCGCAATCTTCAAGCCTTCCAGAGAACCTTTCTTTTCCCAGATGGTGAACATGTCCAGCAGCGCCTGAGTCGGGTGCTCGTTCATTCCATCTCCTGCATTGATCACAGAGGCATTGATATTCTTCGCCAGCAAATGGGGTGCGCCTGACATGGGATGACGGATGATGATCACGTCTGCTCCCATCATATCAATGGTCTTTCCTGTGTCGATCAAGGTCTCTCCCTTTGAAACACTGCTGCTTGAAGCAGAGATATTGGCTGCACTGGCGCTCATATATTTGGAAGCCAGTTCAAAGGAAAGACGGGTTCGGGTACTGTTCTCGTAAAAGAGCGTTATAATGGACTTTCCCTGTAGATGCGGTGTTTTTTTGTTGTTGGTTGTTAATACATACTTCATTGTCTTGGCTGTGTTCAAAACCAGCATGATTTCTTCTGCCGAGAGTTCTTTGATGCCAAGCAAATCTTTTGATTTTAAAACCATGTTGCAAAACCACCTTTATATAATTTAATTAATCGATTCCGGTTTCATTAAAGTTTATGATTTAGTTGAATGGCTGCACATAAAAATAGTAAGGACAAATGCCCTTACTATTTCTTGAAAAATCTATCAAATATAAAGAATGAAAAGCATTGCTCAATCCAGGGAATAGTTGAACAGGGCTGTTGTTGAATGGCATATTCGTGGTTTTAATCTTTATGTTTTGAGAAATCCTGTTCATAACCGTTCCCTTTCCTTCTAAATTAATGGGCTATGCCCTTTTCCATTTCACCAATGGTCACTGCATTGACTTTATCAATATCGAAAAGCTTTACATGCACCACTTCATTCTTTGAAGTCGGTACGTTTTTGCCAACATAATCTGCACGGATTGGCAGTTCTCTATGACCGCGGTCGATCAGAATAGCCAGTTGTATAAGTTTCGGTCTTCCGATGTCCATGATCGCATCAATCGCTGCTCTTACGGTTCTGCCGGTATAAAGTACATCATCAACAAGGACAATCTTTTTATTATTAATAGGAAAGTTGATTTCAGTACCGTTGATAATCGGATGTTCCGATAACATACTCAGATCATCGCGGTAAAAGGTGATATCCAAAACTCCTACCGGAACATTGGTGCCTTCCACTTCCTTGATTTTTTCAGCTACCATTTTTGCGAGCGGCACGCCTCTTCTTTGTATTCCAATGAGCGCCAGGTTTTCAACGCCCTTATTTTTTTCTATGATCTCATGAGCAATTCTTGTTACTGCTCTCATAATCCCGCTTTCGTCCATTATTTCTGCTTTTTCCATAATTTCAACACTCCAAACCATTCAAATTTTTACCGAAGAAATCAAAAAACTTCCTACCAGAAGGTAAGAAGTTAGCATCAATACACATGATAACTCTAGTTATCGCTTTTCTCACCTTCTAGCCTCTCTGGACTAATTTAAAGGATCATTTTATTAACGATAGTTTATCACAATTAAATATCAAAGTCTACATATTTTGCAAAATAAAAAGCTGATTCAACAAAATTTATATCAGGCCTGCGCTGTATTAAATCAATTGGATTACTTTAAATATTAGTGAAGAAAAGACATCGTATTTCTTGCTTTTTTGTTTTCATTCATAAAAAAAATAAAACACGTCAACTCTTTGACATGTTTTAATCTTTCCTTCATCCTTATCTAGGTTCAATGTAAAACTTGATGGCTGTCCGTTCTTCTCCGTCGATATTCACTTCTGAGAATGCAGGAATTACTACAAGATCAATTCCATTTGGAGCTACAAAACCTCGTGTAATTGCAATTGCTTTGACAGCTTGATTAACGGCGCCTGCACCAACAGCCTGAATCTCTGCATGGCTGCTGTCCCTTAAAACTGCAGCTAACGCACCTGCAACTGATTTTGGCTGCGAATTTGCTGATACCTTTAGTACCTCCATACCTTTTCCTCCTACGATGAATTTGTTGCATTCAATTATTAAAAATGTATATATTTATATTCTCCATTTTCCTTTTAATTCCTTCAAAAGTTATCAAGTTTTTTTATTTAATTTTAATCTACCGTTTTTAGTTCGTTTTTTCTACAAATATCTGCATTTTTCTATCTTTATTTTCAATAATCTTTACTGTTTTAAAATGATATTTTCTTTTCAAGGTTTCAATATTCACTCTTTTTTGGCCTACAACATCGGAAATATTTCCTAAATCTGTATAGATTGCAATTCCCTCACTGTTTTCCAATCCCTTTTTCTGAATGATCTCTTCTATGGTTTTTAAAACCAGGCGGGATTGTACCAACTGACGGAACGCCGGATGAAAAGGACCTGCAACAATATCCCGTCCTTCACTGATGTTGTCTGTAGCCTGCAGTCCGACTCGAATCACATTGATTTGACTGGCTTCATACATTTCAAGGAGCTCTGCGCATAGATCTACTGCTTCTTCCAAAGATAATGGGCTGTATTTGCCTTCATGATAGAGTTTTTCAAGAAAAGTATTTTTTACAACCAATGTCGGGTAAATTCTTAGTATTTCCGGTTTCAGCAGGATTACGCTTTTTGCGGTTTCTATGCTTTTTTCCCTGTTATCTCCCGGCAATCCGATCATCGTTTGGATTCCCAGGCGAATTCCAGCGCCATGAATAAGTCCAGAGGACCTGATTACGTCTTGAACGCTGTGACCTCGGCAGCTCATCCTGAGAACTTCTTCATCCATACTCTGAACACCCAGTTCTATGGTATTGACATGATATGCTTTAAGATATTCGAGGATCGAAGGGGTAATGTAATCCGGACGGGTTGAAAGACGCACACCTTGAACGAATCCCTTTTGAATATATTCATTGGCGATTTGCAGATACCTAATCTGAAGTTCTTTTTCAATTCCGGTAAAGCTTCCGCCGTAAAAGCCAATTTCAACAAAAGCACCCTTTGAAAGGGTGCTGATATGGGCTTCGATGACTTCTCTCATTTTATTCTCGGAAATGTCTTCAATTTGTCCGCTGATGGACTTTTGATTACAAAAAATACAATCAAAGGGACATCCCTTATGGGGAATAAAAATTGGTATGATCACATGCTTAGTTTTCACTGGAATCACCGTATTTCTCCAAGGCTGATTTTGCAGCGCTTTGTTCCGCTTCCTTTTTGCTTCGTCCCTCTCCGGTTCCCATGATTTCGTCGGAAACCTTCACTTGAGAAACAAAGATTTTATTGTGGTCCGGACCTTTTTCTTCCAATATTTCATACTGAATCTTATGATCGCTGAACTTTTGGATCTTCTCCTGAAGCTGCGTCTTATAGTCCATAAAGACAACACCGTTCATGGAGTCTTCTATCAGATGTTTCATTTGTGACATGACAAATAGCTTGGCTTTTTCCATGCCGCCATCGGTGTATATCGCGCCAATGACAGCCTCAAATGCATCGGAAAGAATTGAAATTCTTGTTCTGCCTCCGGTCAGCTCTTCCCCTTTGCCTAACAGCAGATAATTTCCGATGCCGATATTATTCGAACATCGGACCAGGGATTGCTCGCATACAATGGCTGCTCTTGCCCGGGTCATTTCTCCTTCGGACAGCTTAGGATACTTGAAATATATATATTCACTGATGATCAAATTCAGGATAGAATCGCCAAGAAACTCTATTCTTTCATTGCTTGTCAGCTTTTCATCCTTGAACTCATTGGCATAGGAGCTGTGAGTCAAAGCAAGGATTAAATTGCTTTTGTCTTTAAACTGATAGTCAATCAGGTTTTCGAATTGACTTAGCTTACCTTTTAAACCTTCCAGGACAATCATTAATTCCTCCAAATAGTGATTTTTCTATACGTTTATTCTATCCAACTAAACAAGCTTAATCAATATATTCACACAAAAAAGGTGAGGTTTTTTCACCTCACCCTTTTTACTACCTTATTAAAATGTAATTATTCGTATTTCTTTAAAGCCAATGTTGCATTGTGTCCACCGAATCCGAGGGAGTTTGAAAGAGCATACTTGATGTCTGCTTTTCTTCCTTCGTTTGGTACACAATCAAGATCACATTCAGGATCCGGAGTATTGTAGTTGATGGTTGCAGGCAAGAAGCCTTCCTTTAATGCCATTGCAGTAATGAGTGCTTCTATGGCACCTGCTGCACCAAGCAAGTGACCTGTCATGGACTTCGTGGAGCTCATTGCCAATTTCTTCGCATGATCTCCGAAAACAGCCTTAACGATTCTGGTTTCACCTGGATCATTGAGTGGTGTGGATGTACCGTGTGCATTGATATATCCAACATCTTCAGGATTGATTCCTGCATCCTTCAATGCCATGTTCATACACTTGATTCCGCCAAGTCCTTCCGGATGCGGCGCTGTGATATGATAAGCATCGCAGGTACATCCATACCCTACGATTTCAGCGATGATGTTTGCGCCTCTTTTCAAAGCGTGTTCCAAATCTTCGATAATCAATACGGCTGCACCTTCACCCATTACAAAGCCGTCTCTTTCAGCATCAAAAGGTCTGCAAGCCTTTGAAGGATCTTCATTGGTGGACATTGCTTTCTGTGAACAGAATCCTGCGAAGGATACCGGAGTGATGGATGCTTCTGCTCCGCCGGTAACCATGAGATCCGCATCACCGCGCTGAATAACTTTGAAAGCATCCCCGATGGCGTTATTTCCTGTTGCGCAGGCTGTTACAACACATTCGTTGAATCCGCTGAAGCCATATTCGATGGCGATTCTTCCGGAGGCCATGTTTGCAATCATCATCGGGATGAAGAAAGGACTGACTCTTCCCGGACCTTTTTCAAACAATGTATTGCATTGATCTTCGAAGGTCTCGATTCCACCGATACCGGAACCAACGATAACGCCGGCACGGTCTTTGTCGATGGCTTCCAAATCGATTTTTGACATTTCCACAGCCATCTTGGTTGCTGCCAATGCATACTGTGTATAGCGATCCATTCTCTTTGCTTCTTTCTTGTCAATAAACTGAGTCGGATCAAAGTTTTTGATTTCAGCAGCTATTTTAGTAGGATAATTCGAAACATCAAATCTTTCAACTGTGCTGATTCCACACTTGCCTTCCTTAATTGCATTCCAGAGCTGGTCCACTCCAAAACCCAGTGATGACACAACTCCTGCACCAGTGATTACTACGCGTCTTTTCATGAAAGAATTCCCCCTATCAGGATAATTATTTAAAGATTACTTTTTGATCAATTGATGGATAAACCTTTGAAACTTAGATGACTTAATTGCATTTGGATTGACTTTATATAAAATCAAATTCAATATTACCGATGAATGGATATTGATTGATAGGTTAAACTTGAAGTCCGATGACTGTTTTTATGACCCGGTTTTAAAAAAAGTCCCTGTTTGAGGGACTTTTTTTATGAATTATTTTTAATGTAATCTACAGCATCACCTACTGTAGTAATTTTCTCAGCCTCACTATCTGGAATTTCCATATCGAATTCCTCTTCTAAAGCCATGATGAGTTCAACTATATCCAGAGAGTCTGCTCCGAGATCATCAATGAAGGATGATTCCATTGTTATATCATCTTCTTCAACGCCTAACTGTTCAACAACGATCTTCTTAACCTTTTCGAAAACCATACGTTCACCTCCTTCCACAGGGGGCTTAATTTATAATGCCCTAATGTAAAAGAATAGCAACTTCTTTCACATTAAGATAATATTACATAACCAGTCCGCCGTCAATATCAATTACTTGCCCTGTCACATAATTTGAGTCTTCCGAAGCAAGAAAGGCTACAACATTTGCTACATCCTCCGGTGTCCCGAACCGTCCGAGCGCAATGTTTTTGAGATAATTCTGCTTCAATTCATCGGGTAATACTTCAGTCATATCACTTTCAATCAAGCCGGGTGTAATTACGTTACACGTAATTCCTTTAGCGCCCAGCTCTTTTGCCGTTGTCTTTGTCAGCCCGATCAGACCGGCTTTGGAAGCGGAATAATTGGCCTGACCTTTGTTGCCGTAACGTCCGGCTACCGAAGAAACATTGATAATCTTGCCGCTATTTTGCTTCAGCATGATTTTGCCGGCAGCCTTAGTGCAGTTAAATGCACCTTTTAAATTGATGTTTAAAACAGTATCCCAGTCTTCTTCAGACATCATCAACATTGGTTTGTCTTTTGTGATTCCGGCATTGTTCACCAAAATATCCAAACGACCATATGTATCCGTTGCTGCTTTGACGATTTGTTTCACATCATCCGGCTTGCTCACATCGCCTTTAACAGCCACTACGTTATAACCTGACGCCTTGAATTCCTCAGCCGTCTTATAAATACCATCGGAGAAAGAATTCAAAACAACATTTGCGCCCATTTGTGCAAGTTTGAAAGCAATTGCTTTACCCAAACCCCTCGCAGCGCCGGTTACAACAGCAGTTTTCCCCTTTAACTGCATATTATGCATACCTCCCTTTTTAGGTTGAGAGTTATTGACCAAGTTCCTCTAAAGTTTTATTCAATGAATCCAAATCATCTATGTTGAGAGTTTTGGCTTCCTTGCTGATCTTCTTTATAAACCCGCTCAAAGTTTTTCCAGGGCCGATTTCAACAAAAGTATCGACTCCGTCCTTCAGCATCGCATTTACACATTCTTCCCACTTTGTCGGATTGCTAACCTGTTTGATCAAGAGTTCCTTCACTTTGGATTTGTCTTGGATATATTCCGCCGTCACATTGGTAACGACAGGAAGCTTCATATCGCTTAACTCTATTCCTTCCAGCTCAGCTGCAAGTTTTTCACCGGCAGGCTTTAACATACTGCAGTGGAAAGGCGCACTTACAGGAAGAACCATGGAACGCTTTGCTCCCTTTTCCTTGCAAAGCTCAACAACTTTTTCAACAGCTTTAACTTCACCAGCTACAACCATCTGCCCAGGGCAATTGAAGTTCGCCGGTTCTACAATGCCTTCGGAAGATGCCGCTTTACAGCATTCAATGACGTCTTCGTTGGAAAGACCCAGTATCGCAGCCATAGTGCCAACACCTACAGGTACTGCTTCCTGCATGAACTTACCGCGTTTTTTAACTAATTTAACTGCATCCTTGAAGCTGATAGTACCCGCTGCAACATGCGCGGAGTATTCTCCAAGGCTGAGTCCGGCTACTACATCCGGTTTGATTCCTTTTTCAAGGAGCGGCTGCAGACATGCAATGCTTGTAGTCAGTATGGCCGGCTGAGTATTTTCAGTAATTTTCAGTGTTTCATCATCACTTTCAAATACCATCTTCTTTACGTCAAAGCCTAAAGCTTCTGTTGCCTGATTGTAAATATCATCTGCAGACTTGTATTGTTCTGCAATTTGCTTACCCATTCCTACGTACTGCGCGCCCTGTCCAGTAAAAACAAAAGCAATTTTACCCATGTGTTCTACCTCCAAATAAAATTAGTACTATTTATAAAACTTATTCTACTTAGCCCATTTAATCAATGCCGAACCCCAGGTGAGTCCGCCGCCAAAACCAACAAGCACCAGGTTATCACCTTTTTTGATCTTGCCTTCTTTTACAGCTTCATCCAATGCTACAGGAATGGATGCGGAAGATATATTTCCATACTTTTGGATGATCGGATGAATTTTATCGGATTTCATTCCCAGTCTCTTCAATGCTCCGTCAATGATTCTGGTATTCGCCTGGTGCGGGAATACGTAATTGACATCCTCTATTGAAAGATTTGCCCCTTCAATGACTTTGAGAGAAGCCTGTTCCATGATTTTTACTGCGAATTTGAAAACTTCCTGCCCATCCATCCACATTACTTTTTTGTTCTCATGTTCTCTGACTTTGATATCTTCTTCGGTAATGTAACAGCACGGCATTGTCAGAACATTGCCCATTTCACCGTCTGCACCGATATGGGTACTTAATATTCCATATTTGTTATCAACAGCCCCCAGCACAACAGCGCCAGCAGCATCACCAAATAATACGCAGGTATTTCTGTCTTCCCAGTCTACCATTCGTGAGAGGCCTTCACAGCCAATAACAAGAATATATTTGTATTGTCCGTTTAATAGAAAATTCTGAGCTACGGTAAGACCGTATACAAATCCAGAACATGCTGCATTCAAATCAAAGGCTGCTGCTTTTTTTGCACCAATTTTTGCTTGAATCAGGCACGCCATCTGAGGAAACAGATAATCAGGGGAAGTGGTAGCCGCAATGATCAAGTCGATATCTTCTGCGGTAATGCCCGCATCTTCTATCGCTTTTTGAGCTGCTTTTACTCCCAGTTCATATACCGGAGTATCTTTATCTAAAATCCTTCTTTCGGATATTCCTGTCCTTTTTGTGATCCACTCATCCGAAGTGTCCACCATTTTTTCGAGGTCGGCATTGGTCAATATCTTTTCAGGCACAGCGCTGCCAATTCCGATGATACCAACCCCATTAAGTTCCTTGTTCAATCTCTTCAACCTCCATATTTTTGAATTCATCTCTGATTTCGTCTAAAATTGAGCTCTTTGCGTAGTTGCATGCTGCAAATATTGAATATTTGATTGCTTTTGCATCTGAACGACCGTGAGTTTTCATCACCTTCCCGTTAACCCCCAGGAAAGGCACGCTTCCATATTCGGAAATATCCGTCTTCTTTTTAAGTTTTTTTAATCCTCCGCTTACCAAAATGGCAGCGCCCATCGAAATCCAATTTTTTTTGAAGATTCCTTTGAGTTCTCCGATCAGGAAGGAAGCAACGCCTTCTACGGTTTTTAAAAATACATTTCCGACAAAACCGTCGCAAACCGCAACATCCACTTTGCCTTCTGTGACCTGATGGGCTTCAACATTGCCGGTAAAATTAATATTTGCTTTTGATAAAAGATCAAAAGCTTGCTTGATGGTGTCATTTCCCTTGGTATCCTCAGAACCCACGTTGATCAAACCTACTTTGGGGCTTTTAATTCCAAATACATCCCGCATATAGATCGAACCCATGATTCCGAACTGGAGATGGTTTACAGGCTTGCAAACCGTATTCGCCCCTGCGTCTGCAAGAAGCACAATGCCTTCTTTTGTCGGTAAAACCGGCGCCAGCGCCGGTCTGTCGACCCCTTTGATTCTTCCCAGAATGAGAAGCGCTCCTGCAAGCAACGCACCAGTATTTCCTGCTGAAACAAATACATCCCCTTGTTTCTCCTTGAGAAGCTTAAATCCTACAACCATGGACGAATCTTTCTTGCCGCGGATCGCTTTTGTCGGAGAATCCTCCATCGTAACAACTTCTGTCGTATGGTGGATTTTTATTCTATCGCTGCTGAACTTACGTTCCTGCATGATTTTACTTATTTTTTCCTGATCACCAATCAGTAAAACATCGAATCCGTCTTTTTCCTGAACCGCATCCAGACAACCGTTGACAACAGCTGCCGGTGCATGATCTCCACCCATTGCATCTACTAGTATCAGCAAAGTATTCACTCCCGGAATGAAATAATTTGAACTATTTTTCTGATTCGCTGCCTTCGAGTGAAACCAGGATGAATTTACCCCGGAACACCTCTACCTGCTTTTCAAAAATCTTTACCCAGACTATGTACTTACTTCCTCTGATATGTCGGACTTCAGCCTTTGCTATCAGCTTGCTGCCTGCATATACAGGAGTCTTATACTTTATGTTTGCAACCCCAACCAGTGCGGCTTCCGCATCAATCACTGCGATGGCGATGGATTCAGCAAAGGAATAAATAAAATGTCCCCGAACCACTCTTGTTTTTTCAAAAACCATGCTGTCGTTGGTTTCAAGGATGGAAAGCCCTCTTTCCCCTAAGGTGATGTCAAGAAGTTCTCCCACAATTTCCTTGCTTTTGATGGTTTTTACCTTACTATAATTCTCTTCAGCAACGTTTTTAATTCTCTCTCTTAATTCGGGTATCCCGAGTTCCAGTCGATCCAATCGAATGGTCGGTATACTGACGGACAATTTATCCGCTAACTCTTCGTCTGTCAGAAAAGGATCGTTTTTCACCTTTTCCAGCAGGATGCTCTGTCTTTCCTTTTTGCTACAGGAAGACCTGCTCATAAAGCTACACCTCTTTAGACTATTTTCTTTTCTATGAGCATTATTGCCATTTGTTACCAAATAATTATTACCTGATAATAAGTTCTGCTATTAGAAGTATATAATACATTTGGATGAAATGCAACAATTTCCTCAAAAATTCATTTTTGCGCTTTTTGCGTAATCTGTTTTATAATTATCATGATGCTTGAATTCCAATTTCCATGAGGCTTGCCGGCACCAGAATTCTTCATTAACTGAGTAATGTTCATCAACTCTAATTCGTATTATAATCGATGACTTTGATGTTTTTTACGATATAGTCATAACCTGAATATATCGTAATGACGACCGCAATCAGCATCGCCCACCGGTCAAAATTCCAATTCGGGAACAGAAGCGTGATGGGAAAGTTGTTCAGCAAGGCGGCCGAGATCGCTATGATTTGGGCTACTGTTTTAATCTTTCCCCAATTGCTGGCTGCAATGACAATCCCTTCACCAGCTGCAATCAGCCTTAAGCCCGTCACAATAAACTCTCTGCCGATGATAATCATCGCAGCCCAACCGGTGACACCATGACCTGTGATGGCATTTCTTTCAACCAACGCGATCAGGGCCGCGCTGATCAAAAGCTTATCTGCGATCGGATCCAGAAATTTTCCGAACCTTGTTACCTGTTTTCTTTTCCGTGCTACATATCCGTCCACCCCATCCGTACTGGCTGCGATAATGAAGAAAACAGCTGCAATATAATTTCCATAGTGGATGATGAAATTATTGATTGCTACCAGCTGCGGGTGTAAAAACTGCATGTAGCTGCTCTGCAAGACCCATTCCGGAAACGGTATGATAAATACCATAAAAATGGGCACCATGAAGATCCTTGATAGTGTAAGTTTATTCGCCAGATTCATAAACAACCTCCCCAGTCAAATCATATTCATCCTTGGCAAGTATCTTTACCTGAACAAAATCCCCTTCATTTAAAGGTTCCTGACTAACAAAATATACGACCCCGTCAATATCGGGAGCTTCCGCATAGGTTCTTCCATAGTAGAAGATTCCATCTTCAGAAACCCCTTCTACAACTGCATCATAAATCTTTCCTATGCGTTCTTCATTCAATTCATCAGTGATACTTTTCTGCAGCTCCATGATCCTGTTGTACCTTTGTTCCTTTACTTTTTTGCTCACCTGGGATTTCAAGCGAGCTGCAGGCGTATTCTCTTCCTTAGAATAAGTAAAAACTCCCAGTCTGTCAAATCGGAATTTCTCCGCAAAGCGGTAAAGAATATCAAAATCTTCTTCCGTTTCACCAGGGAATCCTACGATTAAGGAAGTACGGATCACAACACCGGGAATTCTTTGTTTCAGTTTCATCAGCAAACCTTCAATATCCTCCGCCCGATCCCTGCGGTTCATGGTTCTGAGGATTTTATCGCTGGCATGCTGGACAGGCATGTCGATATATTTGCATACTTTCGGATTATCGGCCATTTCTTGAATTAAGGCATCATCAATCATTTCCGGATAACAATATAAAAGACGGATCCATTGAACGCCTTCGACGGCACTCAGCCTTTGGATCAGATCCACCAATTTCCTTTCCCCATAAAGATCAAGTCCATACCGTGTCGTATCCTGGGCGATCAGGATCAATTCCTTTACTCCGTTTTCAGCAAGGCCTTGAGCCTCCTTCAGGATGGATTCCATTTTTCTGCTTCTGTATTTGCCACGGAGTGATGGAATGATGCAATAGGTGCAGCAATTATCACAGCCTTCAGCTACTTTTAGGTAGGCTGAACCTTTTCTTGTAGAGATTACTCTGTTATTCTCGAGATACTCCAGTTCATCCAGTGTTCCATGTACGACCGGCCTTTCCCCGCCATAGGCCTTTTCAATCACTTTCGCGATTTCTCCATAGCTTCCTGTGCCAAGTACAGCATCAATTTCCGGAATTTCCGACGCTATGTCGTTTTTGTAGCGCTCTGCCAGGCAGCCTGTAACGATCAGAAGTTCACAATTCTGCTGTTTGTATTCTGCCATCTCCAGAATTGTATTGATGGATTCCTTTTTGGCAGACTCGATGAAGCCGCAGGTATTGACAATGATCACCTGGGCTTCCGATTCATTATTGGTTATCTCAAATTCATTTTTATTTAAAAGCCCCAGCATGATTTCACTGTCTACAAGGTTTTTGGGACATCCCAGGGACACCATCCCGATCTTTTTCTTCAAATTGTACACTCCCTTTTAATCAGCAATTATGTATTCTTTATAATATCCGCCGGCAGCAGCTCATCTGCCTTTTGGATCAATGCTTCGATTTCATTCTTCAGCTTGTCGATTTCCTTGTCTAATTCCTCAGGTTGAATCCCCATGGTTTCAATTTCTCTCAAGAGCTCTTGTTTTTGTTTGTTCAGTTGTTCCAAACGGGCTTCCGCTCGTATCCTTAGACTTTTTGCCTTATCCAGGTTCTCCTTCAGCTGACTCACTTTTTTATCATATTCTGCGGTCATTGGTGCACCTCCTCATAATGTCGCATGATCTCCTCCACTTTCATATTATCTATACTGCTTTCACACAGAGGACATCTGCCAAGTGCAACCAGACGGTTTTTATATTCTTCCGCCATTTTTTTAATTTCCTCTGTATTCTGTTTCATGTACTTGTTCCCTTCCATGATTTGATTCTGAAGCAGCGCATACTTCTCTTGAACCGATATCAATTTCCGGGCGGTATCCGTCTTTACAGTAATTTCATTAAATATCGTTTCATATTCAGTTACATTTTGCAATCCGCTCATCACTTTTGAGGCGGCCTGATACTCCTTGGACCATTCTTTTGCCTTAACGGACAGCTTCATCGCATCTTCCCTCAGCTGAAGCTTTTCTTTCAGGTCACGCATCAGTCCTTCAAGGTTTTCAACTTCTTCAGTCTGTTGAATCATATTGAGTTCATTCTGGATACCTTTCTCAAGCTTTTTAAAAGATCCCTGGACAATTAAAAGCCTATTCATCCGGTCCTTCACTTCGACCGCATTTTGAAGGACGCCCTCAGCTTGCTCTACTCCCCTTGAAAGCTTTAGAATTTTATCTACTTGTTTCATTCCGTGTTCCAAATCTTTTATGCTAGAATTCAATCTATTCAGGGTATTTAAACGATTTATTTCAATTTCCGCATTCTTTATCAAAAGCTCACTTTCGTTTAAATGCTTCAGTTTGGCTGTCATTTTTTCCAATGCTTGCTGTTCAGAATCCAAACGGTCCAAAATCAGTTTTCTGTCCTCTAGCTGCAACCTTTTTTGGATCTTTGCTTCAAGCGTTTCAAAAAGCTCCTCGAATCGATCTATCCTTTCTTTTATTTCATCCAAATTCTTATACTTTCCCAGGTTTTCATCGATTTCATCCATCTCGGAATTCACTCTGTCGCGGGTTTGATTTTCTCTCCTCAAATCAGCCAGACTGTCCCTGATGGAATAATCGATAATATGCAGTCCTGTAAGCCTCCCAATGGCTTTTGCCCGAACAGCCCCGGTTTCAGAAAGCAAAAAAGGTCCCTCCAGCTGGTCAGCAATATTTAAAGTCGCATGGATATCCGAATCGAGAACAACTTTGGGAATACCATGAGCTTTGATCACTTCCTCGGGAACTTCATTCCCAAACCCTTCAAAGTGCGTCTCATTTCCCTCCAGGTCCACGATCGAATATCTGTTTTTACTTTTGGACCGCTCTCGAATAATCGTATATCCGTTACTAAACTCCAATGCGACTTTCGCTGTTGACGCTCCATGCCGAATAAACTCCAGGCCACGGGGTTCGTTAAATAGTACCCATTTTATCGCACGAATCACCGCAGACTTACCCTGATCAGAGGGCCCGACAATTACATTCAGACCTTCAACAAATTCAAGTTTGGTTTTTAAATGGGATTGAAAATTTTCGATCGTAACACTTCTGATACTGTTCACAAAAATCTCCTCATCAGAATGGTGATTTTATTCCGGTCTATTCATCATCCGCTATGGATAGGTTTTCTCTTGCAATGGCGATTCTTCGGATGGCTTCGTCTTTTACGTCCTTTCCAAGATCCTCGTTCGCGGCGATTTCCTCAATGATTTCGTGTAAATCGATTTTTTTATATTCCCGCGTAGAGGCAATTTCCTGATAAAACTGATGCAGTTTTAAGACTCTGTCCTGAGATGCTTCAAGCTTGCTGCGGTCTAATACCTCTTCTCCATCCAAAGCACTTTTAAGTTCGATTTCTTCAATCCTTGCTTCATCGCCTAACTCTATGTAAACAACCTTCGGCTTTCGATTAATTTCGCTTAACGTATTTGCGATCCTGGACAAACTTCCGGGATTAGCGAAGTATTTGTTATTTACCTTTTTTATTCCGAATCCGCTGTGGTAATGTCCGGCTAGAGTAATATCCGCTTCCGTTTCCTTGATGTCCTCCAGCAGCGTATACTGAATCCCCTCAAAGAAAGGATGGACCAGAAGCATCCCGTGAACGACATTAATTGCAAAGTCTGCGTTATTCGTCTTTTCTACTATATAATACTCTTTAAACTGATCTCCATCCAGGTCATACCGATAGGGTTTCCCTGTCAATTGTAACTTTATTCCGTTTTTTTCAAGGAAGATGGTATCCTTAAACCCAATAAGATGGATCACACCTGCACCTTCAAGAACTCCGAGCATGGTTCTGCCAACAGTATCCGGGTTGTGCCCATACACATCATGGTTTCCTGCGATCGTATAAATCGGTCTGTTAAAACTTCTTAGAATCACAGCAAAGTCCTTGACGATTCCCGGGGACACGTCCGGCCGGTCGAACCAATCCCCTCCATGAAGGATGTAATCGATGTCGAGCTGGTCGCATAACTGACGGATCTCATTAAATTTAGTCTTTAGTGTTTCATAAAAATTATCTTTTCTATTTCTCGGATTCGTACCCCGGATATGGGTATCCGTAAAAAACAAAAGTCTCATATCTAACCTTTCAAATTCTTCTAGAGCTCATTATAGCATATTTCTACAATAATATTATCACCTAATCATAAATTTATAAATAAGTTTCTTACATAGTTTTTCTTTTCTTGTATTTTATATCCCATCGCTAGTTATCCCATAATAAATGCCTTGTTAAAAGAATAATGCATTCTTTTAGCAAAGCATATGTTTTTCTAATTGATATTAATTGATGAATATGCAATGAAGCCAGTTCAAGGCCGGTTAAGGATTTCTTCCTTAAATTCATTCATCCCCATGCTTCTCGGAATATAGAATCTTCTTATTTGCATATCATCATCCGTTTCGGAATACATCCCCTCACCATTTAAAACAGCATACTTATAATACTTTCTAGCAATTTTCATTACACGCTCGTCATAATCCCCTAAAGGATAAGATAGCACCTTTACCTTGGTGTCTGTCATTTGTTCGATTTTTAACTTTGAATCAAGCAGCTCCTGCTCCGTTTGCTCATCGTTCAAATCCGTGAGATTGGGATGGCTGAGGGTGTGGCTCTGCATATTGATCAAATCATTCATTTCTTTGATTTGATTCATTTTTAAGTAGAGCGGTTTATCAATAAAATCAGTGCACAGGAAGATGGATGCTTTGAATCCGTATTTCTTGAGGATGGGATAGGCATAGGTATAATTATCCTCATATCCGTCATCAAATGTAATGATTATCGGATTTTTGATTTTTTTGTACTCGTGAATTTGATCAAAGGTGATTACTGTAAACTTGTTATTTTTAAGGAATTCCATCTGTTTCTCAAATTCTGACGGAGAAACAAATAAATCTTCCATTCCGGTAATTTTATCGTTAACTGCATGATAATACAGTACCGGCAGGGTTGCTTTTTTGTTTTTATCTGCTACAGCATGCTGTAATGCCCCAGCAACCATGATTGAAACTAAAAATATGATTGAAGCGAAAAAGACTATTTTCCTCAATATGATCCCTCGTGTTCTTCGAGAAAGTATAAATTTCATTATTTTTGTTTGGATAGTATAGCTTTTTTGTTTATACCTTTTCATTTTAAATTCTAAAGAGTCTACAACGCATTATCTGCATTTTCTTCTTTAAAAAATTCCGAAAAGATTCTTTATAGACGATAATCTTCCTCTTTCATGCTGCGGATGGCTTCCTCAATGATGCTGAAGCAGAAGCCGCGATGGTGCAAAAATGCTTTTGCCTTGTAAAGAATTTTTTCATCGTCGAGATCATACTTTCCAAACTTTTTCTTGATCAATCCCGCTGCAATGGATGCCTCATCCAACTCCCAGTTTTCTAAAACCTCATCCAATATTTCCTGGGATATACCTTTGGCTTCAAGTTCATATCTTAACATTTTTTTTGCTTTGGGCTTAAGCTTGCTTCTATCAAAAATATACTTTTGTGCATAGATCTTATCATTGATGTACCCCATGGATTTCAGTTCGGCCAGAACCTTTTCAATGGTTTCATTATCAAAGCCTTCATTTTCAAGCTTGACTCCTGTTTCCATCTCACTGCGGTATTTTAATGAAAGAAAACGGATGGCCGTAGATTTTGCATTTCTAAAATTGAGATCGTTTTGTATATAATCTACTTCTTCCGCTGTTATATCCTTTTTATCGTATAAATGCAGTCTAAGGAATTCTTCTTCGCTAATTGAAAATGTATACTGGCCATCAATGTACACCGACATTCTGTCCTTATTCTTTTTATTTCTCTCTATTGCCGTAATTTCCATGTCTTCACCCGGTCTGTCTATAGAATGCAGCAAGCCTGAACAATACTGAATGTTTCATTTAATACTAATGAGGATAGAACTCTATATTTTTCAGGAGTCTTGCCGATTTAAAAAATAAAGCCTGCGGCTTTTAACATTATACCACAGGCTGGTGACTTTTTCTATGGATCCTATTCGATGTCCAAATCCTCATCGTCATCATCCACGACATGGGCATCGATGCTGTTTACAAATGCTTTACTGAAATTCTCCCTGATTTTTGCTTCTATTTCAACGGTCATTTCTTTGTTTTCTCTAAGGAACTGCTTCACGTTTTCTCTACCTTGTCCAATTCTCTGGCCATTATAGGAGAACCAAGCACCGCTCTTGTTGACAATATCCAGTGAAACCGCAACATCGAGGATGTTTCCTTCTCTAGAGATACCTTGTCCGTAAATGATATCAAATTCGGCTTCTTTAAATGGCGGTGCCACTTTGTTTTTAACAACCTTTACCTTGGTTCTGTTACCGATCATTTCAGTACCCTGCTTCAAGGTTTCAATTCTTCTGACATCCAAACGTACGGAAGAATAGAACTTCAATGCTCTACCGCCAGGAGTTGTTTCAGGGTTTCCAAACATAATTCCTACTTTTTCTCTCAACTGGTTGATAAAGATTGCTGTAGTTTTTGACTTGCTGATAACACCCGCAAGTTTTCTTAATGCCTGGGACATCAATCTTGCCTGCAAACCCACATGAGAATCGCCCATTTCACCGTCGATTTCCGCCTTGGGAACCAATGCAGCTACTGAGTCAATAACAATAACATCAATCGCACCGCTTCGTACCAAAGCTTCCGCAATTTCAAGCGCTTGTTCGCCGGTATCCGGCTGAGCGACGATCAAGTTCTCAATATCAACACCCAAGGATTTTGCATATACAGGATCCAGCGCATGTTCTGCGTCAATGAATGCTGCTTCTCCGCCTAACTTCTGCGCTTCGGCAACAATGTGCAGTGCAACGGTGGTTTTACCTGAGGATTCAGGTCCAAACACTTCTACGATTCTGCCTCTGGGTACGCCACCAACTCCAAGTGCTATATCAAGGCCAAGTGCGCCGGTTGGAATTACTTCCACGTTCATGTGAGTACTTTCACCGAGTTTCATAACCGCGCCTTTACCAAATTGCTTTTCTATCTGTCCTAACGCCATTTCTAACGCTTTTTTCTTTTCGATCATGGAATTACTCACCTTTCATCTAAGAATCGAACATTTGTTCTTACTCATTATATATTAAAAAACAATTGGAGTCAACCTTATAATTGCATATTTTTACAAATTCATCACTAAACTTTTATGATTCTCCCGAACCTGCTTTTTAAGCTGTTTATAAGGTATATACCCTCCTCGATCCTCAGCAATACAACCAGCGCAAAGTAAATGATACTGCCGATCACTGCTTCTATTCCAAGGAAAAAGGCCTGGCTTAGCTTGGAATTGATATCGACCGGAAGTACCAGGTTTACCGGATATAATACAAGCCCCATGATCAGTGCAGCAGTACTTACTTTCAACATAAACATTATTAACTCCTTTACGTCTACACCTTTTACCCTCCTATTTAAAAGAAGAATCAGAAGCGCGGCGTAAACGGTACTTGAGATTGAATAAGCTATAGCCATCCCAGCTACACTCATCGGGGTATAATAGAACAGCCAGTAGCTTAATACACCATTGATAATAATCGTGCTGCTTCCTATAAATAACGGAGTCTTGGTATCATTGGCTGCAAAATAAGCTCTTGTCATCATTGCCACAATCGATTGGGATACCAGTGCCAATGAAAAGAACATGAGAATGTATCCGGCGGTAGCCACAGATTCTTCCGTAAACTTGGTTGAAAACTTGAAAAGCGTTCTGATGACTGGTTCCCTGAGTACAACAATCGCAAAGGCCGAAGGTATAGCCAGCAGAAGAACTGTTTTTAATCCTTTCATTAGTATTCTGTGATATTCCTTGGTATCTCCTACAGCAAGTCTTGCGGACAATGTTGGAAGTAAGGCCACTCCCATACTTTGAGCAAAGATTCCCAAAGGGAGCTGCCATGTCCTGTTTGCAGAATTAAAAAGCGTTACACTTCCGACGGCTGCATAAGTGGCAAACCGCGATGATATAATCAGATTGATCTGCACGACCGAGGAGGATATTAAGGAAGGGATTGCAAGTTTGAACAGTTTAATAAATCCCGGATGCTTTAAATCAATGTTGAATCTATAGAGTTTTAAATTCTTAAATGCAACAGAAAGCTGGAATAAGAAATAAATCAAGGCACTGGTCATTACGCCATAGGCTACACACTCTGCGCCCAATGCTGTGCTGCTCCCAAAAAGCAGCAGACTCAGTACCCCGCCCAAATTATAAATGACAGGCCCGAATGCAGCAGCTGTAAATCGGTGATAAGAATTTAAAACGCCATTGCACATTCCGGCCAGCATCAAAAAAGATACGGAAGGAAAAAGAATTCTGGTAAGCCGGATGGCTAGAAGCTGTGTCTCCGGCCCTTTGGTTCTAAAGCCATCGGCAACAATAGGGATCAGTTTATCGGTAAATACCATTCCTAAAATACAGAAAAAGAGCATTACAAAGAATGTAATGTTAATAAAAGTTCCAACGGCTTTCCACCCGTCTTTTTCTTCATTTCTTTCAATATAACCGGATAGAACAGGGATTAATGCTGCTGCAATAGCACCGCCAAGAATCAGGTTATACATCAGATCCGGTACTAGAAATGCTACATTATATGCATCTCCAACCATACCTACACCGAGCTTTGTCGGAATCAGCATTTCTCTTAAATAGCCCGTAATCCTGCTCAAAATCGTAGAAATCATAACTATAATGGCAGCGCCTGCCAATCTTTTCTTCTGTGCTTCCGTCAATTTAATTCCTCTCCGTTTCCCAATACCCATCTTCGGATCATATCAAACACGTGGAGACAGGTTACATTTCTGATTCTCTCCCTGTTTCCCCAAAGCCTCAGCTCTTTATGCCGCACTCCGCTTTTGTCAGCAAGTGCGATATATACCAGACCAACAGGTTTTTCATCCGTTCCGCCTCCCGGACCTGCGATTCCTGTGATTGAAACGCCAATATCCGTGTCAGCTGCATTTCTGATCCCCGCTGCCATCTCAACAGCTGTTTCTTTACTGACAGCACCGAATTTCTCCAGAGTCTCTTTTTTAACCCCGAGGTTTTCCATCTTTGCTTGATTGCTATAAGAAACAACAGACCGGTTAAACACCTGAGAAATGCCCGCAATATTCGTCAGCTTGCTGGATACCAATCCACCGGTGCAAGATTCCGCAAAAGAGATGGAAACATTCTTATTTATAAGTAACTCTCCAACCACTTCTTCCAGATTTTTATTTTCCAGAGAATAAACGGTATCCCCCAACCTGCTTTTAATTTCCTCAATCACCGGTGTGATCAAGTCGTCATTCTCCTTATCCTTTTCATAACGTGCCGTCACCCGCAGGGTAACTTCCCCTTCTTTTGCGTAGGGAGCAATGGTGGGATTTGTTTGTTTTTCTATCAAATCGATGATTTTCTCTTCCATCGATGATTCTCCAATACCGAAGATACGAATGTATTTGGAAACCAATTTATAGGGTGATTTGCTTTCAAAATATGGAATTACCGTATCTTCCAGCATGGGACGCATCTCTGAAGGCGGTCCGGGAAGCATAATAATCACCTTGCCACCATTTTCGATAATACACCCTGGTGCAGTTCCATTGTTATTGGGGATGATGATTGAGTCTTCCGGAAGGTAGGCCTGCTTTACGTTGTTTTGAGCCATCGGCCTGTTAATTCTTTGAAAGAAACCTTTGATTTTTTCAAGGCTTTCTTCGTGAAGAACCAGCTTCCTTCCCATGATTTGGGCAACCGTCTCTTTTGTAAGATCATCCTGGGTCGGGCCAAGACCTCCAGTCATGATCACTGCGTCGGATCTTTTCAAAGCAATATCAAGACTATCCTTCAGCCTTGCAGGGTTATCACCTACAACGCTGTGGAAATAGATATTGATTCCGATGTCGTTCATCCTTTTTGAAATATATTGAGCATTGGTATTTGCAATCTGCCCCATAAGCAGTTCCGTACCCACTGCAAGAATTTCAGCATTCATATTCCCAGTCTCCTTTTCAGTGCTTTGCTGATGGTTATATACTTAAACAATTATATCAGCATAGTTAATAAAATATCAATAAATCATATTTCTTTGTTTATACGCTTTTTTTAAAGGTATAATAATAGTAGCAGTTAACAAAATATGATTGATCAGGAACAGTTAATGCTTGATTGAATCTACGGACTAATCTTTAATAGCTGACGAACTATAAAGATAAATCTAAATTCACTCATCTAATTGGGGTCATTTGATTTATCCAGTTTTACAGTTCGATATCTCTAGCATCAGGAGGGCTTTTTATGACAAACAAAACTATAAAGAAAGTAACTGTGATCGGAGCAGGATTTGTGGGATCTACCACCGCCTATACACTCATGCTGAGCGGACTGATCTCTGAAATTGTATTGATTGATCGGAATGCTGACAAATCCGAAGGAGAAGTCATGGATTTAAACCATGGCATGCCCTTTGTCCGGCCTGTAAAAATATATTCTGGAGACTACAGTGATTGTGCAGGGTCAGACATTGTCGTGATTACAGCAGGAGCAGGCCAAAAGCCCGGCGAGACCAGAATCGATCTGGTAAACAAAAACACAGCCATTTTCAAACAGATCGTCGGGGATGTCGTTAAATACAATAAGGATTGTATTCTGTTGATCGTCACAAATCCGGTAGATATTCTTACATACGTTACCTATAAGATTTCCGGCTTTCCAAGCAACAAGGTCATCGGTTCGGGTACTGTTCTTGATACAGCTCGTTTCCGGTACCTCCTTGGTGATCATATCGGTGTCGATACAAGGAATGTCCACGCCTATATTGTTGGAGAACACGGAGATACAGAAGTTCCTACCTGGAGCTTGACAAATATTGCCGGCATCCCTATGGATGACTACTGCAAGAGCTGCCATCATTGTGATGAGGGAATGACACGGAACGGTATTTATCAAAGCGTAAAAAACGCAGCCTATGAAATCATCAACCGTAAGGGTGCCACCTATTACGCCGTTGCTCTGGCGGTTCGAAGAATTGTTGAGGCGATTGTCAGAGATGAAAACTCCATTCTAACGGTCTCAAGTCTTTTGAATGGTCACTACGGAATGTCCGATGTTTGCCTTAGCATTCCAACGATTGTTAACTCCAATGGGATTGAACGGATTTTGGATGTTCCAATGGATGAAAAGGAAATGGAATTACTGAAAAAGTCCGGCGATTCTCTGAAGGAGATCATTAAAACACTGGATATCTAAGCATTGCCGCTCACTTCCATCCTTAAATTGAAGTGAGCTTTTTATCTTTTCAACATCTTTTTCGAGCTGAAAATCGAAGTATTCATATTTTCCTTCCAACTTCTTACGGTCAAATAAAAATGTGTATTTTATACATTTCTTTCTCCAAAATTTATAAAACAGTGACATATCTTTGTTTATTTGATTTTGCTAAAATATTCTTAACTATACTAATAAACATGCCTTTATTCTTACTATCCATTTGCTTTTCCAGCAATCATTCTTGAGAATATTTTTGATAATTTAAAATCTTGCACAAAGAGGTGTTTTATTTGAATGAATCTGTCAGAGTGTTAAAAAGAATCATTGAAAACGTAGAAAAAGTTATTGTCGGTAAACGGAATGTTGTTGAGTTAACCGTCATTTCTCTGGTTTGTGACGGCCATATCCTGATCGAAGACGTACCCGGGGTTGGGAAAACAAGTCTTGTTTCCTCCGTCGCTAAATCCATCAGCGCGTCCTTTAAGAGAATTCAGTTTACTCCGGATATTTTACCCTCCGACATCACGGGTTTTTCCATGTACAATCAGAAAACCTGTGAGTTTGAGTACAGAGCCGGCTCCATCATGAGCAACATCATCTTGGCAGATGAAATCAACAGAACCTCTCCCAAGACCCAAGCCAGCCTTCTTGAAGTAATGGAAGAAAACCAGGTCACTGTAGATGGTACTACATATAAGGTTCCAAGACCTTTCATGGTACTTGCAACACAAAATCCCGTTGAATATCTGGGTACCTTTCCGCTACCGGAAGCACAGCTGGACAGATTCTTTATGAAAATATCCATCGGCTATCCGGCTCCCGGCGAAGAAACCTATATCCTTTCAAAGTATCAGGAAGCCAATCCGCTTCACAGCTTACAGCCGGTCGCTTCCATCAAGGATATCCTGATCATACAGGAAGAAGTCAAAAAAGTTCATGTGGATACCAGCTTGAACCACTATATTGTCGATATTGTCAACAGCACACGAAACCATCCCGATATCAGCCTTGGATCAAGTCCAAGAGGCTCCATTGCGTTGTTCAGGGCAGCTCAAGCCTGGGCTTTTTACAACGGAAGGGATTATGTTCTCCCCGATGATATCAAAACCATGGTGAACCCGGTATTATCCCACAGAATTATTCTAAAACAGGAGGCCAAATTAAAGAAAATTACACCGCTTGATATTTTAAACTCCATCGTTTATAAAATTCATGTACCAGTGGTGGAAACCCATGAGAAAAAATAGAGTTCTTTATTTCCTGCTGTTTTTTGCATCCCTGATTTTTGTTTATTTTTATGGCGGAAAAATTCCCTATACACTGTTTTACCTGGTAATTCTCCTTCCTTTGGTATCACTGGTGTATTCGATCTATGTCTTTTTCCGTTTCAAATTCATCGAAGAAATCGACAAAAAATTTGTGACCAAGGGCGATATCGTAAACTACTCTTTCAGTATTCATAACGAAGATATTTTGCTATACCCCTACTTCAATATTGCTTTTTTTGGAGACAAAACCATTTTCGCAAAACATTTCATGCCTGTGAGCTTCTCTCTCATTCCAAAGAAGGATAAAAAGTATTCCTTCACTTTGGAATGCAATTACAGAGGCGTTTACAATGTTGGCATCAAATATTTTGAGGTCGAGGACCTTCTTGGTATTTTCAGACTTCGCTACCGCGCCATCAGTCCGAAGGTAATTACTGTCTATCCAAGGATCGTAGAACTGGAGCGTTTTAACATCAAAACCAACTTTATGTCAGAATCGCACTCCATCCTCAATCAGAAATTTGAGGATTTGACAACGATTTCCGATATAAGGAACTATACTTATGGAGACAGTTTAAAGAAAATTCACTGGAAGCTTTCCGGGAAATTGAACAAATTGATGGTCAAGAACTTTCAAAGCACCTCTGAAACTACGGCGACCATCATTCTTGACCTGAAGAAAAACAATTATTCCTATGAAGAAAATACGATTATTGAAGACCGAATCATCGAATCCGCTTTATCTGTCATTTATTTCTGCCTAAGGAACTGGATTCATACCAAACTGCTGTTTTTTAACGAGAGCCTGGTTGAAATCGAAGGTGACAACTCCAAGGATTTTGATGAAATCTACCGTATCCTTGCCAGAATCAGCTTTAACAATTCCATAGACGTCAAGGATATTTTGAAAATCTACCTGGAAGGTAATATCCAGCAAAACAATATCTTCATTTTTACCTGCAACCTGAATTATGAATTGTACGATCACCTGTTCAAATTCAAGCTTTCCGGCTGTGAAGTCACGGTGATCTATACTTCACCGGAAGACCTTACCGGTGTTAAAGACGCGGATGTTGAGAATATACTTTCCTTCCTTCCCGAGATCGGCATCCATGTTTACAAGCTCAATATCCACGATGATATCAAAGCCGTACTGGAGAGATGATGATGAATCTTGGTAAAATCTTTTATAATTATATAGTAAATACGATGCTCGCTTCTTTGCTGAGCTTGAGCTTAACCTATGCCTTAGTTTCTTCCTTAAACTTTCCTTACAAACCTTATTGGATTTTTTTATTTATTTTTGCACTCACCACAATACTGAATATGGTTTTTATCAACAAGCTTACCGTAAGAATCAGTTATGTCCTTTTGTCTGTCGGATTCCTGTCAGGATGCATCTATATTTACGTGAACCATTTACTGCAAAAAGTGCCGGGATTCCTCTATTCCTTTGTTCTTTGGAACATACGGTATATCAATTGGGAAACTCCCCTTAACAGAAATTATTCTGCTATTCTCCTGGGTATCATTCTGTTTGCCGTAACCTTCTTCATTTTTATCTTTACGTGCAGACGTTTTAACTTTATTGTAATCTTGATAACCGGGCTGTGTATTTTCGTCCCGCAGTGGATTTTCGACGTTTTCACAAGCTACAAAGCATTCTACCTTTTTATTTTTGCTATCTGCATTTACTATTTGAAGCAGGTTTATTTAAACAACTCTCAGAATGGTACCACTGACTATTTAGCATCCTCCTCCTTTATTCTATGGACGGCACCCTTTTGTGCTCTGGTTGTCACTTTAGCATTGATGTTTCCAGCCAAGCCCAATCCCATTGAATGGAAATGGCTGGATACAAAGATTAATCAGACATATAACTATTTCAATCATAAGCTCAATTCTGTTTCTGCCGGAGATTATTTTTCACTTGCTACTTCAGGCTTTGGCGGCGGAACTGACCTGGGCGGTAAGGTAAATCTGGATAAAACCAAGGTTTTGAAGGTTGAAGCGCCCAGACCGGTTTATTTGAAAGCTGTTGCAAAGGATATGTATACAGGGACTGCCTGGTTGAATACCAAGGAAGAAAAAACTCCGATAGAAAGTGATTCCAATAAAGCAAAGGACGATATCAAGGAAACCTTGTCCAGAGTCTATGGCCTTGAATTCTTTAATAAGAAGAAATTTGATGACTGTTTCTATACAGACAAGGTTAAAGTGACCTTCCTGGATATAAAAACCAAGTCCCTTTTTGTAACTTCCAAGTCTCAGAAATTCGACCTTTCGAATCTTAAAGCAAATACTTATGTTGATTCTACCGGTTCTCTTTTTGTTGATAAAAAACTGGGGAAAGATATTTCGTATTCTTTTGAAACCTACACCCCTAAATATTCTGATCAGAATTTAATTGAGCTTCTGAAAAACAGTAATCGAGGTTTTTACTCCAAACGCTATGAAGACAGAATCCAATACTTTAATGATATGTTCCCTAACCCAGTGATCGAGCGTAATGCTGATGGACTGACCTATAAAATCAATCATGATCAGGTCGCACCTACTGACAATCTGTCTTTGACTTTTCTCAAAAGTACTTTTGCTAACCTTAGTGAGGTTAACTCCAGATATCTTCAGTTACCGCAAAACCTCCCTTCCAGGATAAGCGACCTGGCTAAATCCATTACAGCAAAAGCCAATACAGACTATGATAAAGTCAAAGCCATCGAAGAGTATTTGTCCAAAAACTTTCCCTATACTTTAGCTACGAAGGCTACTCCAAAGAATCGTGATTTTGTAGACTATTTCCTATTTGACATAAAGCAGGGATATTGCACCTACTATGCATCGTCAATGGCTGTCATGGTAAGAAGCATCGGAATACCGGCAAGATATGTCGAAGGTTATGTCGTTCCCTCCAGGACGCAAAGTGCAAACACTTATGAAGTTACCAATGAGCAAGCCCATGCCTGGGTTGAAGTATACTTTGAAGGTTTCGGCTGGCTTCCCTTTGAGCCAACCTCCCCCTTCCAGTCAACGTTTTACAGCAATAATGAATACCAAGGAATCTATGATCCAAGTATGAACATGGATCCATACTACTTGGAGTATATGAATCGAATGAAAGGTCTGAGCGATTCCGAATTCGACCCCAGTTTGTTGGAAGGTTTGGAGGCCCAGGAAGAAAACAGGCAGCTAAAGTATATTTTGATCGGAATTGCCATTGTATCTGCCATAATACTAACACTGCTCTCCATCATTCTTTTTAATAAGCTGAGAGTTCATTTTATGCTGAAGAAACTGGATAAATTACCTGCAAACGAAAGCATTCTTGCTTACTACACATATTTTCTCAAGCTGCTCTCCTATAACGATCTGAATTTCGAGCCCGGTGAGACGCCTATTGAATTTGCCGCAAGAGCCGATAAATTTATTCTGTTCAAATCTACCAAGTTTAAAGTAATTACAGAAATATTTCTCAAAGCCAGGTATAGTACAATAACAGCTTCTGATAAGGAAAAAGCTATGGTCGCCGATTTTTATGTGGGACTCATTACAATAACAAAAATGCATTTGAGTAAACACAAGTTTTTCATTCTTCGATATCTTATTGGACGTATATGATAAAAGAAGCCTCTGCTATGCAGAGGCTTCTTTTATCATATCTATTATTTGAATTTAAATCTCATAGAACTTTCCATTCAGGGTTTTCAATAGTTCTAATTGTTAGATGCGGTCATTTTCTCTAAGTTCATTTAATAGTCTTTCAAAATACTCGGGCAGCGGAGAATGAAACTCCATTTGTTTGCCTGTCGTCGGATGTATAAAGGCTAATGCTTTTGCATGCAAGGCTTGTCCTTGTAAATCAAAACGCTGTTTTCTTCTTCCATAAACCTCATCTCCCACAATCGGAAAACCTATATAGGACAAATGGACACGAATCTGATGAGTCCTTCCTGTTTCGAGTTGCAGTTCTACCAGTGAGTAGCCTTTGAATCTTTCCAGCACCTTGAAATGAGTCACCGCATGCCTTCCATTCTTTGTATTAACCGCCATCTTTTTTCGGTCTACCGGATGTCTGCCGATCGGCGCATCGATTTTGCCTGCCTCTTCCCGAACGATCCCCTCCACAACAGCGATATATGTTCTTTTGATGTCATGTTCCTTCAACATGTCTGAAAGGTTTTCATGGGCAGCATTGTTTTTAGCTACCACCAGCAAGCCGGAGGTGTCCTTGTCAATACGATGAACAATTCCAGGCCGAATAACCCCATTAATATCTGAAAGACTTTCTCCACAGTAATCCATCAATGCATTGACCAGTGTTCCCGAGTAATTCCCGACAGCCGGGTGAACAACCATACCTTTGGGTTTGTCGATGACAATAATATCTTCGTCTTCGTATAATACATTCAAAGAGATCTTTTCCGGAACAACATCCAATTTCTCCGGCTCCGGTACTCGTAAAACGATTTCATCTCCGGTCTTAAGCTTATAATTTGATTTGACGGCAGATTGATTAACAAATACATTTCCGTCTGCTGCAAGTTTTTGAATATAGGATCTTGAGAATTGCTCCAGCTGGCCGGCGAGCCAAGCATCAATCCTTATGTCTTTCTCTTCTGAAATGAGTTTAATTTCTTCCATATCTGAGTTTGCTCCCACGCACTATTCAACAGACGTCTTCTCAGGTTCCTTATATATGAAAAGCATATAGATTGCCAGTAATATCGTCCCTACCACCACAAAGGAATCCGCTACATTAAAGGTTGGAAAGTTATAGGAACCAAACCAAAAGTCAAGAAAGTCCGTCACACTTCCCACCCTTACCCTGTCAATGAAGTTTCCAAGCGCTCCTCCAAGGATCATGGACAAGGAAAGTTTTAAAAACTTGTTATCACTCTTTATAATCATATAAACGAGCGCAATTGAAATCACAAATGTAAGTGCAATAAAGTAATATCTGCCGTTCTTAAACATTCCCCAAGCCGCCCCGGTATTACGGGAATAAGTAATATAAAAAAACTTGTCAATAACCGGAATCATGCTTTGGTACTCCACGTTTTTATCAATGATGTACTTTGAAACCTGATCCAGAACAACTGCAATTATGACTATGATTCCCCACAGCATCGTCTAGAATTCTCCCTTGAAAATATATTTTGGTTTTTATAAATTGTTCAAATATGATTATAGCCGCACCGTCATTGGATGTAAAGCATTTCCTCTTTTAACCGACAGGAATATACCACTTGGTCATGTTGTTCATGATATCCCAGAGATACGGATCCAGTTCTCCCTTGACTTTTTTGTTGTACAGCATTGCATGGTTGTAAAAGTAAAGTCCGATATAAGGTACTTCGTCATTGATCATACTCTTCATATTCAAAAATAATGCCTTTTTATAGCTGGAATCATTCTCTGTGGACATCTGTTCAAGATAAGTATCCACACTCTTGTTGCTGTAGCCTGAGATATTCCTTCCGGATGCAATTTCGGAAGATGAGTATAAGAAAGAGATGTCAGGGATGCTGGTCGTCGTGCTTCCCAAGAGGACCATGTCAAACTTTCTGGAATTAATCAGCTTGAACTCATCCTCCCAAGGCAGCTTCCTGACTTTAAGGTTGATTCCTGCTGCTTTCAATTGCTCACTGATTGCTGTCGCCGCTTTAAATCTCGTTTCATTGTCCTCATTTACCAGGATTTCCAATTCTAAAGCAGTATTGATTCCATTAATTCTTTTTCGTAAAACCTCATTTTCTTCCTTCCAGCCATTCTGTATCAAAAGTTCCTTAGCCTTTGAAGGACTTGGCGTGTAGTTCAAAACATTCGTATCGTACAACCATGTGTCCGGAATCACCGGAAGATCGGAAGCGATGGCATCCCCTGGTAGGATATCATCAATCAGCTTCGTCTTGTTCACAGCATGGGCTATTGCCTGTCTCACGACTTTATCCGATAAAATCGGGTTTGACAAATTGAAGGCGATAAATTCAAAATGATTGCTTGGAAACTTTTTAATGGTCAAGTCTGTTCTTCCGCTAAATTTGCTGCTGTCTCCGGTCATGATAACCGTTGAATCGATATCCCGGGTCTGAAAAGCAGAAAGAGAATCCTTGACATTGTCAAAAATTTTAACTTCAACATCGTGAATATAAGGAAGTTCCGGGGCATTCTTTTCATTATTTTTCGAATTCCACCAGTTTTCATTCATGATGAATTTGATCACTGAGTTCTCCTGATATTCCAGGAATTTATACGGGCCAGTCCCAACAGGCTTCATATTTCTTTGGGATTTGATCACATCTTCTCCGACATAATAGTGTTTTGGAATAATTGGAAATGTCATTAATTCAGGAGTAAATGAATTCGGCTTTTTTAACGCAATCCTGAAGGTATTCCTGTCAATGGAAGCAAAGGTAGTAATATTCTCGATATTTTTTCTGTAAACCGAATTAGATGCAGGATTCAATATGGTTGCAATCGTAAATTCAACATCTTCCGAAGAAAACGGCATCTTATCATGCCATTGGATGTTCTGTTTCAAATAGAAAGTCCACATTAATCCATCCGGCGATACTTCCCATTTTTCAGCGAGCATCGGAACAGGCTTTTGCTTTTTGTCCAGCTTGACCAAGCTTTCAAAAACCATCTTGGAAGCATTTTGAATATAAATGTTATTTGTTAGCACAGGATTCAAGTTATCCGGTTTTGTGCTAAAAAGCTTCAAGGTTCCACGTCGGACCGGACCGCTGTCCATCACGTCGTCTTTATTCTTATTCAGAACAGAGTCCAACTCCTGCTTTTCCTCAGCCTTTCCCATTTCCTCGGGAAGTTTGCAGGAGGTAAGCAATATGGTAGCAAGAAGCATTATGATTAAAAGTATTGAAACCTTCTTCACTGAAAGCTCTCCTTTGATTTCACCTTACAAGTGGTTTTGTGGGTCAAGTATTCCTTAACTGCATGATGGCTGCAAGGCTCCCTGTTTTTCCTTGATCTCCTCTATGGGAAAAAAACACGTCCTTGTTACATTTGGTACAAATGCCGCTGATACTGATGTTTTCATTGCTTACACCTGCATCTACCAGAGTTTTTTTGATGATTTCCTGCAGATGAATATGCCATTTATCCGCATCAGTTTTTCTGATATAAGCCGTACACCACGGATATGTGGCTGCAAACTCTTCATAGACCTCTTCACCAACTTCGAAGCAGCACTGTGAGATGGAAGGACCGATGCCAACAACGATATCTACCGGGCTGCATCCGAAATTTTCATGCATCTTTTCTATGGTTTCCCGTCCAATTCCCTTCACTGAACTTCTCCAACCGGAATGAGAAAGAGCAATTACTTCTTTTACCGGATCAAGAAAGAAAAGCGGTACGCAATCCGCATAGAAGGTCACTAAAACAACTTCCTTGCAATTTGTGATCAATCCGTCATATCCGATAATATCACTTTCCCGAAGAATTCCTTTGCCCCGGTCATTCTCAGTGACAATTCTGACTTTGCTGTCATGCACCTGGTTGGAAAAAGCCATATTTTTATAATCAATCCCCAGCGCTTCAGATATCCTTTTATAATTGGCCTCTACGTTTTCCCTCTGGTCTTTTCTGTTGAAACCCATATTTAATGTTGAACATTCTCCGGTACTCACTCCACCTTTTCTTGTTGTAAAACAATGCGTGACCAGGGAGTCATACTTACTTAAATTTTTAAACTGAATATATTCCAAATCGCCTTTTTTTACGTGGTTTATGCTTTCATTGTCCAATTTTTTTATGCCCAATTCGAAAACCTCCTGGGCTTATCATTTTCTTTCCTAAGAATATCATATCCGCTGATAATCTACAACTATGCCGATTACAGAATTCATTTCCAGAAACAAATGTTAGAATGAATAAAATATATACTGTCGGCGGGATATGGAATTTTTATAGGGATAGTGACGGAACTTATAATTCAAGCAAATGTATTTTTGCATAAAAAAAGCATTTTAGTTGTTTAAACAAATAAAATGCTTTTGGTCTCCGTGATTACCTTCTAGGTTCTACAATGAGCTTAATAGCGGTTCTTTCTTCACCGTCAATTTGTACATCTGTGAAAGCAGGTATACAAATCAGTTCAACTCCGGATGGAGCAACGAAACCTCTGGCAATTGCAACAGCTTTTACTGCCTGATTCAAAGCCCCTGCCCCTATTGCCTGAATCTCTGCCGAACCCTTCTCCCTGATAACTCCTGCCAATGCGCCTGCAATAGAATTTGGATTGGATTTTGCTGAGACCTTTAATACATCCATGATACTACCCCCTAATTTTTTCTAATGTCAATATTCTACAAAAATATCCAAAATCCTCTTTTTTACAGAAAATTTATTGACATTTGTTTCTTTTAAGGGAAAAATAACTTAATTTTTATAATTCTTCACTCTATATCCCTTATCATGAAGCGACAAAACTTAGCTTTTGGGTTAAAGCTCATCTTCCTGAATGATTTGTGTTATTCTTTCTATCTTTGTTGTTTTCCCATTCTTCTCATCAATTTCAAGGTAAACCGCATTGAATTGTACATCCCCTCTGGCAACCTCAAATCTTGCCGGCATATGGGTAATAAATTTGTTCAGGATGATCTCTCGGTCAATCCCGATAATCCCGTTGTAAGGGCCTGTCATTCCAACATCCGAAATAAAGCCGGTACCGAAAGGAAGAATTCTTTCATCAGCCGTTTGTACATGGGTATGAGTTCCAAGCACACAGCTGACTCTTCCGTCCAAGTGCCATGCCAGTGCACATTTTTCAGAGGTTGCTTCAGCATGCATGTCAACAATTACAATTTTTGCTGACCGCTTCAGCATTTCCAGTTCCCGCTCTGCAGCCTTAAATGGACAATCAATGCTGTCCATATAGACTCTCCCCATTAGGTTCAATACACCAACCTTACCGCAGCTTGCGTTAAAGATGATGGAACCGTTACCAGGCAATTCCTGGGGGTAATTTGCCGGCCTGACAATATTTGCGTCGGACTCTATAAAATTCAGTATTTCCCTTTTGGACCAGGTATGATTCCCCATGGTGATGACATCGATTCCCGATTTGTATAGCTCCTGAGCAACAATATATGTAATACCGCTACCGCCGGCTGCATTTTCACCATTTGCAATACAAACATCAATTCCCAGCTTTTTTTTAAGCCCCGGGAGAATTCCTTTTATGGCTTTTCTACCAGGATTCCCAACAATATCTCCAATAAACAGAACTTTCAAACCTTATCCTCCATTTCACGGATGTGCTACCTTATGATAAATTCAGTGACATCAGCCACAGTGATATTTCTAATTCAACTGTTACTTACTGTTTCCATATTCCCAATATCCTATTATATACTTGCCTTTGTTCATAATAAATATAAAAAGCGTGTTTCCACGCTTTTTATATTTTTATATCCGATGTTATTTTGCGTATTCTATTGCCCTGGTTTCTCTGATTACATTGACCTTGATCTGACCAGGATATTCGAGTTCGTTTTCGATTTTCTTTACGATTTCTCGTGCTTTCAATACTATATTATCATCAGACACATCTTCCGGTTTAACCATAATTCTGATTTCCCTACCAGCCTGAATTGCAAAGGATTTTTCAACTCCTGCGAAGGAATTTGCAATCTCTTCAAGCTTTCCAAGTCGTTTGATATACGACTCGAGGGTTTCTCTTCTTGCGCCAGGTCTTGCGGCTGAAATTGAATCCGCAGCCTGTACAAGAACTGCAACAATGGATGTAGCTTCAATATCTCCATGGTGTGCCATAATGGCATTTACAACTTCATTGCTTTCCTTGAATTTCTTAGCAAGGTCAGCTCCTATTGTAACATGTGAACCTTCTACTTCGTGGTCAACAGCTTTTCCAATATCATGGAGCAAGCCAGCTCTCTTTGCAAGATTGATATCTACGCCTAGTTCGGCAGCCATCATCCCTGCAAGCTGGGATACTTCCTTGGAATGGTTCAATACATTTTGACCGTAGCTTGTTCTATATTTCAGCTTACCAAGCAGCTTGATCACTTCAGGATGCAGACCGTGCACCCCGGTTTCAAATGCTGCGTTATCACCTTCCTGACGGATGGTGTTGTCGACTTCCTTGCGTGCCTTATCCACCATTTCCTCAATTCTTGCAGGATGTATTCTTCCGTCAAGAATGAGTTTTTCCAGTGTGATTCTGGCAACTTCTCTTCGAATCGGGTCAAATCCTGAAAGTATAACCGCCTCTGGCGTATCATCAATGATGAGGTCAATTCCGGTTAATGTTTCCAGTGTTCTGATGTTACGACCCTCACGTCCAATAATTCTGCCCTTCATCTCATCGTTTGGAAGCGGTACTACAGAAACTGTAGTTTCTGAAACGTGGTCAGCAGCGTATTTCTGAATTGCACAGGCAATGATTTCCTTTGCTTTTCTATCTGCTTCTTCCTTAGCCCTTGCTTCAACATCCTTAATCAGAACAGCAGCTTCGTGCTTGACTTCATTTTCAATGTTTCTCAAGAGATACTCTTTCGCTTCGTCTATGGAGAGCCCTGAGATTCTTTCGAGTTCCTCCATCTGACGTTTTTGAAGCTCCGTTACTTTTTCCTGAAGAAGCTGAATCTCTTTTGTCTTCTTGTTCAGAACCTCTTCCTTCTGTTCCAGGGCTTCAACTTTCTTGTCCAGCGTTTCTTCCTTCTGTACCAGTCTTCTTTCCTGGCGCTGGATTTCGTTTCTTCTGTCCTTGATCTCTCTTTCAAGCTCTACTCTGCTTCTGTGTACTTCTTCTTTCGCTTCGAGAAGAATTTCTCTTTTCTTCCCTTCTGCAAGCCTTTGTGCCTCACCAATCAGTCTTTTTGATTCCTGTTCGGCACTGCCTATTTCCGCTTCAGCCGTTTGTTTTCTATGCTCAATTCCTCTGCGGAACATTATAGATGAAGTAATGAATACAGTTACTAATCCTATTACTAAACCAATGACCAATCCAATAATTAAATATGAAATAATAACACCACACCTCCTCTTTATTCAGTTTTCAATGGTCAATTTGCCAGACTTTACATTTCTATAGATAACAAACAGTAAAGATTAATCTAAATTCATTCAGCTAACTGGAAAGTCCAATTGCTGGCTCATTTGATTTCTCTAAACTACTGTTTGATATCCCTGAGCACTTGACAGAATCACTAAACATTTAATTATACTGTCAGGCATGAAACTCGCAGAAAGAACACAGAAATTAATGATAATTAAGCGTCTTTGCTCGTCACAGGTATTTCTAGCATAAATTCATTTTAAACTTTTTTAAAATATGTGTCAAGAAAAACAACAAGTTTCATGAAAGCACAATACTGATGCCATCGTTCATTCCGATTCTATGGCATCGATCCGCCGTCTCACTCAGGTGCCTGTCGTGGGTTACCATAATAATCTGACGGTTGAACATTTCGCTCACTTGTTTTAAAAATTCAGCCACCTGGTTGATATAATCCTCGCTGACATGTTTTGCCGGTTCATCTAGGATGATGGGTCCATCAATTTCCAGATTGCTGCATTGCAGCATAGCCACCCTGATGGCCAGGGAGATGATATCAACAACGCCTCCTCCGCGTGCATCCTGAGGCCTTGTTTTGATCAGTTCTCCGTTGATATTGCTGATCACATAGAATTCTGCTTCCGGTCTTCCTCGAACTTCATTGATTTCCACCCTGAATTCGATGTTGGAATCAAAAATATACTGCAAGCAGTTAGTAACGAGAGACTCGATCTGATGTCTCGATTGTTCCCTTGCATATTCAGATACCTTTTGCAAAAGAATTCTCACCTTTTCCAGAACATCGATGTGATTCAAAGTTCTACTCAGAACTAATTCCAACTCAGATCTCTGCTTTAAAAGCTGATCCCGTTTTCCTTTTTCATTGTAATAGTGCATTTTCAGGTTATCATACTTGGACTTTAACCGTTTCAGTTCGAGACCGTAATCCATATGCTGCTTATCCTTTATTTGCTTGAAGTTTGGCTGCTTTTACCGTATTTTTCATCAGCACGGCTCTGGTCATCGGACCTACACCGCCAGTTACTTTTGTGACGGCAGAGGCGATTTCTGAAACTGCTGCAAAATCTACGTCTCCGACCAGTTTATCTTCCGCAGTCTTACTAACGCCAACATCTATAACAACAGCTCCAGGTTTCACAAAGGATCCTTTGATAATTTCAGCTCTTCCTACTGCAGCGACAAGAATATCTGCTCTTTTGCATACTTCTTCCAAGTTCTTGGTTCTTGAGTGGCAAACGGTAACGGTGCCGTTTTTGGATAACAGCATGATCGCCTGCGGCTTTCCAACAATATTACTTCTCCCGACGACTACACATTCCTTGCCTGCTACATCAATTCCGTTTTCTTCAAGGAGTTCCATTACACCCGCTGGAGTACAGGGTAAAAATTCAGGCTTGCCAATCATTAACTTCCCTACATTCACTGGATGAAAACAGTCCGCATCCTTTTCCGGGTTGATTGCAAGGATTACTCTATCTTCGTCAATATGTTTGGGTACCGGTGATTGAACAAGAATAGCGCTAATCTTAGGATCATTGTTCAGCTTATGTATCAGAGCAAGCAATTCCTCTTCCGTTGTGCTCTCATCCAGTGCATATTCCTGGGATTCAATCCCGATCTCCGCACAGTCATTCTTTTTTAAATTCACATAAATTCTTGATGCCGGATCATTACCAACAATAACCACTGCAAGACATGGATGAACTCCATTCTTTTTTAAATCTTCAACTGTCACTTTTAACTCATTTTTGATTTTTTTTGCCAGTTCGGTACCGCTTAGAACTTTTGCGCTCATTTGTGTGATCAAACCTTTCTATATAAATTTGGCAGGTCTACAAGTAACTTATAGCCTGCCTCATAAACCAAATTCAATTTTATTTGATTCTCTTTCTATTGTCAATTTTTTTCACTTTTGACGATTCTTTGCGTTGATCGCTTTTCCGTTGGTCTTTTCGCTTTGGACCTTCCTGGGTGAAATCCTTTTTACTTTTCTCACCTTTCCCTTTATCTCTTCTTGTTCGATCCCGCACATCCTCATCTTTAACCCTTCGATCTTTTTTGTTTGCGTCTCTTTTCCCGTACTCCCTTTTTTCTATATCTTTTTTATTTGAATCCCGTTTGTTTTTTTCCTCTCTTCTCTTTTCTGCAAACCTGGCAGCTCCTTTAGGTCTGATCAGACACTTCTTTCCAAAACCGATCAAGTCTTCTCTTCCGGCCTCAACAAGCGCATCATGCACCAAAATGTAGTTTTCCTTTTTCCGATACTGCAATAGCGCTCTTTGCATTGCTTTTTCCCTGGGAGTTCTTGGAACATAAACCTTTCTCATGGTTCTCGGATCTATTCCGGTATAGTACATACAGGTAGAAAGCGTTCCCGGCGTGGGATAAAAGTCCTGTACCTGCTCGGGAGTATACCCCATGTCTCTTAGGTACTCAGCAAGTTCAATCGCTGCATTCAAATCGCTCCCGGGGTGGCCGGAGATCATATAAGGCACCAAATATTGTTCCTTATTGATTTTTTTATTAATCTCATAAAACTTCTTTACAAACTTGTCATAGACCTTCCTTGTGGGTTTTCCCATTTTATCCAAAACCCTGTCCACGACATGCTCGGGGGCTACTTTCAATTGTCCGCTGACGTGGTGTTCGCAAAGCTCATAAAAGAAGTCGTCATTCTTATCCAACATGAGGTAATCGTATCTTATTCCCGAACGAATAAATACTTTCTTTACTCCGGGCATTTCTCTCAGTTTCTTTAGCAAGCCGAGATACTCACTGTGGTCGACAATCAAGTTCTTGCAAGGCTCAGGATGCAAACACTGCTTACCTTTGCAGGTCCCGCTTTTCACCTGCTTTTCACAAGCTTTATGTCTGAAATTGGCGGTAGGACCTCCAATATCATGAATATATCCCTTGAACCCGGGCGCCCAGGTCAGTTTCTTTGCTTCATTCAGGATAGAAGCCTGGCTTCTGCTCTGGATCGCTCTTCCCTGATGGAAATTCAATGCACAAAAAGAGCAGCCGCCATAGCATCCGCGATGACTTGTTATACTGAACTCAACTTCACGGATAGCCGGTATGCCACCCTCTTTTTCATAGATAGGATGGTAGGTTCTTTCGTAGGGAAGTGCATAGACTCGATCCATTTCACTGACACTCATCGGCAGCGTAGGAGGATTCTGAATAACAAATCTGTCCCCATGCTTCTGTACTAAAGTGTTTCCAGTGATGGCATCTTGTTCGTCATATTGTATTTTAAAAGCTTTTGCATAAGCCATAGGATCTGAAGATACTTCTTCAAAGGATGGGAGCTTTGAAATTTTATTTTTCTTATCTCTGCCAGTATTGCTATTTGAATCCTTCAGGCTTTCAAAGTTCTCAGATTTTTGCTTTATATCTTCATCGACATTGCTAAAACTTGATATATATACCGTTCCGCGAATATTATTAATCTCATTGACCGGAGTCCCACTCTCTAATTCCTTTGCAATTTCGAGTATAGGTTTCTCCCCCATACCGTAGATTAATAGATCTGCTTTTGAGTCAAGCAATATTGAACGTCTGATTTTATTATCCCAGTAATCATAATGGGCAAAGCGCCGAAGACTTGCCTCGATTCCTCCAATAATGATCGGCGTATCCTTAAATACTTCTCTTGCTTTATTCGCATAAACAATAACTGCTCTGTCCGGTCTCATCCCTGCTTTGCCGCCGGGAGAATACTGGTCCTCACTTCTTGGCTTTTTTGTAGCTGTGTAGTGGTTTACCATAGAGTCAATGACTCCGGAGGAAATGAGAACTGCATATTTAGGACGTCCTAACGTCATGAAATCCTGACTGGATTTCCAATCAGGTTGCGCAATGATTCCTACCTTATATCCTTCGCTTTCAAGAAGTCTTGTGATGATCGCATGTCCAAAGCTGGGGTGATCGACGTAGGCATCTCCGCTGATGTAGAGAAAGTCTAATTGATCCCACCCGCGCTGTTCCATGTCTTCTCTTGTAATCGGTAAAAAACTCATAGGGTTTCCTTTCTATATTTATTGCAGATATTATTAATAAGGAAACAATTCAATTTCTGCAATACTTGTTAAATAAATCAAACATCAAAAGTTACTCATTAATGCATTATTAATGTTTATCTTTATAAATCCATTTTTCATTTGTATATTTTAACACAAAAACCGGTGGCTTAACCACCGGCGTTTTATTTTGAACGCGATTATCATAAATCTATGTTTCCCGCACTATGACACCAATTCCTTAAACTCGGGCATCGATCTGATGTAATCAAAGGATTTATTGTATTTCGCCTCTTGTTTCAAATTAATGTTTAACTCCAACGCCCTTTTTAAACTATCTAAAGCAACGTCTTTTTTTCTGAGCAGCGCATAGACTTCAGAAAGGTTATAATAAATCTCACTGTCTTCTGTCTTCACCTTGAGAGCTCCTTTATACGCTTCAACCGCTTCATTGTATCTTTTAAGCTCAGTCAAAGCTGCTCCAAGGTGAACCATGATTTCATGTTCATCCGGTTTTATTTCCAAAGCATTTTGATATGCATCTACGGCTTCCGAAGTTCTTCCCATTTCGGACAGTGTGATTCCCATATTGTAATACAAGCTGTATTCCTCAGGGTTTTTCTTTAATCCTTTTATGTAGATATTCAATGCTTCCAGATGTCTTCCTTGTGTAGAAAGCAAAATTCCAAGGTTGTTGTAGGCTTCTATGAAATCTTCCTTCAATTCGATAACCTTCTTAAAGGCTTGTGCAGCCTCCTCCTGTTGTCCCATTTCGTCTTGCGCTATTGCAAGATTAAACCAGCATTTATAGCTCTCGGGGTTTAATTCTAACGCTTTTCTAAATATTTCAACTGCTTCTTCCTTTTTATTCATCTTATATAAGGTTGTGCCAAGGTTATAATAACCTTTATACTCGTCCGGCTTTTGCTTCACTACTTTTCTATAGATATCAAGTGCTTCTTCATGATTTCCGGCCTTAACAAGAATTTTTCCTAGTTCTTCATAGGCCTCGGAATAGTTGGAATTTAGTCGAATACATTCTTTCAAGGACTCGGTAGCATCCTTGTATTGCTTTAATTCTCCGAAGAGTTTTCCTAAGATAAAATGAACATTGTAATTCTTTTTATCACTTTCAACAATTTTTTTATAATATTCGATGGCTTCATCCTTCTTGTTCAAGGCAATGAGTGTTCTGGCAATATTCTCATTGGCATCTTCAAGATTGGGGTTGATTTCCACTGCCTTTTTGTAGCTTTCCAGGGCCTGTTCATGTCTACCCAGCTTGAACAGCACATTGCCCATATTGTAATAAACCATATGCTCTTCATATCGAATATCAGCTTCCGTTTTGCTGAATGACAGATTGCTTTTCCGATCCTTTTTGTCAATCTTGAGGACATCATCTTTAGAATTGAGTTCATTGATATTCTTTTCATTGATCTCAAAGACTTTTCTATAATTCTGAAGCGCTTCCAAATAATTGCCCTGATTGAAGCAGATGTTTCCAAAATTATAATAGAGACTGGAACAATTATTGATCAGCCTGATGAGAGGTTGATAGACGTCGTATGCATTTTCATAGTCTTTTTTCTGAATAAAGACCTGGGCCTGATTCAAACTCTTTTTGATGTTTTTCAGTATATCATCTTTATTAATGTTCAGGTCGTTTATGAGTTCAGGCACTTGCAGTTCCTTGATTAATGGGCGGATATTTTTTTCATTTGCCCCGTTGGCCTCTGCTTCCAATTCGGTTTTGGGAACAGCTTCAACAAATCCCTCATATACCCCTTGTTCTCTGATTTTTTTCATCATCCGGGTGTAATCATATACAAAATAGGTTCCTGGGATGACCACACCAAAAACAATATAGACCGATTCAACGATATTGTTAGTTTGTACATTCCCGGTAAAACCAAGAATGGCAATGGTGATGGCAATAAGCTGCAAGCAGAAGCTAGCCAAAATTAAAACTTTTCGCCTTAAAAACAGCCGATAGGCCATGTAAATGAGAAGTAAAACCATAACTGCAATGATAAATGCAACGATAACAGACACTTCATTTCCTCCTTTATTATACAAATCAAGCTATAAATAATTATTACATTGAATTTGCGGAAATAGTTTATCTTCTGTTATTAGTAATTTATCATTTGTATAAAGGCGTTTGTTAACTATTAAGCATTCTTTTTATTATCTTCGTTAAACTGCAATTCCTGCCACTGCTGTTTGCTGATCAACACTTGTCTGGGTTTGCTGCCTTCAAAAGCCCCAACAATTCCGCGGGCTTCCATTTGATCTACAATTCTGGCAGCCCTTGCGTAACCGACTTTGAACTTTCTTTGGATCAGTGATACGGATGCCTGTCCTGCATCCACTACAAGACTGATGGCCTGAGGCAGAAGTTCGTCATTATCTCCGGGGTCTTCCTCTTCCGGTTCCTTTTCCCTGCTGATTTCTTCAATAATATCATTATTGTATTCTGCAATACCGGTAGCCTTAATATGTTCTACGACTCTTTCCACTTCTTTGTCTGACACGAAACAACCTTTCAAGCGAATCGGCTTCGGTTCTCCAATCGGATAAAACAGCATATCCCCTTTTCCAAGCAGTTTTTCCGCCCCTGCCATATCCAGAATTGTTCTGGAGTCCACCTGTGAAGCAACAGCAAACGATATTCTGGAAGGAATATTCGCTTTGATAACTCCGGTAATAACATCTACCGAAGGACGTTGGGTTGCGATAACCAAATGCATTCCGGCAGCTCTGGCCATCTGAGCAAGTCTGCAAACTGCATCTTCAACATCATTGGGTGCCACCATCATCAAATCTGCCAACTCATCGATGATAATGACAATCTGAGGTAATGTCTGAGATTCGCAAGCTTCCTTCATCATCGCATTGTATCCTTTAAGGTCACGGACACCTTTTTCTGCAAACAGCTTATATCTGTTGACCATTTCCTGAACTGCCCAATTCAATGCACCAGCAGCCTTACGTGGATCGGTAACAACAGGAATCAATAAATGCGGGATGCCATTGTAGATCCCGAGTTCAACAACTTTCGGGTCAACCATTAGCAGCTTGACTTCATTGGGTGATGCTTTATAAAGCAGACTGACGATCAAGCTGTTGATACATACACTCTTTCCTGAACCCGTTGCTCCTGCAACAAGCATATGCGGCATTTTGCCGATATCAGCAACAACACTCTTCCCCGAAATATCCTTTCCAACGGCAAAAGCCAATTTTGAGGATGATTCCAAGAAATCAGCGGATTCAATAACCTCTCTCAATAATACCGGAGTAACTTCTTTGTTGGGTACTTCTATACCGATCGCAGCTTTTCCGGGAATCGGAGCTTCGATTCTCACGCCGGATGCAGCTAGATTCAACGATATATCATCAGACAGGTTCACAATTTTACTTACCTTCACACCAGGACTTGGCTGAAGTTCATATCTCGTAACAGCAGGTCCTCTGCTGACATTAACCACCTTTGCTTCAACTCCGAAGCTTTTCAGTGTTTCTTCGAGCTTTCTCGCGCCTTCAAGTGCAGCATTTTTTAGGGATTTTAAATTTACACCATCTTCATTGGATTCGTATAAAAGATCCAGCGGCGGGTAGTTATATTCTACATCCGTATTATGGATTTCAATATTCACTTGAGCTGCTTTTTGCGGCTTTTCTTTCTGCTTAAATTCAGCCACAGGTTCTTGCTTTTTCAGATCTGACATGATGAACTCGATGGCTTCTGTTTCCTGAATTGCCTCATCGGGTTCAGCTTTCTTTTTTGTATTTTTATCGGTCTTTTCCTTTAACTCTCTGGATGTCCTTTCGATATTCAGATCAATAACCTTTTTCTGCGGTTTGAATTCCAAACTGAGGTTGTTATCGTTGCCTACCACGTCAGGCTCAACATCTTCTTCCTCATCCTCTTCCCTTTGTGCCCTCTCCTTTATTGTTGTTACCGTATTCTGATAGGAGCGGACAAAGAAGGATTGAACATTTCTAATAAAATTAGCGATAGAGATATTGGTGAGTAAAATAATATCAATTATGGATAGTGTGACTAAAATGATGATGGTTCCCACAACCTGAAACATCGTCAAAAACGGAGTACTGATAAGTCCTCCAAGAACCCCGCCGCCTTTTAATGCTTTCCCATCTTCATAGAATTTCAGAACAGAGTCGAGTAAATCCCGGTTGATATATTCCTTACTGTCGTAAGATCCTGTTTGTAATAAGGAGGAAACCAGCATAAAAAGGCAAAATGTATAAAGCATCCTTAGATTGAAATTGAGGGAATCCTTCTTAAATATCATAAAGACAGAGTAAACGATAATTAAAGGAGGAATCAAAAATGCGGGCAGCCCCATTAACCCCAGGAGGAATCCGCGAATAAACGTACCAAAAACTCCTATGGATTTTTCAAAATAGAAGCTTAATAGAATGAGTACGCCCAGCGCAAATACAAGTAACCCCATAATCTCATGGTTATACTTGATGAATCCGCTTTCTTTTTTCTTGAATTTTTTCTTTTGCACTTTC